>CAZOLK010000220.1:4906-9380 GCA_964580325.1 uncultured Verrucomicrobiota bacterium | reverse complement strand
CAGGCGCAGGGCGCGGTGCCGTTGATGCAGCAGCCATAGCAGCGGCGGCATCGCGACTAGGATCATGATGGCTTGGATATGCACGGCGTATTCGCCTGTGAAAAGCCTGCGCAACGGGCGGAGTGACAGCGGCGATGTCGCGGTCGCGGCCGTCTGGACAGATTCCTGGCCACGGAGGTACGCCTTGATTTTGCCGGCCAGCAGCAGCCCTTTAGCCGAAATCATCTGTTCAGGAGACAGCTTGAAAAAAGCGTCTAATGCATCCAGAGCGCTCTCCCGGTTCGTATATTCTTCGGCACGCAGTTTGATGGGAACTGCGCTTTTTGGCAGCATGGATAGGAGATGGTCGTGGAAATCGCTGTACTGGGTGCGCGATGCCTCGCCGCTCAGCAACCAGCGTTCAAACGCATCCCTCAGGTTTTCCAGTTCCGGCGCTTCCATTAGATTGGCGTATTATCGTCCATGACATGATCCGGATTCAATCCCTGGATCAGCTCGGACGGTTGACCGTTCATAATTTTAATCAATTCCGGTCGGGCCATTGAAGGGGGGATCCCGCGCTGTTCCATTAAATCCAGCAATTTCTGAAAAACATCGCGTTGTTTCTGACCCTGTTCCGACATATCGCGCCGGTTTCCACAAGTGATCATCAGGGTCGAACCGCATATGCAATTGCGGAAAAGGCCGACAATGGGATTGTCGTCATCGTCAATGGCTTGCATCAGGCCGCTGGAATCGGTCGCCGCCCCGGTTTCCTTCAAATACTCGTCCAGGTTACGATACTCCTTTCCGCACGTTTGACAACGTTTGGGAAAGGAAAAATTTTCCAGGACTTTTAAACCGTTGTAAAATTCTTTAAGCCAGTGATCATCAACAGGCATGGTCAACACTCCATCCATGCTTAGCGACGTGATGTGAGATGTTAGTTGTCGAATCGCCAACCTCAACACAAAACAATCTTTTTTTTGTTATTCCTGTCACATCCGGACGCTTTCTTTACAATAATTATCAATATCTTTCATTAAATCGATAAAAAAGTACTACAAAAAAACAGCAAACTCAACCATAACGTATATGTCTTTATTAACGTAACTTGATACGGAATGCAACCATGATTATCAAAAATGAAAAAGGACTGCTTGCGAATCGCATGCTGTTGAGTGTATATTGAACAGATATGAATGCCGTTAACGAAGAGAGCATGGTGTCCGCAAGGCAAAAGCGGATTCTGATCCTGGATGACGAGGAACAGATTCGACGCTTGCTGGGTGCCTTTCTCCAGCATGAAGGCTATGCCGTGGTCAAAGCCTCCAACGGTCGCGAAGGTTTGCAATGCCTGTTGCACCATGATTTCGACGCGGCGATCGTGGATTTGCGTATGGAAGAGATGGATGGTTTGGCTTTTTTGCAGGAAGCGCGTAAAATCTGGCCTTGGCTGGGCATCATCATCTACAGCGGTTACCTAGGCAAAAATATCGTTCAGAAGATCCAGTCGCTGGGCGTTACCCATATTCTTTCCAAACCGGTTCAGATCGACGTGCTGCGAAAATGCATCGACGACGAGATTTCACATAAGAACGCCCGCGATCTGCGCGAAGGCTGGTTGCATTTCGATAGGCTGCAATACCAATTCAGCGTAATGCGCCAATTGAGCGAAGCCTCGATTCAGACACGCAGTCTGCATCAGGCTTTGCGCAGCTTGGGCAGTGGCGTGGCGCAGGTGATCCCTTGCGACCTGGTGGGCGTGCTCGAAATGGACGAGGAAGAGGCCATGATGTTTCTTCACCTCGAGCAGCCCGTATCCTATGGCGAGGTGGAAGCCATCCAGCAGGAGATGTTGAACCGCTGCCAGGCGCTGACCGGCAAACCGGCGCCCATGGCCAATTTGCGCGTGGAACAGGAAGGCGAGATTTGCGAAGGCCCCATGAACCAGGAATTGCAAGACATCACCACTGTACCCATCATTTACAATGACAAAGTAAACGGGGTTCTCACCATTGCCTCGCGCCAGCAGGATGCACTTACCGCCATGGATATCGCTTTCCTGTATCACGCAGCCAACCACCTGACCTCCGTGATGGCCGCGCTGAACCAAATCAAGCAACTGGCCATACGCGATTCGTTGACCGGCCTTTACAACCGGCGTCATCTGAACCGTGAACTTGAGCGTAACTGGTTGCTGTCGCGCCGCTACGGCCATCCCATGGCCATCATTTTGCTGGATATCGATTATTTCAAGAACATCAACGATTCCCTGGGCCACAAGTTCGGCGACCAGGTCCTGATCGATTTTGCCAGGCTGCTCAGTAACACATCGCGCACCACGGATCTCGTGGCCCGTTACGGCGGCGACGAGTTCCTGATCATTCTTCCACGAGCCAATGATCAGGAGGCCATGGCTTTTGCCGAAAGGCTGATCCAGGAAATTCGCGGCCACGTGTTCGGTGACAAACATAACCCGGTCAAGCTGACCAGCTCCATGGGCATTACCATTAACCACCAGGACGATCCTTCCATTTCGTATGAGCAAGTGATGGAACGCGCTGACCAGGCCCTGTACCAGGCCAAGGAAAGCGGCCGTGACCGCCATGTGACCTGGGCTGGCAGTCCCGTGCCCGTAGTGGATGACGAACCAGAAGATCAATGGGAACTGGACCGCGCCATGATACGCAGTTTCAGTTCCACGACCAGTGGCAACAGAGGCAGCGTGCTGATTGTCGACGACGAGGTGAGTATTGCCCAACTGCTCGAAATCACGCTGCTTATGGAAGGCTATGAAGCCAAGTCGTGTTTTTCCGTGGATGAGGCGCTGGATGAACTGCGCCGCCATGAGGGCAAATACGAAATCCTGTTGACCGACCTGGCCATGCCTGGCCGCGATGGTTTTGATCTGTTGCGCGAAGTGCAGAAACTGGACGAGAACCTGGTGCGGGTCGTCATCTCGGGGCAATTGACCGCGGACAGCGCTATTACGGCCCTGCGCCATGGCGCGTATGACATTGTCAAAAAGCCTTTCATCCATGATCAGTTGTTTGCCGTGCTCAACCGCGCATTGGATTATCGCCGGCTCTCTTCGGAAAACCTGAAATACCAGCATTACCTGGAAGACATGGTTCGTTCCAAGAGCGCCGAAGTGATGAAAGCGCTTGACAGTATCAAAGAATCGCACAAATTCACCCTGGACGCCATGGTCCAGATGCTGGATGCGCGCGAACATTCCACAAGCCGGCACAGCGTGCGCGTGCGAGACCTTACTTTGCTGTTGGCGCGCAATATGAAGATTGAACCACCTAACCTGGATGCCATGGGCCGCGGTGCATTCCTGCACGACATCGGCAAAATCGGTGTGCCTGACGCTGTGCTCAAGAAGCCCAGCCCATTGACTGCCGATGAGTGGGAAGTGATGAAAAAGCATCCCGAGATCGGCTATAACTTTCTCAAGTCCAATACGTTTCTGGAACTGGCCTCCGAGATCGTCCTCTGCCATCACGAACGTTTTGACGGCAGCGGTTATCCGCAAAGGCTCAAGCGCGATGAAATCTGCCTTGGTGCACGCCTTTTCGCCATTGTCGACTCTTACGATGCCATGCGTTCGCCGCGCATCTACAAGCCATCGATCAGCGAAAAAGAGGCGCTCAATGAGATCATCCGCTGCAGCGGCACCCTGTTTGATCCCGATATTGTGCCCCTTTTCGTAGATTGCCACAAGATGGTTGAAGAAGTCGGCCAATGGCCGGAATATTCGATCTGATGAGGAGTTGGGATTTGTAATAGGTGAATGATCACTGGCCGCTGATCACTGGTCTATGCTTACTGGCCACTTATCATTGCACTGCTCACTGGCCAAGCCGGCAGCACAGCGCATGCAAGGGAGTTGGGAGTTCTTCACACATCGATGGGCTTGCGCCGTGAGCCCCAGCTTCCGGGTTCGTTTTCGAATAGGCCTGCAATTTGCGCGCCGCAGAAACTGCAGTGATTGCCGCGGTTAAGGTTCCATTGCTTGAGCAGGTAGCCTTCACGACTGATGACCACTTTGCCGCAGCGGTGACAGTAGGTGCAACTGCCGTCGCGGTTGAAGACGTTGCCCAGGTACACATAGCGCATGCCGTTCTGCATGGCGATCTTACGCGCTACGTGCAGTGTGGCCGGCGGCGTTGCCGGGACATGGGTCAGTTTCCAGTCCGGATGAAAAGCGGAAAAGTGGAGTGGTAGGTCCGGTCCCAGTACATCGAAAATCCATTGCGTCATGTCGCTGATTTCATCCGGGTTGTCGTTTTCGCCCGGAATCAGCAGGGTCGTGATTTCCAGCCAGACATCGGTTTCCTGGTGCAGGTAAACCAGGGTGTCAAGTACCGTTTGCAGATCGGCGCCGCACAGGTCGTGATAAAATCGATCATTGTAAGCTTTAAGGTCGACGTTGGCGGCATCCATGTGGCGGAAGAAATCTCGTCGTGGTTGCTCGTTGATCCAGCCT
>CAZOLK010000220.1:3484-4896 GCA_964580325.1 uncultured Verrucomicrobiota bacterium | reverse complement strand
ATGCCACGGTCATGGCAAGCTTGGGCAATGTCCACCGCGTATTCCAGAAATATAATGGGTTCGTTATAGGTGAAGGCTACAGCCGAACACCCCTGGGCCAGCGCAGCCTCGGCAATTGCTTCTGGTGTGGCCCTGGCAGTCAGCGCATCCGTGTTGCGCGAGCGGCTGATGCCCCAGTTTTGGCAGAACTTACAGGTCAGGTTACAGCCAGCCGTGCCGAAAGACAGGATCGGCGTGCCGGGTAGGAAGTGATAGAGCGGTTTCTTTTCGATGGGGTCGATGCAAAACCCGGTGGATCGCCCGTATGTGGTCAGCACAAGCCTGTTGTCCAGGCATTGTCGCACGAAACAGGCGCCGCGTTGACCGTTCTTGAGCGTGCATTGCCGTGGGCAAAGATTACAGCGGACCCGTTGGTCAGGAAGCAATTCCCAATAGTGCGCTATTACCTGGTCGTTGTCTTGCTGCATGCGAAAAAACCCTATGCTAAAATCGCTTCACGATACTATGCCTTTGCATGGCGCGCATGGCAAGTTCAAGTTGCATGATTCGGCAGGGAGCAGGGGGGAGGGCGTAGTTCTGCGGTCGGCTTTTGCTGCGAACGAATCGATTCTTTCGATTCCATAAACTAAATCAACCGATGTCTCCCAGGCGTCGCGTTGGATATCCTCATGGCGGTCCGCTTCCAGGCATTGGCGACCAATCCATTCGCTACGCGATAGACCGTTTTTACGCAAGCTTCTTTTTTCATCTTTCTTTTCCGTGGACGCATCTCTGTGTTTGACTATGGTTTTCTTTTTCGATATGATGCACAACGATCCATGAAATATAGGAATTAAGTAATATATAACCCCTGGGAGGGTATGAAGATGTTCAGTTTTATACTTGGCGTCGGCTTGTACATTCTGGTACGTGTCGCGGTGACCGGTTTTTACACCGTTCGCCCCGATCAGCGTGCCGTAGTGACCACGTTTGGCAAGGTGGAGCGGCTTGAGAATGCCGAGACACCTGCCGCGCCGCTTACCGAAGAGGAGAAGGAACGCTATGCTTATCCGCAAGTTCGCGTGATCGGTCCTGGTGGCCCTTATTTCAAAATGCCCTGGCAGCAAGTGCACAAGGTCAGCGTGGCTACCCAGGCCGTTGATCTGGTCTGGGATCCGTCCAAAATGCAGAGCACCATCGAAGCCGTGACTAAGGACAACCTGACCACGGGTGTCAACGGCCAGTTGCGTCACCGCATCAGCGAGAGCAATCTCTACCCCTACCTGTTCGGCGTGCAAAGCCCGCTCGAGCATGTCATGGGCTATTTCGTGTCCGTACTGCGCGAGCGTATCGCTAACTTCGTCGATCCCAAGGGCCAGAACCTGGCCGCGCCGGGTGAAGACGTCGAGGGCGCTGCCACGAGCGCCGTGGAA
>CAZOLK010000220.1:0-3474 GCA_964580325.1 uncultured Verrucomicrobiota bacterium | reverse complement strand
TGCGCAAAAACCTGCCGCTGATCAACCAGTACATGGAAGAGCAGTGCCGTTCCACGGCCGGCCGTTACGGCATCGAGCTGGACGCTGCGCTCGTTACCGAAATTGATCCCCCGCCCGAAGTTGACCGAGCGCTGTCAGCCATTAACAGCACGCGCAACCAGGTCGCCGCCGACATCAGCACGGCGCGCGCTGACGCTGAACAGCAGATAACCATGAGCGCACGCGCGGTGGAGATCGCCACCAACAATGCCCAGGCTGAGGTCGCACCGCTGCGTGAATTGGCCACCACCCTGACCAAAATCAAGTCTTCCGGCGGATCCGAAGCGCTCAAGGCCTACCTGCGCAATGTGCGGATCCCCTTGTATAAAAACGCCGGGCGCGTTGTCCTGAACACGCCGGCAAAAGGAGGTGCGCTATGAGTTTCTTTCCTTTTATCATCGGCATCATGTTCGTTCCGTTCCTGCTGTGGTTGTTCCAGATCTTCTGCTGTTACACCTGCGTCAAGGAATGCGAAGTGCACGTGTTTACCCTGTTCGGCAAGGTGATCGGTTCCATTGACGAACCTGGCCTGCACTTTCCGGTCAAGCATTTTGGCTGGCGTGCGGTCGGCATTCCCATGTTCGGCAAACATTACGTGGTCAGCACAGCGCTGCGCCAGCATTACCTTCGTAACCAGATGGTCAATTCCGAAGAAGGTACGCCCATGGGCGTCGGCATCTGGTACGAGATGCAGGTCAAGGATCCGGTGGCATTCCTGTTCATCAACGCCAATCCTGATGGTTCGCTGCAAGCCAATGTCACCAGCTCCGCCATCTCCACGCTGAGCAACCTGGATATGGAAAAGATGCTCGAAGACCGGCATAGTCTGAGCCGTACGGTGCGCCAGACCGTGTCGCCCCAGTCTGAGAAATGGGGGTACCAGTTGGGTTCGGTATATATCCGCAAAGTGGCTTTCACTGATTCGCAGATGGTGCAGAACATCACCGAAAAGGTGGTCAAGCGTCTGGTTCAGGTCACCAGCGCCATGAAACAGGACGGCGAGAACCGGGTCGGCCTGATCAAGAGCGAAACCGCATTCAAGGTCTCGCAGAAAATGGCCGAAGCCGCTGCTGCCCGACCGCAGATTGTGGGTACGGCGCTCAACGAGATCCGTGAAAAAGATCCGGAGATCATGGAAGCGGTCATGCAGGTCATGGAAGTGGACAAGCTGATCGAATCCGGCGCCGAGGTCGACCTGGTTCCAGCCGGCGCCAATGTGCTGCTCCAGGTGGGCGGCGAATCCGCGCCGAAAGAGTAGTAATTTTATTCTATTATGGAGTCATCCTGCCCTTGCGAACCGGTTCACAGTCAATGTCAAAGCCTGCACTTTGGCTGTTGGTTTGAAGGATTAGGGCGTGCGCAAAAAGAAGTTCGCCATTTGTGGAGGTGAGTCGCCCAGCCGGCAAGGCGCGAATTTTCAGGAATAGTGAAATATTTCTAAACATTCGCAACGAAGCCAGATGGGATGAATTGCCCCTCAATGGTGAAGTTATTTTTGCGCATGCCCTTAGTTTGCGCAACATATATCGTCGTCTTTTGATCAGGCCTATTAGAGCGTTGGTTGGTGCCTGTTGGTATCTATACCTGTTAACTGCGCGGGTTGTCGTTTGATCTGGAGAGCGGTTTTCTGCTGCGTGCCGGCGGCGAGGCGTCCATTCGCGTCAATTGCTGCGCAAGTCAGTGGCTGGCCTTTTGTTATGCCTGCGTGGAGCCGGTGGACACCACGCAGTTATCGGTGGTTTTTTTTCTTATCTTTTTGTCCGGGGCGATGAATCCGAAATCCGCTATCCACAAGCCGCAATCGAACTGGTTGCAGGCGTCATGGCCCTGTGCGCATACCTCGCTGCGCAGCTACTAGTCACGGCTCAGTTTTAGCTTGGTCAGTTTCTATTCCCTGCCGTTGTACCTGGTGCTCATGTTCAGTCTGGGCAAACCGGGCGAATTGCTGACCACTGACGGCCATGCAATGGACCGTGCTGATCGGTTCGGCGGTGCTGGGCCTGGCCGTGGTCCAGGTGACCATGTACAAAGCGCTGCATGCACTGGGTTGTGTTTGAGATCACTGGCCGTGATTTCAAGTTATAAAGCTGACGTCAACGTAGCGACTTTCCGTTTGCTTGTCGGCAATGCTTACGGTATATTTTATCCATATGGAAACTAATGTTATCAGTATAAACACAAAAGTTTTGGGCGGTACATCTGTATTTAAAGGTACCCGTGTACCTGTGCAAACTTCAATTGATCCGAGGGTGGTGAAAGCATCGATGTTTTTTCCGATGCTTCCCTACGGTACATGAGCAGGTGCTGGAAGAGGTAAAGGAGCAGATCCTTGTCCCTGCATAGGCATGAAAGCTAGACTCATAACACTGGCGTTGCTTGGTTTTGCGTTGTTTAGTGCTTGTTCGCGGGCCGGTGAGATCATCGAGCATCCTTCTTTCGAAGGACCGCGCACCACAATCAAGTATGCGCTTTGGGGCGGCGCCAATGAGGTGGTGTACAGCCGTGCTATCTGTGAAAAGTTCGTGCAGGCCCATCCCCATATCCGGCTCGATGTCAATGTCTTTCCTTGGGGCCAGTACTGGACCAAGCTGCAGACCCAAGCCGCTTCCGGCCTGGCGCCCGATGTGTTCTCGCTCTACTCCGGGACCATGGGCGTCTGGATCGCGCGCGGTGCGCTGCTGCCGCTTGACGATTGCGTGACCAGAACTGGTCTCGACCTGTCCGCTTACCACCGCGCCGCGGTCGTCAACTGCACTTGGCAGGAGAAGCTCTATTGCATGCCGCTCGAAGTACCGATACGTGTCCTGGTTTACTCTCGCGACCGCCTGGAAGAAGCCGGCATACCGCGAGAAGATTGGCCCCGGCCTGATCGCGCCATGAGCTGGAACGCGTTCCGTGCGCTGGCCGCGCGCCTGACTCTGTGCAAGCCGGATGGCACGTTCAGCCAGTACGGCATGGCTGCCAACCTCTATTGGAACCTGTCCCTGTCCAAACTCTACGGCGGGCGCTATCTGGATCGCGCCCTTGCGCCGACCCGACCCCCGGTCACCGGCAATACGGCCCTGGGGCAGGCGCTGATCGAGAATTTCCAGACCCAGTACGGCGAACGCATCGTGCTGGGCAACGTGCCGCTCTCGTCCGGCTATTTTATCAGCGGCGATTCGATCTTGATGTCGCCTAAGTTTGCCATGAGCATGACCGGTCCCTGGGCGCTGCGACCGCTGCAGGAGGCGGGCCTGCGCTTTGGCCTGACGCCGTTGCCGCGCGCTGGCGATTCGGCTCAGCGCACCCATGTCAACGCGGTCGGTATTTTTGCCCATTCGCGCCACGTGGACGAGGCCTGGACCTTTGTACGGTTCCTGACCTCGCCCGCGATCCAGCCGATCTTCGGCAAAACCCTCAAAGGCGTGCCGGCCCTGGTCGCGGCGCGCCAGG
>CAZOLK010000219.1:0-9384 GCA_964580325.1 uncultured Verrucomicrobiota bacterium | reverse complement strand
CGGCGATAGACCTCGGATCGTGGAAAAAGAGGATGCGCCGCCTGTTCCGGTGTTGTGTACCGGACAGGTTCATTTTCCGTGTAAAACTGCGTACTCATGACAACTACCTGCGTTAGCAATTATTATGTCGAACCTTCGCGTTCTTGCATCCCTGGCGGCCAACCTTTGCCGCAACCTTCTCATTGACTCGCTTCTCATGTAAAGGATATAAGATATCTTTGTTTAGATTTCATAAGGATAGGAATGGAATATGATGAAACACGTCGCTAGGTCTTGCCGGCGCCTGACAGATTTCCGGTGGTGGACAGCGCTGTTGTTTGCCGTTCTGCCGGTCATGGCCTCGCCCAATCGCCGTTCGCCGGTCGTCGAAGCCGTGGACAAAGCACTGCCTGCGGTGGTCAATATCGGGACCGAACGCATGGTTAAAGTCGTATACCAGGACCCTGCGCGCCAGTTTCGCGGCAATCTGCACGACCAGTATCTGCGCGAATTTTTCGGTCCCTCGCGCCAGCCCGGGTACAAAGTTTCGCATTCTCTGGGTTCCGGCGTGATCATCGATGAGTCAGGCTATATCCTGACCAACTACCACGTGACCGAACGGGCGTCGGTCATTCATGTAACCCTTTCCGACAAAACATCGTACATCGGAGAGTTCATTGCCGGCGACGAAATCAGCGATCTGGCTCTGATCAAGATCGAACCCAACGAGCCCCTGCAGACGGTCAAGCTTGCGCTGGACGACGACTTGATGTTGGGCGAAAGCGTGATTGTGATGGGGAATCCGTTCGGGCTTTCCCACACCGTGACCGTGGGCGTACTCTCGGCCAAGGACCGTGAAGCGCGTTATGGCGGCGAGGTATTGTTTTGCGACATTCTCCAGACCGACGCCGCGGTCAATCCGGGCAGTTCAGGCGGCCCCATGCTCAATGTGGATGGCGAGTTGATCGGCGTCAATGTGGCCATCTACCGCGATGCACAGAACATCGGCTTTGCCGTACCGGTCAAGCGTGTGCGCATGCTGCTGGCTGGTTGGCTCTCGCCCGAATCTTTGAAGCGGATCTGGCTCGGGATCAACATGATCCACCACGAAGGCGCATTGTACGTCAAGGAGATTTTCAACAACAGTCCAGCTTCACGCACGGCCTTACGCAAGGGTGCGCGCATCGAAACCATCCAGGGCAGGCCGGTCACCAGTTTTTACGATTACAGCGCGAGTCTGATGCACATGAACGCCGGCGATGTCGTAGCCATGACCGTTTACCAGAATGATAAGTCGGTTTCCTTGAGCATGGTGTTCGATCCTGTGCCCAAACCGTCCGGTCGCGACTTGGCGCACGCGTTGCTCGGTTTGGATTTCGAAGACGTTGCACGCGAAACAGCGCCCGGCAAAGGATTGGTCATTGCCAACGTTGCGTCCGATTCGAGCGCAAGTCGCGCCGGTTTGCGCGCCGGCTACCATGTCCTGCGCATCAATGACCGGGAAATCCGCCACGTGGACGATGTAGGCACTGCGCTGGAACGGGTTAAGAGCGGCAGCACCGTCAATCTGGTGCTGGCCCGGTTCTACGATCAAGGCCCTTTCGTCGTTTCTCAACGAGCAGCCGTACAGTTGAAGATTGACTGATCGGCCAAAACATGCTATAGTATCCAGTATCATCGGGTCAGGGCTGAGGAAAATGAACTATACATGTAAAGAGCCGATTCACGAGCTGTTTCGGAGTGAAAGGCGTGTTGCCGAAGAGGCCGCGGCAATCGCGGAGCGCAAGACGGTTTCGCGTGAGGAATACCTGGCGCTCCACCGTCAGTACGAAAAACTGTTGCGTAACTCGATCAAGCTGGTTCGCATTAGCGATAAAACCCAGCAAAAGCTGCGCACGACTCAGGACGAACTGAGCAAAGTCAACAGGCTGCAATCCATTATTCTCGAAAAAAGCCTGATCGGCATCGCATTGGTGCGCGACAGGCTGTTCGAGTGGGTCAATCCGCGCTGGGCGGAGATTATCGGGCTGCCCATGAAAAGTCTGACCGGCAAACCTTTTCGTCTTTTATTCATCGACGATAGCGGTTACGAAGAACTGCAGCGCGAATCGTTCGATTTTTTGAGTAACGGCCAGGCTTTTGAAAAAGAGATCCGGCTGGTGAAAAGCGACGGCATGCCTTATTGGGGCATGCTGATCGGTAAAACGCTGACACCGTACCGACCGGAGCAAGGTGTGGTCTGGCTGCTCTCCGACGTCACCGCGCGCAAGGAATGGGAGGAGCAACTGTGTCGCCAAGCCCGAACCGATGCGTTGACTGGTGTATACAGCCGACGTCATTTCATGGAGCTGTCCGAGCAGATGTTTCTGCAGCATATACGCTATGGTCAGCCCATGAGCGTCATGCTGCTGGACGCCGACCATTTCAAGAGGGTCAACGATGTGTATGGCCATCCGACGGGCGACGATGTGCTCAAGACGCTGGCAGCCACGGCCCAACGCTGTCTGAGGGCATCCGATGTGTTTGGCCGGATAGGCGGCGAGGAATTTGCCGTAACCCTGCCCGGCACCCGAATCCAGGGCGCGCGTGTTGTGGCGGAACGGATGCGCGTGGAATTATCCCGTTGTGCAGTCGCCGCGGCGCTGGGGACGGTCCGCTTCACGGTGAGTATCGGCGTGGCGGAATTAAACGAACGAATGTTGAGCTTCGAGACCTTGCTGAAACAGGCCGACCTGGCCCTCTACCAGGCCAAGGAAAACGGCCGCAACCGGGTTGAGAGCGGAGGTGGGAGTTAGGGAGCGAGGGAGTTACGACTCCCTGCTCCCTGTTCCTTCTTCTTTTCACCTTGCCTTTTCCCGTAGAATCTGTTTGGCTAAACGGTTATGAGTTACACTATACTGGTAGCAGAGGACGATCCACATATTCGCGAGGGATTGATCACCACGCTCGAGAGCGAACAATACCACGTGCATGCGGCCGTGGACGGTCTGAACGCTTTGCAGCACTTTGAACAGAACGTTTATGACCTAGTCATGCTGGACATCATGATGCCGCATGTCAGTGGATACGAGATCTGTCGTGAAATCAGGCGCCGCAACAGCCGCGTGCCGATCATCATGCTTACGGCCAAGGGCGAGGAAATTGATAAAGTCCTTGGCCTGGAACTGGGCGCGGACGATTATATCACCAAGCCCTTCGGCATTCGCGAATTGCTGGCCAGGGTGGCTGCGGTCCTGCGCCGGTCGCACGGCGATATGCCGGAACAGACCGAGCCCTTGCCCGACGTGTTCCGTTTCGGCGCGGCTGAAATCGACCGCAAGCGCTTCCGCAGCAAACGCGGCCAGGTTTCGTTCAAGCTTTCCCAGCGCGAATTGAAGTTGCTGGAGCTTTTTCATGCCCGGCCCGATGAAGTGCTGAGCCGCAACCAATTGCTGAACCATGCCTGGGGCATCGATTACCTGGGCACCACACGAACACTGGATCAACACATTGCCCAATTGCGTAAGAAAATCGAGCAAAATACGCGGCGCCCCACCGTTATTCAAACCGTGCACGGCGTCGGTTATCGCTATTGTCCCGGCGCGAAATGTTGACTTTTTTTGCTTGTTTCTTGTTAATATTCAGTTAAAAGCTGTGTGTCATGGGACGACAACATAACAAGAAAAATAAGAATAAAAATAAAAAGAAACACGATCCGACTAACGCATACGATATCAATAAATTGTGTACGGATGTCGAGAAGGCGCTGAGCGAACGGCGTGACCGTCGGGCGCTGGCATTGGCCAAAATGTTGCGGAAGCATACGCAATACACCCCGGCCATGGCACCGCTGGTCTGTTCCGCGTATGAAATGCGGCTCCAAGTCATGCTGGACAACGACCAAAAGCAGGAAGCGATGCAAATGGTCCATACACTTAGCGCCAACCATCCCGAATGGCGCACGACCCTTATCCCAAACCTGTGGCTGCGGCTAGATATCGAAGGCGGCCGCACGGAATACATCGGCACCTATGGCCAGGACCCGGAACAGACCGCCCTTATCGATACATATATCAAAAACAACCTGCGCGATCCGCGTTTGTTGGCCGCTCATCCCCATATGGCCGATGATCATCCGTTGAAACAGGCGGCCACGGCATTGATCGAGGCCTGGACGGAACTGGAGAGCCTCGAGCGAACCGGACCCGCCTACCAGGCCATGTTGCGCATCGTGGGCCGACGCTCGCCGCTGCTGGGGTGGCGGCTCTGGCTTCAGGCGCTGGATGCCTTTTACCAACATCGCGACGATGTCGTTGTTAAATGCCTGGAACGTATGCAGGCCTTTGCCGCGCTGGATGGCATGCGCATAGCCATGCACAAAATCCTGAACGGCGACGATGCGGTGCGGCCATGCATAAAAAAGCTGAAACAACAACTGGCCGGCAACAGCCTCCACGCAGAATTGCACCACATCGACAGGGTCATTGAAGCCAACGGCTCGTTGCCCAAACTGGTGAAAACGCTGATCGTCGTGTCCCGGCATCCGTATTTCCAGCGCAAGAAAGGTTTGTGGTTGGAAATACTGTCTCAGACCTTGAACGCTTATGAGTTTGACCTCTATGTGCTGGAAGACGAATCGCAATCGGTTGTTGAGCAGATAGCATTGCTCCCTGATTTCACGCTGGCGTGCTTTCTCTACTTCGCACGCTACAAGATCGAAACGCCCGACTATTGGGAAGGCATTTTGAAAGAGTGTAAAGATTGGTTGAGCAAATTGGACCAAGCCCTCATTTACGCCGAAATGGCGCACATGGCCGTACAATACAAAAATGCGACCCAAGATCTGCCGTTTTGGATGATGGATGTCGATGTGCCGTCTTTTAACCCCACATCGTACTGGCAAGCCAGTATCGAGCGCTACCCTTTGAGCGACACGTTCAAGGCTTGGTACAATTATCTCGACAATCTCAAAGAAAGCGAAAAAGTGCTCAGGAAATGGCATGCCCGGTTTCCGGACGATGTGGAACCGTTAATCCACCTGGTCGACTCCTGCCGTCAACGTGGCGTTTCACATAAAGCCCTCACCTTGTTCGCAGATCTGGAAAAACTGGCCGCGGGCATGCCGCGGGTCGAGGCTATGCGTCATTACCTGCTCATCGACAATGCCTGGAGCCAATTGAAGAAAAAGCGCTACAACAAACTTGCTCAATGGCTGGACAAGATTCCGGAAAAGGCGGAAGAACATGTAAGGGTGCTGAAAGCGATCTTCACCTGGTATGCCGCGGCCATGTCCCATAAGCCTCAAACCGATGCGCTACTGGATGACCTACACCAATTCAAGCGGCCCCTCTCTGCCCTACTCATTGTCCAACAACTCCTGCATCTCCAGGCCGACATGCATCAACGCTTTCTCAACCGCTTTGAAGATGCGTTGAACGACGGCAGGCTGGTGCTGGAAAACCTGGCAACGCTCCTGCACGTGCACGATCCCATATGGGGTTGGGGTTTTCGCAAAGAACAGCTCATCGACAAGAAGTGTGTCATACAAGCCGCCCATGACGCTGACCTGACGCAGGTCGATCTTGACGAAATCTTCTCGTTCTATCTGGGCGATTTCCATAGGGATGATGAGATCCCGGCCTGCGAGGAGGTGCTTTGGCTGCTGACTGCTCGCGCCATTGCATTGCGCGATAATGCGTTACCCCAGTATCTGGTTCACCGGGCCGTATTGTTGCTAATACAAGCGAACAATTCTGTTATGCAAGATTTCATTATGGAACGCACCGCGAATTGTCTGGCATGCGCTTCGCGGTTGGCTGAACAGTCCGGGCGTCACGAACAGCTCAATTTCGTCAAACAGGTCGCCAGGCATATCCTGTACAAGGAGTACCGCGAAGACGGCCGGAACATGGAAGAATCCGAGGTTGCTGCACTAATTGAAATTGAAGCGTCTTGCCGGCGCATGGAAGATATCCTGCCAAAATGCACCCCACGCAACAGCGCCCAACGCAGGAAGTCGAAACCGAGCAAGCCCAGAAAAAAGAAAATCAATCTTAACCAAATCGAACTATTTTGAGAGGAAATTTATGCTCACACCTTATCCCTATGAAGTTCTGGAGGTATCCGAAAACGCTGGCTCAGAGGAAATCCGCGCCGCGTATGTGCGCAAGATTCAGGCCTATCCGCCGGAGAAGCATCCACAAAAGTTCCAGGAAATTGCCGGTGCGTACCAACTGATCAAAGACGATATCGCCCGATCACGTCTAAAAGTATTCGGTATGAAGGAGGTCCAGAAGATCGCCGATCTGCTGCCCATGTGCGAAACACGCCATAAGGTGGGCTTGGAGACATGGCTTAACGTGAACAAAGAGAACGGCTGATGCTAGGCAAAATATTTTGGAAAAGACGCGCGATACGCGACAAGCGACCCACAATCCCAGCCTTTGCGCCTTGGAAGCAGCGTGTTCTGGACGATTTTCGCGCCTGGCTGGAGACGTTGGCCGACGACGAGACAGCCTATACCGATGACGCGGGCGACCTTGGCATTGACCGGTTTCCGGACCTGACGGCGTTCTATGGCGAACTGGGCGCGCTCAAGCAGGAAGTCAAGCTGCAGGCGCGCGCCACCCAGCAGGTTGGCCGCGGCATCGAGCAGGTAGCCGATGGTTTTCGTAAAAACTTTAAAGAGCAGAGCGAGAAGCTGAATAAAACCGCGTCTGATCTGCGTTCCCAGGCTGGCGATGTTCGGCGCGAGGCTCAGAACGAGGTTTTACTGGAAGCGATCAGCGTTCGCGATGCCATGGTCCGTGCGCTGGAAAACATGCCGGCCGATGCTGCCTCGCGTTGGTTCTGGCGGAAACCATCCTGGCAGCGTGTCGAGAATGGCCGCCGGCAACTCCAGTTGGTGTACGACAAACTGGATGAACTGCTAAGGCGGTTCCAGGTTTTTCCTGTGGCGCAAAAGGGCGATCTTTTCCATGCCGAAACCATGCGGGTTGTACTCACCAGCGAAAACAGCGGTGCCGCCCATGGCACCGTGGTCGCGGTTGTCGTTCAGGGGTATCGGCGCGACAAATCTTTGTTGAAATTAGCTGAAGTTCAAGTGGAGAAATAAACATGCAAGAACCCATCATAGGCATCGATCTTGGCACCACCAACAGCGAAGTGGCGCTGCCAACCGATGCAACCATTGAAATGCTCGAAGAAAACGGTACGCCGATCATGCCCTCGTATGTCGGGCTATCGCCGGAAAACCAGTTGCTGGTCGGCATGGAGGCGCGTAATCAATACGTACTCTATCCCGAGCGCACGATTCGCTCGATCAAACGCAAAATGGGCACGAATGAATACGTGCCCCTGGGCGACCAGTCCTATTTGCCGCAGGAAATATCGGCGATGATCCTCAAGCAGCTCAAAGCACGCGCCGAAAAAAGGTTGGGACGGCCGGTCCACAAGGCCGTCATTACCGTGCCGGCCCAATTTTCCGACGCACAGCGACAGGCAACACGCGATGCAGGATCCATTGCCGGCCTCGAGGTGGTCCGCATCATCAACGAACCGACCGCAGCCTGCCTGGCCTATGAACATGCGGAACCCAATGAACGTCGCAATGTGCTGGCTTTCGATCTGGGCGGCGGCACTTTCGATGTCTCCATCGTCCACATGGAAGGCGACCTAGTGGAGGTGATTTCCAGCCACGGCGACAACCACCTGGGCGGCGACGACATGGATGCGGCGATCACGGACTGGTTGTTGCGCCAGGTAAACGAGAAACTGACCCCACTGGCCGAGCACCGGCTCAAGCGCGCAGCCGAGGAGGCCAAGATCCATCTGACCGACCACCCCTATGTCAAGGTGATCGAAAACCAGTTGCCCACCCAGGCCGGCGGAGAAGTCGATCTCGTATGCGAACTGGAACGCCACGAATTCAACGAGATGATCCAGAAATTGCTGGACAAAACCATCACCGCCGTACACCAGGCGCTGGCCGATGCGCAACTGCGCACGTCGCAAATCGACGAAGTCGTGCTGGTCGGCGGCGCCACACGCATTCCGATCGTGCATGAAATTCTCGAGCGCGAGCTGGGCAAAAGTCCGCGGCGCGACGTGCACCCGGACCTGGCCGTGGCCTATGGCGCCGGCATTATGGCAGCCCGCGTAATGGGCCGAACCGATCAGCGCATCCTGGTCGATATCACGCCGTATACCTTTGGCACCAGCGCCATCGGCATGCATGATGGCGTGATGAGCCACAATCTCTTTGTCCCTCTCATCAAGGCCGGATCTCCGCTGCCGATCAGCAAGACCGAGAATTTCTACACCATAGTGGACAATCAGAAATCGGTCGATGTGCGCATCTTCCAGGGCGAGGATCACAACGCGTGCAGGAACATCTTCATCGGCAATTTCATTGTCGAAGGATTGGCCAACGTGCCGGCCGGCAACGACTTCCTGGTGACCATGAACCTAGATCTGGACGGCATCCTGACCGTTACCGCGGTGGAAAAGGACACGGGATTGAGCAAGGAAGTCAAAATCGAAGACGCGCTGGCCAAGATGACCGAAGAGCAGATGTGCGAGGCACGTGAGGCTTTGAACAAACTGTTTGGCGATAAAATTAATCTGAACTTTATCGATACGGAAGAAGTGGACGAAGATAAGGATAAGGATAAGGACACCGCTACCGTGGCCCAAAGCTACGAGGAGTTTCAAAAGCGCGTCGCACACAAGCGCGATCAAATGGATGACGTCGACCGGCAGGACGCGGACAATCTGTTGGCCAAGCTGAAAGCGGCTCTGGAAGAAAAGGACCGCGACACGATCGCCCAAGCCAGCACCGAACTGGAAGACCTGCTCTTTTACATGGAAGTGGATTGATGAAGTGTCCAGCTTGCAGGCGTCTTTTAGAGCAACGGCCCGATCAGTGCCCGCGTTGCGGCATGGAGTTGACCCGCATCCACGAACTCAATGCGTGGCACGAGCGGCTCCATCAGGCAGGATGCCGTTGCTTGCGTCAACGCGCTTTCCGTGACGCGCTGAAATGCTATGCCGGCGCTTTGGCCATCCGTAAAACAACACCGACCGAACAAGGGCTGTTCACAGCTCTGGTTTGCGTAGGGCGTTATGAAGAAGCTCTCCGTTTCTATCTTCGGCAGCAACCCCAAAAGGAGCAGACATGAATCAAAAAAACGCAAAAGAAGCAGCAACTGTCCGACCCGGCTCTGGTTGGGCCAGGATCGATCAAGCCCTGGCTGACTGTCCCAATGTATACATTGTCGCCGTTATTTTTCTGACCGCCTTGACCGTCCGTACCATCCTGCTAGGGCGCGCCGAATTATGGGAAGACGAGATCCTGTATGCCCATCGCGTGTCGCCGCCCGATTATACGCCCTGGAAACTGCTCTCCCATCGCTTTACCCATTTCGC
>CAZOLK010000218.1:0-9474 GCA_964580325.1 uncultured Verrucomicrobiota bacterium | reverse complement strand
ACTTGCTGGCCCAGGATCGCAGGTGGCGGAAAGGTTTCCACGCCGGTCAGCGCGGTAAAGCTCGGGTATGTCCGTATTATGAATGGGCAGGGCCGATTCACGGACCACGCAAGTGCCTTCCGTGAAACCCGTGTCAACGGCCCAGACCCGACCGCCGGGGTCGGTGAATGGTTCCGTGCTCGTCAAGGGCCATGGCAATCTTCAGGGTTGACAGCCTTACGGTAATTCTCCAGCTCCTCGGCTTTGATCCGGAAGGCATGGTTGCGCTGGGGATAAGTTCCGCCTTGCACGTCTTTGTTGAACGCGTTGGCGGCCGTTATGGTGCGTTCGTAAAAGGCGTCGTAGCGTTTGACAAAGCGGTAGGGCAGGTTGTACCAACCGACCACGTCGACATAGACCAGCACCTGGCCGTCGGTGTAGCGACCCGAGCCGATGCCAATGGTCGGGATCTTCAGGTTTTCGGTGATTTCCCGGGCCACCATTTCAGCCACGCATTCGAGGACCAGCGAACAGGCGCCGGCTTGTTGCAGGGCCAGCGCGTCCTCGTGGATGCGGATGGCTTCGTCGGACAGGGCGCCGGCCACGGAGCGCTGCGAGGTTTTGGCAATCTGCGGCTGGAAGCCGATATGCCCCATGACCGGAATGCCTTCGCCCACAATGGCGCTGACCACGTCGCGAATCTCGCGACCGCCCTCCAGCTTGACAATGTCCGCGCCTTTACGGCGCATAATGCCAGCATTGCGCACGCCCTCTTCTTGCGTACGGAACGAGTTGTAGGGCAGATCCACCATAAGCAGCTTGCTGTTGACGCCCTTGCGCACGGCTTTGAGATGGTGCACCATGTCGTCCATGGTCACTTCCAGTTCCGAGCGGTAGCCCAACATATTGGTGCCCACCGAATCGCCCACGAAAACCACGTCGATGTCGCTGTGGTCCAGCGCCCGGGCCGTGGGGTAATCGTAACAGGTCAAAATCGTGATTTTGCCCTCTGTCGGTTTTTTTAGCATAACGCCATCCTCATGGATAAAAAAAACATCCACAACGCGGAACTGCGAAGGCAGGCTCATTTCAAAAAAGGCTGCATGGCTTCGAGCCATTTGGCTGCCATTTTCTCCTGGCCCTTGGGGTTGGGATGCGCCCAGTCAAACGTGTCGGTTTCGGCATGCTTGGGGTTCTCTTTCCATTCTTCGTACATGTGTACCGTGATCACCGGCGATGTCGTGGTGTTCAGCTCTTTGGCCATACTCTCGACCAGCGGACGGATCGTGAGCGCGTTGCCGCCGTTGAAATTCAGGTGGCTGATCAGGAATACGGCCTTGGGATTCTTCTCGCGGATCATGCCGACGATCGCCTTTAACGGCTCGACCACGGCTTTTGCATGGTCTGGCGCCTTCTGATCGTTGGTGCCCAGGTGGATCAAGACGATGTCCGGCGCGGCCGGCCATTTTTTCATGGCTTCGGGCAAACGAGCCAGCGCCTTGGCTGTTTTGATGCCGTAGACCCCTTCGTGATCCATATCGAACGGTTTGCCTTTGTACTCTTTGGGCCACGCGGCATTTGCATCGAGGCCTTTGTTCAGCGAACCGATGAAATCGAAGTCTACGCCGGCATCCACCAGTTTCTTGAACAGAGGCCAGCGGTACGTGTATTCCTCGCGCCCATGCCGACCGCCCTGGGTGATCGAATCTCCCAGCGGTAAAATGTGAAGGGGTTCGCCCGTACTGTTTTGAATCATGGCCATGCCTGCAAGTAACAGCATCGTCAGTAAGGTTTGTTCGTATATTTTCATCATGGCTCAAGCGTAGATATTCCTGCCTCAACCATCAAGTCGAAAAGCAGGCCTATCCACGCCTGTTGTCTGTCCATGTTTCAGTGTTGGTTCAGATTTTGTCCAGGTCTTCTATGATCTGGCGCGCGATTTTTCTGCCGCTGCGGAACATGCCGCCAAAGATCGGACCCATGCGGAAACCGCCCAGTACATTGTTTGCGGCCATGCCCGAGGAGTAGAGTCCGGGGAAAAAGCATTTGGTGTTTTCCACTGTGGATGCTTCGCCGCTCTCCATCCACATGGGCTTCTCGCCCAGCACGCCGCCGGTAGGCGTATCCAGGCGCACGCCTGCCTTGCGCGCTGCCAGTTCCATGATTTCCGCCGGATGGCCCGTGCCGTCCAGAACGGCCCTGGATGTGACCACCAGCGGATCGACATGCATCTCCAGCCGGTTCACCGGGGTCCAGTTGACCACCACGCCGCAGACGCGCTCGTGCTGGAAAACAATGTCTTCAACGGTTACGGCATTGAAGATCGTTGCGCCGGCGTGCACGGCGCCGTAGATCAGGGCACTGGCCACCTCGACGGAGTCTGCGGTGAAATATCCAGGTTCCGCAGCACAGAAGCGGATCCCGTATTCTTCGAGAATCGGCGTCACGTTGTCCTGGAACACGATCTCGTTAAAAAGCATGCCGCCGCCCCAGATCCCGCCGCCCGGCGCCAGCTTGCGCTCGAATACAGCCACTTTCTTACCGGCCAGTGCCAGATCGCGTGCTGCCACCAGGCCCGAAGGTCCCGCACCCACAATAGCCGCGTCCAGAGCCAGGTTGGCTTTGAGCTTATCAAAAAAACGTTCAATAATCGACTTCGAAATGATCTCTTCCATTGTATGTCTTCTCCGTGATAAATGTACCGGGCGTTCGCTTTCACCCGCCTATTGCGTCGAACACCCTACGCATTCAGGAAAGAAAGGCAAGCTTAAGGTTGAGCAGTTTGGTGAGAATTTGAGGCTTTCGTCGCTGTTCAGCCGCCTGAGCGCAAACTCCGTTAAAAAAAGGTTTGCCATTTGCCGGGTCTCCTATATATAAAACTGGGAATTCACATTTTTTTATAACCGAAAGGAGATTGTTGATGGCAGGTATTTTCAAGGCGTATGATATCAGAGGTATTGTCGGCGAAACATTGACCGAGGAAACAGCCGAGAAAATCGGTCGTGCTTTCGTTACGTTTCTCGGCTGCAAAAAAGTAGTGCTGGGGCGCGATATGCGCGGCCATTCGCAATCCATGTTCGACGGTCTGGCGCGCGGCATCATGTGCCAAGGCGCTGACGTAATCGACCTGGGTCTGGTGACTACGCCCATGTCCTATTACGGCAACGGCAAGCTGGGCGCGGACGCCAGCATCATTATTACCGCCTCGCACAATCCTGCGGAGTGGAACGGATTTAAGCTGTGCCGTGAACAGGCGATTCCCATCAGCGGCGCCACCGGCATCCAGGATATCGAAAAGATCGTCGCGGACGAATCGTTTGCCGAAGCGTCGGCTGAACCGGGCAACATGACCACCTATGACATTATCCCGGAATACGTAGCGCACATCCGGACGTTCGCCGATATCCAGCGCCCGATCAAGATCGCCATCGATTTTGCCAATGCCATGGGCATCTACGAAGCGCGTGTGTTCGACGGATTGCTCGAATTTGACGCTCTCTACGACGAGCTGGACGATGCGTTCCCCAATCACGAAGCCAATCCGCTCAAGCATGACACCCTCGAAGCGTTGCAGCAGAAGGTGCGCGAGGGTCGGTACGACTTTGGCGTGGCTTTTGACGGCGATGCGGACCGGGCCGGTTTCCTGGACGAAAAAGGCGATATCATACCCATGGATATGATCACGGCGCTGATCGCCCAGCCCATGCTTAAAAAATTCCCAGGCTCGCCGATTTTCTACGATCTGCGCAGTAGTTGGGCCGTGCGCGAGGTGATCGAAGAAAGCGGCGGCAAGCCTATGATGTCGCGCGTGGGGCACGCTTTTATCAAGCAGCAGATGCGCGATGCCGACGCTGTGTTCGCCGGTGAGCTGTCTGGTCATTACTACTTCCGCGATAACTATTTCACGGAAAGCTCGGCCATGGCCGTGCTGCTGGTGGCCTCCATGGTCAGCCAGTTCGAGAAACCTTTATCCGCCATGATCGAACCGATCAGGCGCTATGTTGCCAGCGGTGAGATCAATTCCAAAGTAGCGGATTCCCAGGGGGTGTTTGCACGTTTGCGCGAAACCTTCACTGGCGACCGGATCATCGAGCTGGACGGTCTCAGCGTGGAGTTCGACGACTGGTGGTTCAATGTGCGCGCATCCAACACGGAGCCGCTGATCCGCCTGAACCTGGAAGCTCGGACCGAGGAAATGATGACGGAAAAACGCGACCAGGTCCTGGCCGTGATCCGCGCCTAAAATTCATGCGGAACCGGTGCGTAAGGTGTTAACTCGTATAATTCAGTCAGGGTTGTATATAGCGGAGCGGCGCATGCTCTTGTCGCGGAACACAAAGCGTGGAGCGTCGCACAACGCAAAGTGTGAAAATCACGATATGCGCTTGCAAGTGTTTGGTTTTTTCTTTATATTTTATCTTGGATAAAGCGTTATTAAAATGAAATGAAGAGAAACGTACTTATACCTTGCAAATGCGGTATTGTTTATTCGACGCCGGACCCTCGGCGTAGCGTAAACATACGATGTAAATCATGCAAAGCATCGCTCAGTTACGATTGTTACTCGGACAGCTTCTATTGTCTGCGGCATGAGCAGACGGATTATGAACTCAAGCACTCGATGGTGATTATCGGCCGTGTGCCACCAGCCGATATCGTAATCGATTATTCCGGGCTTTCGCGCAAGCATTGCATGCTGGAGATGACCACGGTTGGCTACCGCATCAAGGATGCGGGCAGCACCAACGGTACGTTTGTCAATGGGCAGCAGCTCGAACACGATGAATTCTTGCCGCTGCAAGCCGGCGACCTGATCGAGATGGGTGATTTGTGTTTTCGTTACCTGGTGCCGCGTCATCCGGTAGAGATTATCGTGGAGGATGGCGTCTTGGTTTGCGATCCTGACCAGCAGCAGCAGGAACTGGAGCAGGGCGCGGCGGAAGAGGAAGACGATGAGGGCGTTCCGCTTCTACGGCCGCCGGGCGCCATGGAAGGTGAAGCGAGCGACCCTGAATCCGCGGAGGTGGATCTGGTGGAGAAACCGCCGCCTGCCATGGACCAGGCGCAACCAGAGGATGCCCAGGTCCAAGAAGAGCTGGTGGAAGACGAAGAGGATGAGGTCGACGAAGAACCGGATGTCCAGACCGATGTGCTTGCCATGCCGGAGAAGATGATCGGCGAAAAGATCGGCAATTTTGAAATCCTCGCTTTCATGGGGCGCGACGTGATGGGCCAAATTTATCGCGCGCGTCAAATTCACCTGGACCGCGAGTGCATACTCAATGCGCTTCAGCCGCGCGTTAAGGTTTCCGAGGACGATTTTTTCGGATTCATCCGTGAAATCATGACTGCGGCCAAGGTCGTGCACCCCAACATCATCATGTTTTATGACGCCAAACAAGCTAATGGCTTGTGGTATCTGGCCATGGAATACTTTGCCGGAACCAACCTGTATCGCAAGTATCGCGATCAGCAGGCGCCGTTCGATGAGGTGCTGGGGGTGGGCCGTCAGACTTCGGCTGCGCTCCACGCGGCCCATCGCGAAGGAATGCTGCATCAGGACCTGAAACCCTCCAATATCCTGATCGACGATACCGGGCATTTGAAAGTTATGGGGTTCGGTATTGCCAAGGCGTGTGCCAATTTGCAATACGCGCAGCTCCTGTCCTTTGACCCCAGAACCGAGGCTTTACCCTACAAAGCGCCCGAGATCTTGAGCGATAACGAGGTGGTCGATGTGCGTGCCGACATTTATTCGCTGGGTGCGGTGATGTATTTCTGTCTGACCGGCCATGCACCCTTCCAGGGCACCACCAAAGAAGAACTCATGTTCGAGATTCCCCAGAGGCCGCCCAGGATTTCGGTGTATCGCAGCAATGTTCCCGATCAGTTAGAAAGAGCAATTTTCAAAGCCATGGCCAATCGCCGCGAAGACCGCTATCAATCCGCCAAAGAATTCGCTGGCGCTATCAAGGCTTCCCTGCGCAGCAGCCAGGTAATCGCCTGAAGTAAGACGTAAGACAACCACCGATATTGTTTTCCGTGCTTCTCAGTGAATTTTTGGTTTGTCAGGTTGCGGTTCCATAGCGCTATGCGTTCCGTGGTTTGACGCATATTGGATATTGAAGGATTTTCCTTGACGCCGGCCAACCCCGTTTCTATGCTCGTTCCATTTATCATAACCCATCATAAGGATATCATCATGACTTTCATCGAAAAGGCAGGTAGTTCTACAATACCCCATCTCTGGACCGATAAATGTCCCAAAATTGGATTGCGTCCGACCATTGACGGGCGCCTTGGCGGTGTACGCGAATCGCTGGAAGAGCAGACCATGACCATGGCGCGCGGCGCGGCCGCTTTGCTGTCGAAAAACCTGCGCTACCCCAATGGCCGACCCGTGGAATGCGTTATTGCCGATACATGCATCAGCGGCGCCCGCGAATCGGCCATGACTGCGGCCAAATTCGTGGCCGATGGCGTTGGCGTATCCCTGACGTTGACGCCGTGCTGGTGTTATGGCTCAGAGACCATGGACTTGGAGCCGCTGACGCCCAAAGCGGTTTGGGGCTTCAACGGCACGGAGCGGCCCGGCGCCGTTTACCTGGCGGCCGTGCTGGCCGGCCATAGCCAGAAAGGTTTGCCCGCGTTTGGTATATACGGCCGCGACGTGCAGGATGCCGGCGATACCGCCATCCCCAAAGACGTGTGTGAAAAACTGCTCCGCTTTGCCCGTGCCGGTATGGCGGCCGCGCTGATGAAAGGGCGATCCTACCTGGCCATGGGCGGCGTGTCCATGGGTATTGCCGGGTCCGTCGTCGATCCGTCTTTCTTTGAAAGTTACCTCGGTATGCGTTCCGAATCCATTGACATGAGCGAATTCGTGCGGCGCATGGACAAGCAGATCTACGATCCCCGGGAATACCAAAAAGCGCTGCAATGGGTCAAAGCCCATTGCAAGGAAGGCGAGGATTGCAACCAGGACGACAAGAAGCGCCCGCGCGCGCACTTGGACCGTGAGTGGGAAATGTGCGTGAAGATGACCCTGATTGCCCGTGACCTGATGGTTGGCAATCCGAAATTAGCCGAAATCGGCTTTGGCGAGGAAGCGCTGGGTCATAATGCCCTTGCCGCCGGGTTCCAGGGGCAACGCCAGTGGACTGATCATTTCCCCAACGGCGATTTCTTCGAGGCCATGCTGAATACCTCGTTCGACTGGAACGGCATTCGGGCGCCCTATATCGTGGCCACCGAAAACGACAGCCTCAATGGTGCATCCATGCTGTTCGGCTATCTGCTGACCAACACGGCCCAGATTTTCGCCGATGTACGCACGTTCTGGAGTCCGGAAGCGGTTAAACGCGTGACCGGTCACGAACTGACCGGCAATGCGGCGGGCGGCATCATCCACCTGATCAATTCCGGGCCAGCCGCGCTTGACGGAACCGGCCGGCAAACGAGAGACGGAAAACCGGTCATGAAACCTTACTGGGAGTTGACCCCAGAAGAGGCCGAAGCGTGTTTGCAAGCCACGACCTTTTATCCGTCCATGACCGAGTATTTCCCGGGCGGCGGCTGGTCCACCAACTACACCACGGCCGCCGGTATGCCGGTGACCATGTCGCGCATCAACATCGTCAAAGGCCTGGGGCCGGTGCTGCAGATCGCCGAAGGCTGGACCGTGCAATTGCCCGACGAGGTGCACCATGCGCTTGATATCCGCACCAACCAGACATGGCCGACTACTTGGTTTGTGCCCAACCTGACCGGGTGCGGGCCGTTTCGCGACATCTACAGCGTCATGAACAACTGGGGCGCCAACCATGGAGCCGTCAGTTTCGGACACATCGGCGCGGATTTGATCACGCTGGCGTCGATACTGCGCATTCCCGTGTTCATGCACAATGTTCCAGACGAACGCATCTTCCGGCCCAGCGCCTGGACATCCTTCGGCGCCATGGATGCACAGGGCGCCGATTACCGCGCCTGCGCAACCTATGGTCCGCTCTATTGAAAAAAAAATGCAATAATTCGATTGCTCCAGCGTTATCTGAATAACGGCGGCCATCACTGGATGAAGGTAGAGCCGAAAGAATGTTGGGATAGTAAGGAAGGACATGAATGAACAGGAATCATGAAAAGAGAGGAATAATAATGAGAACGAATGGTTTGATTGTGGTTTTGATCGTAAGTTTGGCATATACGGGATTGGCCCAGAATAAGCCCGGCAGACGCGGGTTGGGTGCACCGGGCGACGACGCGCAGATGAGGCCGAAAATGATGCAGCGCGGTCCTGGCGGAGGTCAGATGGATGTCATGAAGCTGTTGAACAATGACATGCTGATGGAGAAAGCCGGTCTTGCCGAAAGCCAGGTAACGGAACTCAAGGACCTGGCCTATGAAACCCAGAAGACCAGGATCAAGATGCAGGCTGAAAAGGATCTCGCTGAGCTCGAATTGAAGCGGTTGCTTGACCAGGAGTCGCCGGACGAGGAACAGGTCATGAAAGCTGTTGAGAACGTTGGCCAGGCCGATATCGCCATGACTAAATCCAAGATCAGCGCGCAACTGCGAGCCCGCAAAGTGATCGGTCCCGAGCTATTGGAAGAGATCAAAAGTAAAATGGCGGAACATGCGAAATCCATGATAGAGCAGAAAATGATGGAACGTCGAAGCATGATGGAAGAGCAGATGCATGACCGCCCCATGATGAAGGAACGTCTTAAAGAACGCTTCAAACATCGTGATTTCAACCCGGACAAAGCGCCATTGCGTTGATTTCGGGCTTGCCAAAGAAACGGGATGCGGCCGTATCCCGTTTTTTTATTCTTTGAACTACCAATAGCGTCGATATTCGCGTGGATTCGCGTCATTCGTAGTTACTTTTCTTCACATGGTTTGGGACTCATGCCGAGGATACGTTGTGCGGAGCACAACCCCAACGGGAGCGGCTTGATGGAGCCGCTATGGCCGCACGCACTATGCTTCGCATAGGTTTTGTTTAAATGCAAAATCTGTTGACGAAGAAGCTCCGTTACTGCTTGAACTATTTTTCACGACACCCGAAAGCCGCTTCGCCTTTGGTTTGAGGCTATGTGGTATATAACAATCCAGAAATATGGAGCAAACGCTCTTGGAATCCAAAGAGTTCTTCCTTTGGGAAGCTACCATACGATACGGCGTGGCATGGCTTCATCGCCGTTGAAGACAAGGGCGGTGAAAATAAGAAAGGCATGGGAGGGATTAGGCTTCAGTGCGTACCCGAAGCGTCCGGGAAAAACCTCATGGACTTCTTTATTTTTAAGCGTTTATTTATTTTCAGTTAATTAATGATGGAAACGAGGTATGATTATGAACATCCTGTGCAGGAAAACCGCTCGTCTGACAGCAATCTGTTTTAGTGTCAGCCCCTTGATATGAAACGCAGGCGCTCAGGACGCCTTCAGCGTCGATCCGTTACGTGATCGACAACTGTATCATCAGAAAATGCAGGAA
>CAZOLK010000217.1:0-9513 GCA_964580325.1 uncultured Verrucomicrobiota bacterium | reverse complement strand
AGTTTTTCGATCAGCGGCGAGTCGGCCAGGTAGTGGTAGGTGAAGCGCGGGCCGGCTTGTCCCGCCACGCTCCAGTCGACGGATGCAAAGCGGCCCTGCGCCGTGTAGCCGTAAGTGGTCTCGGCCAAGGTCTGCGTCTCTGGCGCATCTTTCAGGATATAGCCTGCGTTGCGGCCAATCGCATCGATTTTGCGGACGATGGTTTTGTCGTACAGGCCGCTGATGACCTCTTTTTCCAGGGCCAGTGTCTGCGGGTCGTAGACAAAAATTCTAGCGGTCAGCGGATCGGCGATGTGTTTCGGCCGGCTAAGTCGGTCGTAGGTGTAGGCGATCGCCGTGGCACTGTTCCCGTTGTAGATCACGTTGGTCAGTTCGCCCAGGCGGTTGTACTGGTATTGCGTCAATTCGCCCCTGCCCCACAGGCGGGTTTCGAGCCGGCCGTTGGACGTGTAGGTGTAAATGGCGCCTGCGCCTGCGGCATCCAGTTTGTTGGTCAGCAGGCCGGTGGCCTCGTCGTAGTGCCAAGTGGTGTCGTCGCCGTCCGGATCGTCCTTGTGCCAGGTGCGCATACGCATCAGTTGGCCGTATGGGTTGTAATCAAAGGCGACCGGGTAGTCGGCTTCGCCTGTCCTGTTGGTGACCTGCCCCTGGATATTGTATTGTGTGACCACCGCATGGCCGAGGGCGTTGATGGTGTGGGTGCGGCGACCGGTCAGCGGATCGTAGGTATAGGTGGTGCGGTTGCCGGCCGCGTCTTCCGTGTAGTCCACGAAGTCGCGGGCGTCATAGTGTGTGACGGCACGGCCGGTGCGCGGATGGGTGATGCCTGTCAGACGACCCAGATCGTCGTGGTGGTAGACGGTTCTGAGGCCTGCATGATCGAATGCCTCGACCAGACGGCCGTTGATGAAGATCTGCCTGGCATCGATGCTGGAATGCGGCGCTCTGGTGATGCGGACCTCTTTCTTGTTTTCCGGGGTCATGTCCACCAGTGTACGGGTTTCGTTGCCGCAGATATCCCTGTGGATGGTCATGGAGGACTGGCACCCACAGCCGGAACCGCCCATGTCCCGGTAGTTCTCGCTGACCGTGACGCGGTTGGTCGAGCCGCTTTCGGGATAGACCATCTGCTTTTCACTGTGCCACCAGTTGTCTTCGAAATGGGTATAGGCCCGGGTGTGTTCGGTCATCCGGTCTTCGGATGCCAGGTCAAGGCGGCCATTTCCATCCACATCCTGGCCGGTGCGGAAGATATTGCCAAGCTCGTCATACTCCATGAGCTGATCGACCTGTCCAGTGGCCCGGTTCCTGACCAGTTGGCCTTTGTTGTTGAAAAAGCTGGTTTGGGTGATGACTGCGCTTCCGAAGCCTGGTTGCTCCAGGATGAACGCACGGTCCAAGCCATCCATGTAGTGCAGGCTATAGCGCGGGGAATTGGGCCTGGCCAACAGCGTTTTGGTCCATAGTTTGCCCTGTTCGGTAACGCCGTATTCATAATAGATGTCGGTTGCGGCAGAGCCGGTCACGCTTCTGGTACGGCCATCGATATTGTGCTCAGTGATGCGGACGGCGCCGCCGGGTTGGATCACGGTTTTTTTGCGGTTGGCCACATCGTAAATTGTGCGCGTCTCCAGACCCTGTGCATCCACACTTCTGACCATGCGGCCCAAGTGGTCGTATTCATTGACCGTTGTCTGCGACAACGCGCCGGAAGTCACCGTGGTGGAGATGGGCTGGCCGTGCGCATTCAGTATTTCCGTGGTCACGATATCCTGTTGGGCCAGGTGGCCGTCCAGGGCCGGGCAGCCTTTTCGGGTGGTTTCAAAGCGACGGTCCAGAATGTCGTACTGGTATTCATATTTCATGCCATTTGCCTGGCGGACCGCGACCAGGTTGCCGTATTGCCAGGTGTTGGTTTTTGATGTGCCATTGGAGTGGTGGGTAGAGATGAGGTTGTCGTGGTGGTCGTATTGCTGCATGGTCCAGGTCATGCGCTCATAGCCTGCCGCGGTTTTGACCTTGGTTTCGTCCAACAACATATAGCCGCCGATATTGCGAATGGATACGGTTCGGGTGGTCTGGTGGTCGATGCCGTCGGAATGTTGCGTGGTGGCATGGGTGACGATTCTTTTCATATCTGTGCCGTCACCCGGTATGAAGATGCCGGGTTGCTCCTGATTAGGCTGATAGCTGCCGCTTTCATACGTATATTTCGTCATCTGACCATTCGGATGTTTAATCGATTGGAGCGAACCGGCATTGGCATCTTCCGTGTTGCCATAATAGGTCAAAACCGTACGTAGATTGTCGATGCTTCCATAGGCTTTTGTGGGATCGGGGCAGTGCTCAGTAATTTCGAGGGATTGCTCGCCTTGTTTGATATAAGCGTGGTAGGTTTTTCTGACCAGCTTGTTTTCGATGGTTTCGGTGACGATGCGGACGCGGATGTCGTAGAGGTCGGGGAGATCATCGGGATCCACGGGTTCGTAGGAGAAGTATTTGACATGGGCATTTCTCGTCGTGGCCTGATCCATGGCCAGATCTTTCCATGGTCTCATTTCCATGATCTTGCGGCCTTGCTCGTCGTAATCGTATATGGCCCAGCCGCCGCCGGACCAGACGATGCTCTTGACTTGCCCGTAGCGTCCCGGTTCGTCGGCATTTTCATAGTATGTCAGCGTGGTTGTCAGGTTCATACCGCCAGGATCGAGGATGGTCTGGACCAGACTCGCACCCCACGGATATTTGTGGAATTTCTTGTGTTCGCGATAAACAACTTCGTTGTTGGTGTCCCTGATTTCGTAGGTTTTCAATTTGTTGTTGCGAGCATCATCCCATATTTCCCATTTGGAATCCCTGCGTATGTTTTCAGGATAAACCAAGGTCCATTTGCGGGTGTAATCGGTGTAACGGTATTCATAGACGCGTTCATAATCATCCATAATTCGGGTCAGGTGAATGACATCCTCGTTGCCCGGGATAGGTTGCGAAATCCTTATGATTTCATAGGGGTTGCTCGTGGGCAGGTATAGACCTTCATCCTTTTCGCCTGCGTCATGGTGGGTATAGAAACGCATCTCGTACGCTGTATCGCTCAAGACCACGATATCGACCAACCGCGCCGGTGTTTTGATCTGGCGCATGACATCCTGGTCGGTTTTGATGATTTCGATGCCGCTGCTTTCCAAGGTCTGCATAACGCCGGAAGAGGTGCGGGTGCCCAGGAAGGCACCTGCGTTATCGCCTGTGGCGGAATACCACATGATTTCTCCGGACCCGTCAAAGAGCAGGAAATAGCTGGGTTTATCCGTGGTCAATTGCCCGTTGGCATCCACCATGGCCATGCGGTAAGCGGCGCCCGAATCGCAATCCGGCGGGGGTGCGTTGTGACGCGGCTCTGGATATACAGGATTATCGCAATAATCCCGACCGTTGCATGAAGGCACCAAATCGCCGTCGTCGTCCTGAAAGTCAAATAGAATCTCTTTACCGCACTTATCCAGCAAAGTCACCTTATGCGGTGACTTTTCCCGGATATGGGTAAGATGCGTCAGCCAGTCGTATTGGATGGCTTGTGGCGTAAAAAGGTCTTTATTCGGCATGTCGATATGCACTTTGATATTGCCGGCACTCAATTGACCGGGCAGCGCGGAACCCAAGCTGCACATGCTAACCAAACTATCCAAACCTGAGGGGCAATAATCCTGGTGTTCTCCATTTACGCAAGGTGCATTATCGCCTCCTTCACAGGCAGGTTCGGGAGGTGAAATTGGCGGATCGGGATCGTAAGGGTTGCCAGGACTTTTTTCCGGCTCTTCGCATTCGGGATCATCGTTTTCTATGGCCATGACGTTGAATCCGGACCATAAAGCAGCGCATAACAATAAATAACTCAACGCATTTTTCATTATAATATTTCTTTCTTTTTTTTTATAATTATGTATTTATTATTTATTATAAATTACCTATATGTTGGCCGTTCTGGTACATGGAGATGCCGAAGCAGGTGGCGGTACCGGCTCCGGCCCGGCGGATTAGGTAAAAACGGCATTCACCATTTTCGTCAAAATCTTCCGCGGTCAAGATCTTGACCAGGGTGCCGTTGTCAAACACTACACCGCCGACATAGATGCGCAGTTCGATGGTGATATCATCCGGGATTTCGCTTAGAGCCAGGTGATAGGCTATCAATCGGGAACCATCATTGAAGGTGTGGATGAATTCCATGTATTTGCTGGTACCGCTGGTGGCGTGAATGGCGTGGACCCTGGCGCTGTCCAGAATGTCGTTCGGCGGGTCGATGTAACGATCCCCGGTATGGTCAGGTGAGCCCAGGCGGGCAATCAGGGTTTTATCGCCGTCTTCAAAGGCTGTCATAGAGAGGTCCGTACCCAGTGGACTGCCGTTGCGATAGACGGTCATTTTGTTGTCGGCTTCCAGTACAAGATCATTCTCGAAAAAGTTGGGTGTGCTATAGTTGAATATGGGCAGGTCCGGGCAGTGCCAGGTGCGTTGGCGTTGGACAATGACGGCCGGCGGTGTGGGAGGAAAGGCGGCATGCAGGATTTTGGCGGTCATGGAGTACCAAGTATTGGGTCCTGCCGAGAGAGAGGCGCGGATCATGCAATAGCCAGGTTGTTCAAAGGTGTGCTCCACGGTTTCGCCGACGGGCACGGTGTAGGAAACGGGCTGAGCGCATGGAAAACCGTCAAAGCCGTTGAAATTCAGCGTGATGTTCGCGGTCCCGGAAACAGGCGTCTCGGGTTGGACCTTCATGCGTAGCGTGTCGTTCTGGCGCAGATAGATGGCCTCCATGGTACTGCTCTCGTGACGTGCGTACAGGTTGAGGGGCTGCCAGTTGATGGTCTGACGCACTGCCAGGTTGCAGGCGCGGTTGGTGAGCAGAACTTCCGTGGTGTGCTCTGGGTCTGCGTGGATGTTGGCATACCAGCGGTTGCCCATGCCGGGTTGGATGCGCGGATAGGTCGGGTCCGTATCCTGCGGCAAATAGGACGTGAGGATGTCGAGTTGGTCGCGGAAGACGGATGCGCCTTCCAGGCAGACCGGCGAGACCGGCGTGGTCAGTATGGAAACGTCCGCGAGCAACGCATTGGCCCGGTATTCGTCGAGCCAGTCGGCCAGGCCGTTGCCGTCACTGTCCTGGCCTTGGAGTTCGCCGATTTTGATCCAGTTCAGACGCAGGGAAAGGTTATCGTGCATGGTGTTGATCCATTCCACGGTCACGGTGTGTTCACCGGCCTGGAGCCAGGGCGCCATGAAGACAACCTGATCAGGCGCGCCGTAAGCGGCTTGCAAGGTTTGGCGTCCGCAGTCGCGACCGTCGACGCGCAGGCGGATGATCAGGTTTTGTTTGGCAGACAGCGGATTGTTCTGCATGCCTTCCAGTTGAACGATGAAATAGCCGTTGCGGGGCACGGACAGGTGGTAATCCAGGGTGCCGTTGCGGGCGAGCGAGTAGATGAACGAGTTCTCTTCGAGCCAATCGCCGACGCGGTTGGCTGCGTCGGCATCCGCGCCATAGGCGAAATCGTGGATCAGCAGGTCGTTGGCGAACTGGTTGGCGGCCGGGTCGGTATGCATGATTTTGACTTCCATGTAGTCGGAAACGCCGTCTCGATCTGTATCGACCGCGTGCGGATCAGCGCCGAACAGGAACTCGTCGAGGTTGGACAACCCGTCGCCATCCTCATCGCCATAGCAGTCATTGGAGTCGAGCGGGTTGAGGCCATGCAGGTTTTCCCACCAATCTTCCATGCCATCCATATCGCCATCCACGGGTAGCAACCGGATGGCGGGAATGGGGTTTTCCATGCGGCCATCCGGCAGACGCCATGCCAGGTTGAAGAAGTCGTTGGGACCGGTTCCGGCTTTATGCCGGATTTCGAGGTAATAGCGATGATCGGCGAGTAGGTTCTGGCGCAGGGTCCGGCCTTTCAGGAGCGCGGCTTGCGCGGGATGCTCCGTCTGGCTGAGCCAGACTTGGGCATCGTCCCGGGCGCTGATGATGAAGCGGACTTTGCCATCCATTGGCGGACAGAGGTAGCCTTTGAAACAGACGCCGTAATTGTCGGCCCAATCCCGGGCTATTACAGGTTCGCGAACAATCGCGGTATTGTCGGGGTTTTTAGGAAAGCGGTCCGAGCCAGTCAGATCGGAGATCCGAGCGCCTGGCAGACTGTACCAGACCTGGCGTTGCAGGCCCATGGTCTCAGGCGTGACAGGCGAAAGGTATTTGCCTGGAACGATTTCGCGGTCGTTCATCGGGGTTTGCCAGGCGACATGGATGAAGTCATGGCCCTTGTCTTCTTTGAGCAAGGCCTCGATCATGTAATGGCGTCCGCCTTCCAGATATTGGCTGGTCGATTTCTGAGTGGGGTAGCGCTGCCACTCGATGGGGCTTGTGAAGGCATCGACCGCAGCCATGAGTCGCTTGTTCTGAGCGCCCTGGCCCAGTTGGATCCAGAGCTGGCTGTGGTCGTCGCTGGCGATCCAGAAGGTGTATTCGCCGCTGACCGGCGCGTAGAGTGAGCCGTGCAGGCGCAGTCCGAAATTGTCGAGACCGATCTGGTCCCACGGGACTTCGAAGCGTTCGACGTGAAAGGATGAGGATGGGTTGGCGGGGAAATCGGGATGTTCGAGCAGGGCATTCATGCTGTATGCGTTCAGATTGATCCAGAGCCCGCCCGACAGAGAACCTTCACCGCCGTGGAACGGGGCGAGGTCGGCGCCGTCGATCACGCGTAAGGTTCCCGGCTCGTCGCGATCCCATGCCACGGAGAGATGGCATGCGTCGCGATCATCGCCTTTTTTCTGGAGCGCCTCGATGTAATAGCGCTGACCGGCCGCAAGCGGGATGGGTCGGGAGCGCTGGGTGGGGCCAGCATTGAAATTCCGATATTTTGTTTTCGTCTTGAACCAGGCTTCACGGACTTTATGTGCCGGCTGCACGTCCGGGCTGAGCCACAGCTCGCCGGCATCGGCGCCGGCGATGGCAAAGGTGTACTCGCGAGTTTCCGGGGCATAGAGGTAGCCGCGCATGCGGACGCCGCTGTTGTACTGGCGGCGGCGTGTATTGAAATCGAATGAGTTCAGGGTCTCCTCCATGGCCGGACGTTGCGGGAAGAAGGTGCTGTTGGCCAGGTCCGCAACGGTTTCACCGGCGATGCGTTCCCAGGTCTGACGCAGGATCGAACCTTGGCCGAGCGGCGTTTCGAGCGTGTTGTCGGTGATCAGGATGCGGTCGATCAGGACGCCTGGTTCACGCGGTCCAATGGAGAGGAGGTGCGGGATGTCGGGCAGCGGTTCGGTGACGGCCCAGCGCACCCATTGCCATGAACCGGGGTCGATAGCCGGAGAAAATACGGTCCAATTGCCGTTATTGATGCCGGGCGCGCGTAGCCAGAGCGAACCGTAGCGTCCTGCATGGCGCATGCGAACTCGGAGCCAGATGGCGAGCCGACCGTGGGCGGAGAAAGGGAAATCGAGGATCTGCGACTGTGGCTCGTGCCAGCATGGGTTGCCATCGTAGAACGTATAGGCGCCGGCCGCTGCCTCTGGCTCTGTTTTGTCCAGCCAGGCGCTGTTTTCCGCGGACTCGGCCTCGAAAGCGGCGGCATGCACAGCGGCTGGCCCGACTTTCAGACGGATGCGCCTGGAATCGGTGAGAGCGCCATCCGTGACAGTGAATAGGATACGCATGTTCTGCCGGGTGGTGGGAACGCCGCTCAGGAGGCCCTGCGTGGAGAGTTGCAGACCGGCGGGCAAGGCATTGGCAGACCATGTAAGGGTCGCGTTCGTGGCACCGCCGTGGGTGTGCAATTGGACCTGGTACGGAATGCCGAGCCTGGCGTCGGGCAATGTATCAGTGACAATCACCAACTGTTGACCCGGCGCCTTGCGAACGAACAGGGCTTGAGCCGGAGCGCTGTTGCGCCAGCCAGCGAGAAAAGCGCGGGCCTTGACCGGCGTACTTTGGCGCAGCAGGATGGGGTTTACATAGAGCGCGGACCGGGCAGTCGGTTCCGAATCATCCAGGGTATAGCGGATCTGCGCATCCGGTTCATCGACGGCCAGTTCGACGAGCAGTTGATTTTTGAAGACACGTTCGGTGGTCAGGAATACGGGGGCGGGCAGGCGTTCCGGCAGGGTTGCGCTGGTGGGCGTGACCGATGTGAAGGTGGGGCCAAAGCGGATTTCATCGATGGAACCATGCTTCAACGAGCAGTCCTGACACTGCTCGAAGGGATTGTTGGCATCCATTTTGAAACCGAAGGTACTGAACACGGCGCCGGCGTTGCCGTTGAAGGCGAACGTGGCATCGGCGGTCGTATCGTCGGGAATGGCGCCGTTCAGTACCGGATTGACGAACAGCGCGACCGTGCCGGTCGGGCCAAGCACGATTTTGAGTAGCAGCAGCGTGGATCTGCCGTCCTGGATCGGAACATGGGTCACCAAGGTCTGCTCGAGCGAACTGATGGGTTCGTTGCGTAAGCGCAGCGCCCAGAAGCGTTCATCGTCGCGATTACAGGCGGCGCCGAAATAGCCTGCATCGATATGGAACGTGTGATTGGCCCAGGCGCTGGCATGATTGTTCAAGCGCAGGAAAACCTCCGCGTCGTCGGCATCTTCCTTACGCACGAGAGCGCTGAGCCAGAGGGTCTGGCCCGGCTTGCCGACCACCGGAGGCGTGCTGTTATCGACGCGATAACCGGCGAACGCATGTTCCACGTCCAGGGCGCGGGAACTGAATCGACAGATGTCGCGGCACTGGGCGATATGACCGGCGACAGCCAGGCCCTGGTATGCGAGCGGCTCGTGATCGACGATCCGGCAGCCGTTGGTCACTTGTGCGACCCATGGCGCAGCCCAACCGATACTGTTCTCGTCCAGGTCATGGATGAATCGTGGTTCCGTGCGTTGCGGATCCAGAGAGACATCGAAGGACTCGACACAGAGCGGCGCGACAAGCAATTTCAGGGCGCGCGAGGCAGGGGCTTTGCGGACTTTGGCGGCGGCGTGTTTTGTTGGCAAAGTTTCGGGTTGGGCCGGATCGGTGGCGTCCACGAAAACTTCCTGCCAATCGCTGTGTCCGTCGCCATCCGAATCGGCGTTGGTATCTGAAACCAGACCGCGTTGCGCGTCGAGCTGGAGTTCCTGGGCCAGATCCAAGCCGTCGCCATCCTGATCGATGTAGATGGAAGCGGTAAGGATCAAGATTTGACCGTACATCCGTTGCAGCCGAATGGTGCAGGCGTGTGGCCAGGACTGCAAGGGGATGGTGAAACGGCGGAGCACCGGAACGCCTGAACCTTGGAGCAGATTGCCGTGCAGGTTATGCGCTACGACTGCGCCGTCGGCATCCAGCAGATCGATGACCAGTTCGGCGTTGGCGGTGTCCAGCAGACCGAGATCGATGACGACATCGAATGGGAGCGCGTCCCGCTGCAGGGCGACGAGCAACGCCCCCTGCGCGGGAGTCGCGCCGGGATCGAC
>CAZOLK010000216.1:5717-9529 GCA_964580325.1 uncultured Verrucomicrobiota bacterium | reverse complement strand
TCCGTAAACCTTTTTGCATACCGGTCGGCACTTCAGCCGCATTGGCGCCCAGGAAAAGGGGGTTGGGTGCAATCCATTCCCCGGCGGCCATTGTAAAATTCAGCGAGATGTGATGGCCCTCCACCCGCCATCCCCAGGGCCCTTCAGCGGTCGGATCGCCGAAAACCGAAAAAAAAAATAAAGCTGCGGGTTCCGCACCAGGCGCGCCGCGCAGGATGCTGACCGTGGGCGCGCCGACAAACGGATCGTTCTCGCGCTCCGGATCGAGGTGCAGCGTGATCCGTGCGGCACCGTCGCGCAATTCCTGGGTCAGGAGCATTTCGCGACCCAGTTCTGCGCCGCCGCCAGCGGTCCAACCGACCAGGCTGGCCAGGAATGCGCCTGTTTCCGGCCAGCCGGCCAGCGCGCCGGTGAATGCGCCATCAGCCTCACCCATGTAGCATAGTACCCGGCCAAGTCCCGCCTGCCAGGCAGCGACGATTGGCGCGCGGTTATCGTCCGTACTAACCGCTGCCGCAAGAGCGCCCTGGCGCAGGTAGCAGAGATTGTAACCGCCCAAAGCCGGTGGCGGCGGGAACGTTTTTCCGCCCATGAGCGTGCGCAAACCGCCGGTCCATTGAAACGGCGTCGCCTGTTCGATAAAAGTACTGCGCGCCACCGCGAACGTGTCCTGGGCAAACAGGCGCGGAATATCGTGGGGGTTGTCCGTGAAATAGATATCGCCTTTGCCGCGGTAGGCAATATCCTCCAGCAGATCCGCGTCAACGTCCGTGGGCAGGCCGAGTCCGACAACGCTGATCGTGATGCCTGCTTTGTTGCAATGCTCGATCAAGGCCTTATATTGCCCCGGTTCTTCGGCATCTGCGGCATCGGCGAAAAGGATGATATGTCGCGTGCCTGACTTGGAACGGGCCGCCATCCTGACCGCCGCGGAAAGCGCCTCGTACACGAAAATACCGCCGCCCATGGCTTCGATTCGCAGGATCTTGCCGCGCCGATTACTGGACGGCTCGACAAAATCCAGATCAAGCACCGTGTGCGGTCGGTTGTCTATGGCAATCACGCCCAGTTCGTCCGTAGGCGCAAGTAAATCGTACACCTGGGCCGCGCCGATGTTGGCCAGGTCCATTTTAGTCATGCCCCGGCCGGCATTGGCCGACATGCTGCCAGACCGGTCCAGGGCCAACACCATAGCCATGGATAGTTTGCGGTGTTCGCGGCGCAGTTCCATGGATACGGGCATAATCCGCTCTAGCGGCGACTGGTAATAGCCGCCCACGCCATAAGACCGCTTGCCGCCTGTGATCAAGAGTCCGGCGCCAGTTTGCTCAACCCAGGCGCTCAGGGATTCCAGTTCGGCCCCGCTCAATTGATCGGCGCGCACATTTTCGAGCACAACAACGGCATAATGGGCCAGATCACCCAGAGACAGGCGTGCTTCATCCGGTGTTTGACGCGTCACCTCCATGCCGGCTTTGCGCAAGACCCGGGTCAGCCCGTCCGATGCGCTGATGCAGAGCAGCGGCATTCGCCCCTCGATCCCCACCATAAAACGGGCCTGATTGTTGGCTGGAACAGGATCTGTTCCCGCGCCGTCTATTCGCAGGGCATATTGTGCGGCGCCGGCGCCGGACGGACGGTCACGAAAGACCAGCTTGCTCAAGCCGCTGCCGATTTCCCGCTGTCCGCTGGCCACGATCTCGCGGCCGCGGCGCAGTTCATAGCGGATCACCTGACGCACGGGCGAGTTGACCCAGGCCGTAATCAGGTAGGCCTGGCCCTCTGCCACACGGGTCGGCGCCTGGATTTCGCGCACGGCCAGGTCGCCGGCAGCCGGGCGCTGTTGCAGGCGAAAATCAATGGAAATTCCGCGATGGGCGGCCCGTGCCGCCGTGGCATAGGGTTCGCGGCCGGTATATAGGCCGTCGGACAACACCAGGATGCGGCCCGAACGGTTGCCGGGCAACAGGGTCAAGGCTTTGTCAATGGCCTGATCGAGGTGCGACTGGTCGCGGCCGGTATCCTGGAGAAAGCCTGCGAAAGCAGTGTTGGCCGGCGGTTGCTCCAACGCCACCCGCTCGCTGAACGAGAGGACGGCCAGACGATGTCGCGCTTCCATGCCCTGGCGCAGCAAACGCAGCATCTCGACCTGGCGTTGCAGAGCATCCATAGGCATGGATGCGCTGCGATCGGCAAGTACCACCACTGTTCCGGACGGCACGGGGGTACGTATGAGCGGATGGGCCATGGATGCCAGCAGGATCGTCATCAACAGGATGCGCAAACCACGCAACCAGGGGGTGGGCGGAGGAAAGCGCAACCATGCCGCGACCAACGGCAAAGCCAGCAGCAACCAGATCGGCTCGCGTAAAACGATCATGTCGCACCTCCGAACGCGAACCTGTGGACCAGAATCATGTGCAGGGTCAACAAGACCGCCCCCAGCAAAAGCCATAACCGGGCGGTTCCTGCATAGTTTTGTTCCATGTCCATCCTGGTTTGCCGGCTGCCCCAGGCGCCGGTTGCCGCAGTGCGCAGATCGGATTCGTCGGGCGCCAGAAAGTTGGCCTGAATCTCATACGTGCGATCGCCGGAGTCGATCCGGTACCGTCCTGGTTGCCACAGAGGCAGCAGCGCCTGTTTCTGCTGAGGGCGCAGCGTAAAAGACGGCCCAGTGGGTGGCACGACCCGGATATGGCGCGTGGCCCGACAGGCGGTCAGGCGCAATTCCATGCCAGAGCAAGTGTTTACGCTTTCTGGCCCTGGCGTTTCGCGCAGACGCCAGTCGAGTAAATTCCAGAATAACGCGGGCCAGGCCGGGTGTTCGTGCAGTGTGGATCGTGCTGCCGAATAGCGCATGTGGATGAGCGGCGCGGACGTCGCGTGTCGGCTTTCGACAGTCAATAAAGCCACGTTGCCTGCGCTGATCACCGGTTCGCCGGGCAAAGGCTGTCTGAGATCAGCGGCCCAGATGACGCCGTCCAGGTTCAGGCCGGTGCATAGTGGATGGGTTCGATCCAGTACGAACGGGCCGACATAACAGGAGCTTTGTTCCGCATGACCCGGATGAATCGACAGGCTCCATGGCGCGACCTCAGCGAAAGCAGCAGGTCGTGAGCTGTCGTTGACAACCAGATCCGGTGCGCCGGTCGCCGATATGCCGCGTCGGGACACGGTCAAGGCCCGTTCGACATGGGTGCGTAGGAGCGGGTTGGCGATGGCCGTCGCATAGTTGACCGTGCGTTTTGGATCCGGTAGCAGTGCGACTCGATTATCCATGGCCAACGCATCCTGGTCCAACCAGGCTGTACAAGGCTGGTCAGCGGAACAAGTCAGCGCCAGCGGCTGAGGTTTGCCGGGATGCAGCAGAATGCGACGGCTTTCCTTTGCAGCGGCGCCACATTGCATCTGGAGCAGGACGCGATGGGGCTGCCCGCCATAGTGGGCCAGTTCCAGGTAGATATTGTCGTGCTGGTCGGCCCTTGATCGTGCGGCTTTGACGATTGCGCTGTTTTCCCGTGGTTCGCCGAACGCCAGCCAACGGATGCGTCCGTCGTCAATCTCTGTGCATGGGGCCTGGTCCGTCAAAACCAGCACACGACAGGCAGGACCGCCCCATTCAAAGGCCAGCGCACAGGCCGCGTTCAGGTCAGCTTCGGACGCCTCGCAGCGCCAACCCGCCTGCGCCGGATTGGCCAGCAGTTCCGCGCATGTTACGTCGAGTGCTGCGGGAACCGGTCCGGCCAGAAGAAAGCGCGGCGCCAGGTCGCGGCGTCGCGCACGGCGTGAATGTCCAGATCGCGCTGGGCTTC
>CAZOLK010000216.1:0-5707 GCA_964580325.1 uncultured Verrucomicrobiota bacterium | reverse complement strand
GCCCGCGCACGGTCACGGGCTGTTTCCCCGGCGCCGGCCGCCATGGACGCAGAATTGTCCAGGATGACCATCACGTGCTGACGCCGCACGTCCAAACGCACCCTGGGGTCAACCGCGGCAGTGGCGAGTAGCAGCAGGATCGCCACTTCCAGCAGCAACAGCAGCGGCGTTTGCAGCTTCTTCAGTCGCGCGCCGCCGCGGCTGGACGGTCGCTGGCGAATCCAGAAAACGAGTGACGATACGGGTTGACGTTTGAACTTGTTGCGCAGGAAATAAATAGCCAGCAACGCCGGGATGGCAAGCAGGGAAATCAGGGCCAATGGATAGGCGAACAGGATCATGGTCAGGCTGTTTCCAGAATAGCGAGTTTTTCCAGAGCATGCAGACGTCGGTCGCGCAAAACCTCTTCAGCAACGAGATCGACTTTGACGGCGCCGGTTTGCCGGCAGGCCTCGGTCCAGTACTGTTGATGCTGGTGCAAAGCGTGTCGGTAGCGCTGGACAGCGCTTTCATCGATGTAAAGATCGCGGATTTCATCGGTTTCCACGTCGATCAACCTGGTTTGTCCACTTGCGGGCGGCGCTTTGTCTGCCTGGGTCAGGAGCTGGATAACCACGACGCTGGCAGCGTTTTGCGACAGGCGTCGAAGCAGCGCCAGTGGATCGTCAAGCCAGAACAGGTCGCTTATAAGAATGCGTATGCCGTGCCGTTTGCAGACCGGCGGAAAGCGCGCGAAAATGTCGGCCGGATGCAAAGGGCTGTCAAACCGCAACTGGCGCCAGAGGCTTGGGCGTTCCGTGCCTCGCAAAACAGGTTCAAACCCCTGGCGCAGCATCCAGGATTGGTGCGTACAGCGACTGTTGACCGCGGCCATGGCCAGCGCTGCCGCTGTGTAGAGCGTGGCGCAGGCCTTGGTTTCATCGGCGAACGCCATGGAACGCGACGCATCCAGCAACAGGTCGAGATGCGGATTGACCTCTTCGCGATAAAGTTTGACCATCAGCTTGTCGCTGCGGGCAAACGCGCTCCAATCGACGCTGCGCGGATCGTCGCCGGGTTGGTATTCGCGGAACTCGTTGAAATCAAGGGAAATACCAGAGCGACGCCCTGCTTGTTGACCAGCGGCGCCGTGCAATGCGCGGTGCGGTATGGTCAGGATATAGTGCGCACCCAGCATTTCGCCTTCGCGCAACCATTGGGTTGCATCCGTATCTGTAAGACCCCTTGGCTGCATTGGCCGTTATGAGCGCATGGCGTACCAGGCGCAAACCATCCAGAAAACGGCAAAGCCGATGCTGACCAGTAAAAAGAGCAGGGGCATCACATTGAAGCCGTTGCTGACCGTGGGACTTATCGTGAACGGAATCGTTTCTTGCATAGCCTAACTCCTCATGGTTGATTTAATACAGGATCAGTATGCCATGCCTGTATGTTGTCCGCCAAGCATAATTGTAGGGTAGGGTAGGGGGGAGGGTAGGGGGGCGGTGAGCGGTTGCATCTCCGAATATTCCGTAAAAGGACAGGGATCAAGCTAAAAGGGCTGTCGGTTTATTCGTCGTCTCACCCCAGTGTGTCGAATCGTCAATCGCCATCGTCGCCCCGTCATTCATTCGTTATATTATGTTCCTATCCTACAGCACTTCCTGGATATGGATGCCGTAGAGGACAAGCTTGCCTGAGCCGCCGTACTTGATGCGCGGTTCAACTTCTGTAAACGAAGGCACATGGATGTCGAGCGCGATTTCGCTGCGCTGGATTGTGCCGACAATGTTGGAGGAGGCGAATACTTCGCGACCTCTCTGGCTTGCCGCATCCAACCAGACCGGTGCATTGGTGTCGCAACCGTCGAGACTCACATCGAACAACACCTGGTATTGGCCCGGGCTGAGGAAGACATGTCTGCCGAAAACAAACCAGTTTTTGTGATCGCGCCCTTCTTCGGCCAGGCGCACCAGATCGGCGGTTTCTTCAAAAAACATATTGCGTCCGGTATTGTAATGGGTCGTTGCATGACGCATGCTGAACCTGATAGGTTGTTTCGGGTCAATGGGTTGCAGCTTGTAGCCGCCTTCGGTTTGCAAGCGGTAGGGCACGTGGTTGGTGAAGTAGCGGGCAAACGCCTTGGACAGATCGCCTTTTTCCTGCATGAGCAGCGGTTGACTCCGCAGTCCACGCGGATTGAACAAGGTTCCTTTCCTGCAGTGGTGAAACGAACATTGAAGATCCATGAAAACGATGGCATTGTCAGGTGCCCGGCGCAGCACGCTAAGAACTTTTTCATATTCATAGCGCCTGGCCCGATTGACGCTACCTTCGCGCAACATGAACCGCCCGGTCAGACCGACGCAAAGGATCAGGAGCAGCCAGGCCGCATGCCGGCTCAGCCGATACTTCGCGGCCCACGCTTTTACACGGGTCAGGCCCAGGCTTGTGGCAGCCAGGATAAAGGGCAGGGATTCAAAGTAATAGATGGGGCCTGTATCCGGAATGCCTTCAAACCAGAAAAAGAGATATCCCAGCCAGACCAGCAGCGTGGCAGAAATCAACAAAGGCGACCAGCGTTTGCGCCAGCCGATCCAGCAAAGCACGGTCGCGACGATCAACGAACAGGGCCAGCCGAAAAGCCAGCCGTTCAGCAGATGCAGATTGCCAGCGGTATTGACTATGCCTTTCATTAGTGTGTGGTGGTAGACGATGCCCTGGGTATGACGAGGGCCGAAACCCAGGCCTTCGCTCGGTTCGTAGAATAAATAGGTGGATAGAAAAGGATCGCCTACCGCGGCGTAGTTGTACCAGAAATACAGGCTGCCTCCCAACGCAGCACTCAATGCAAACAGGGCGACGCCGCCCAAGGTTTTCCAGGTGCGATTGCGGAACAGCGTGTCGAGCGCGTCCAGGCCAAACGGCGCCGCGATCAGCATGGCTGTGAAACTGCGATTGAGAAACAACCAGGCCCAGGCCAAACCGGCGCCTGCTGCTGCAGCCAGCCAACTCTTTTGTTTCCAGCGCAGATAGCCGAACAACATCAATGCCGCGGCCAGAAACCCACTCGAATGACTATACAGTGTTCCGTGCATGAACAGGAAATAGGGCGAGAGCAAGAGCATTACGCCCATGATAACCATGGGCACGCCGAGTGAAGTCGCGATGCCCAACATGACCCATGTGCTCAGCCCGGCGGCCAAGAACACCATGAATCGCGGCCAACCCAGCAGTGCGCCGGGCGTCAACCAGGCCGAATGGCCTGGAGGATAGCGGGAAAGCCAGCCTGCATCTTCATCCATAATCATCATTTCATGGCGGAAAAAGTCGCGGAACGGCGGCAGGGGGCGGGCGATGCGTCCTTCGGCAAAGTTATAGGCCTGAAACACATAGCTGTTTTCATCCGTGGTTATGGGGGCATTGAGGAAAACAATCTGGCTGATAAAAAAGCTGAGAACGAAAATCAGGATCGAGAACGTTAAACGCAGTTTCCAGGAATCGGCAAAGGTATTCTTCATAAGTTAAATACACATGCGGAAGATTGCGTCAAGCAGTGACGGGCGGAGTTATTTCAATTTATCGTAGAAGGCCACCGCAATGACTTCGGTACCGCTGTCATTGGGATGAAGCCCGTCTTCAAGGAGCAGGCCGGTTTCGTCGCCGAATTCTTTCTCGAGATCTACCACCCGGACACTCTCGCTGCGTGCCAGATCGCGGATCATGTCGTTCAATTCATTGACCGAACCGGCATACAGGGCATGATTACCGATCATGGGCGTGAGCGTAGCGATTATGGGAATGGTTTTATTGGCTTTGGCGCTCTGGATCATGAAACGTAGATTATCGATGATGGACGCACGGGACTTGGAATAAATAATGTCGTTTGCGCCGTAGAGCAGCAGAATATAGCCAGGTTTATGCTTCATCAGTGCGCTGGAGATGCGCGATGCGCCACCGCTGCTCAATTCACCGGCAATACCGGAATTCTGCACATTTTTCTGCAATATGGCGCCAAGCCGGTAAGGGTAGGGGGTGCAGGGGCATTGAGAACCTTTCGTAATGCTGTCACCCATGGCCAGGTACAAATTTTTGTTGTTATCGCCAAAATCATGGCCGGATTCTTTATTGCCATCACCGCTGTCATCGCCGCATCCCAGCAGGAATACCAGCAAACCGATGACTGTCAGGCAACACACCTGTTTGATCTTCTGTTTCATACTCATCCTTCCAAATCCATAGTGCATACCGGAAAAATCAACATTACTGAAATTAATGGGAAAATAAAACTTATATAAACCTTTGGTGCTGTGCAACAGAAAAATGAAAATTATTGGGGGTGGCGCATCTCACCAGTGGGCGCATTCCCATTGGAGCTGAATGGGTAATGCGAGTGAGCGTTTCCCATCGACCCGTCTTGCAGAATGATCGCAACAGCAACATAGCATCTGCATTACTTTCGTGCCAGAAAATGCCAGCGCCTTTGAAGTGAATCAGGCAGCGTGAAGGATTGCGCATCAATGGTCGCACGTGCGCGTTGAGCATAGCGATAACAGATGGATCGAATGGTTTTCACATCCAGCGGACGTCCGAGATGTTCGAACATGTGAGCCGCTTCTCCGCAATTTCGTTGTCCAATTAATATTTTAAAAAAGTGATTGACCACAAAGGGGGTTTGTGGTATATTTCTGTTATAACGTAGGAAAAGCGATGAACAGCAAAACAAGAAAGAAAAGAAGATGACAACGATACAGGCGGTTGCCAAACACCTGGCCAACTATGCGGCCATGTACTATACCAAGGGAGTCAACCCCATGCCCATGATACGCAATTATTGCCATCAGAACGGTATGAATATCCTGCACTGGACCGAGATTGTGTACGGCGGCAAGCATTGTCCCAGCGAAGGGATCGTGGTACATCCACATTTCGAGCACAACCGGGTGCGGGTGGATATTTCGCTTTACGAACATGGCGGCGAAACCGTGGTCTCCAGCGAAACCCTGTCCGTATAACGTCTGTCCGTATAACGTGTGGAAGGACTTCATGAATGCCCAGGGACTTCACCAGGAACCAGTTCGTCGAATGGGGCCGCATCGGTGGAAAGATCGGTGGGAAAAAGGGCAAAAAAACAGCCCGTCTCAAATGCTCGCGATGCGGCTCCTTCCGAAAAAAAGAAACGCCCTGCAAGCGCTGCGGCAATCCCTGAAAAGCTGTGCCATGCTTTCAAACCATAATAAACATAATAACCTATCAGTTCATTATAGTAAATAAATTAAAATTAAAAAAAATTGATTGACAACAAAGGGTGTTTGTGGTACTTTATGAGAAGAATGTGTGATAAGCTAAAAATGAAAGGAAAAGAGATGAAGAAGCAGAGCAAGATCGTGAAGACGCTGGCCAACTTTGCGGCCATGCACTATACGCGGGGCATCAATCCCATGCCACGTTTGCGTAACTTCGGTTACAAGTACGGGTTCGTCATCCTACACTGGACCGAGATCGCTTATATCGGCAAGAACAGGCCCAGCAATGGCATTGTGGTGCATCCCCGGTTTGAGGATGATCGCGTGCGGGTTCTGATGGCCATGTACGATTCCGATGACTTGACCGTCGTGTCAAGCGAATCCATGCTCTACAGTTGAGTAAATCCATGGAGCATTTCGGGAGGAGGGACGTCGTGCCGCAGGGGCGCACGCGACGCAACCCCGTTGGGGTTGATGCGTTG
>CAZOLK010000215.1:0-9640 GCA_964580325.1 uncultured Verrucomicrobiota bacterium | reverse complement strand
GCGTTGGTGTCCACTGCGCGGCGCACCCGGGAGACATGGGCACATCTGGCGCACCATATCGATGCCGCAATCCAGGCAGGTCTGGTAAATGTTGGGGAAGCGCTTGACCAGAAAATCTTTGGGTTTATGGGTGATATCGAGATAAACGCAGGGATCGCCACGGCTTTTCATCTCATGGTCTATGGCGCGAGCCACGATGTCGCGTGGAGCCAGGGAGCCGCGTTTGTCGTATTTTTCGGTGAACGACGTACCCGCGGCATTGATTAGAATACCTTTCTCGCCGCGCACGGCCTCGCTGATCAGGAAAGAACGGGTTTCCGGATGGTAGAGGCAGGTGGGGTGGAACTGGACAAATTCCATGTTGCGGATGGGCAATCCGCTGCGCCAGGCCATGGCCATGCCGTCGCCGGTGGCAATGTCCGGGTTGCTGGTGTATAGGTAGACTTTGCCGGCACCGCCCGTGGCCAACATGGTGTGTCGGGCGCGGATGCCCAGGATATCGCCGCTGTTCTTGTCCAGGAAGTAAGCGCCGATGCAGCGGTTTTCGCCCACGAGCCCGAGCCAGCCCGTGGTCACCAGGTCAATGGCCATGAGACCGGGTTTGCGTGTGATGTTGGGGATATCGGCAACGCGATCAAGCAGGATTTTGATAATTTCCATGCCGGTGAAATCGCCGATGTGCAGCACGCGTCGATGGGAATGGCCGCCTTCTTTACCCAGGTCATACTCGTCGTCCATACCTTCGCGATGCTCGAAATAGACGCCCATGTTTTCCAGGTCCTGGATGCCGCGCAACCCGGTTTCCAGGATCCCGCGCACCACGTCCTCGCGGCAGATGCCGCAACCGGTCGACAAGGTGTCGCGCACGTGTTTGTCCAGCGAATCGCCGGGATGCACGACACAGGCGATGCCGCCTTGGGCGTAATTGGTATTGCTCTCGGCCAGGTCCCGCTTGGAGGCCAGGATCACCGACCCGGACTTGCTCAAGTGGAAAGCGGCCATCAAACCAGCCATGCCGCTGCCCACTACCAGATAATCGGTATCTAAAGTTGTCATGATTATAAAATGGAGCAAAAAAAGGGGAATGTCGATCAAGAAAAGCGGTCATCAGCAGGGAAGGAATGACCAAACAAGCATGCGCGATGTCCGGCTCGTTTTACAGTTCTTCATCTCCTGTCACGGAATATCGCGGCTCAGCGAAGAGCGGCCGATGCTGTCATCGCCGTACTTGTCGCGAATGGCGTCCACGATGCGGGACAATTTCTCCCGCTTGTGACGCGCTTCGGGCGGTGGGCCAAACAGGGTTAATTGTTCGCTGGCGCTGTCAGCCAGGTCGCTGACGCCGAAACCGATCAGGCGCACCGGCGCGCTCAACTCGAGGGCTGCGAACAAGCAATGCGCTTCGCGGCGCAACTGGAAATCGTCGCAGCAGGCGGGTTCGATTTTTTTCTGGCGGGTGATGGTCTGGAAATCGCTCCAGCGCAATTTGATTCTGGTCGTGCGCGCGTATTTGCCGTTCTTACGCAACTGGCTGCCGACGCGATCGACCAGTTCCAGCAGGACCTCGAGCATCTGTTCGCGCCGGTTGCAGTCCCGCGAAAAGGTGTGTTCGCGTGAAATGCTTTTCTCCACCTGGACCAGATCGAGTTCGCGCGCATCCTCGCCGTGAGCCAGGCGTTGCAGGTGTTGCGCGCCATGCCTGCCGGTCAACTCCTCGAGCCGTGAGCGGGGTATAACCTGCAGGTCGCCGATGAGGTAGATGCCGGCGCGTTGCAACAGGTCGCGGGTGACTTTGCCCACGCCCCAGATGCGCTCGATGGGCATCGGCGCCAGAAAAAGGGCGATCTCCGGACCAGTGCGCGGCGTGATGGTAAGTCCGTCCGGTTTTTCCAGGTCGCTGGCGAGCTTGGCCAGGAACATGTTCGGCGCTACGCCGACCGAGGCGGTTAGCCCGGTTTCGCGCCGGATCGTATCCTTGATCTGGCGCGCGATCTCCGGGCCGGTCCCGAACAGGTTGCGCGCACCGGTCACATCCAGGAACGCCTCGTCCACGGAAAGCGGTTCGACCAGCGGCGAGAACCGTTCGAACAGGATGAAGATCCGGCGCGAGACCTCCTGGTAGCGCTTCATATTGACCGGTCGGAACACGGCATGCGGGCAGCGCCGGCCAGCTTCCCCCGATGGCATGGCCGAGTGGATACCGTACTTGCGCGCTTCATAGGAGGCCGCGGAAACGACCCCGCGCTGGTTCGGCGCCGAGCCGACCACCACGGGGCGGCCCCGCAATTCCGGGTGGTCATGCTGTTCCACGGCAGCAAAAAAGGCGTCCATGTCAACGTGGAGAATAACGCGGTTGGCGCTCATGGCTGCTCCCCGCTGCACCGGTGTTCGGCCTGACGGGCAAACGCATAACGGCAAAGAAAATAGACCAGCAATCCCGGCAGGCACAGCGCGTAGACCAAACGCACGACGATGAACGTCAGCATCAGCAGCATGGTGGTCCAGGACACATGCGGACCCAGCGCAAAGAAGCGCGAGACCACATCGTTGTGCGCCATGATACGGATCAGCACCGTGTGCAGCACGACGATCAGGCCCAGTTGGACCAGGCTGCTAATCAGGATGTGACGTGAACGTTTCATAGACCTTTGGCGGTTGCGCGGTGAGCATGGCGAATAAAATGGCGTTGCCCAGAGGCCCACCCGACACAAAGGTGAGACGATCGCCCATGACATGGGGCGCGCCGCACAAAACAGCGGTGCTGTAGAGCCGGGTGAAAAAAGCGCGATCACCGTACATGCGGCATCCGCTCAGAAAAAAGCCGGTGCCTGACGTACTGAAACCGAACACCACGGGACCGGAATCGATATCGCCGATGCCGCCCGCATGGGAACGCGGGTATTCGCGCACGCCGCCGAACCCGAACAGCGTGCCGGCCAACTCGCGCTTGACCGCATGGTACAGGTCGCGCGACAGGGCTGGGTCCGCGAACGCAATGAAATACAGGCCAAAGCAGGTGCCCGAACCGCGCGGCGCATCCACGGGTGTGCCGTTGATCGGCGTCACGGCCTGGATGAGTAGCCCAGTTTCACGGTCTACATAACGCTCACGCAAGATGCGGGCCCAGTGCGCGGGCGGGTAAGCGCCGTAATCCGTGCCTGAGACAAGCGCGTGCAAGCCCAGGGACCCGATCACCGCGCAATTGTCCACGGGATATACCTCGCCGGGATAGGTTTCCAGCAGAGCGATCGGACTGGCGCGCAGACGGCGTTGGAGCGCGGCGCTGATGCGGTCGTTTAGGTCCGCGTGCGGCGAGGTGGGATCCACCAGGCGGTGCAGTCCGAGCAGCAGGTTGAGGTAGCCCAGGTAAGCGGCGTGATTTTCGTTGCGGTCCAAGCTTGCGAGGGGGGCGGCGTCCCAGCGCTCCGCGTCGAACGCGTAGATGCGCGGATGGAGCAGATGCTCGATGCATGCGTGCATCAAGGCAACGTAGTACTCGCGCTGTTCCGGGTCAACGCAAGCGCATTGACCAAAGCCAAGTCCCGCGCAGAGGTAGGCGCCAAAGAGCCACTCGCCGTCAAACAGGGGATCGCCGGTATGGAAATCCGCGAGGCTCAAATCGCGACGTACCCATTGCTCGACTTGGGCAGCCAGGCGCCGGCGCGGCAGCGGCTCGTCGCGAAACCAGGCCGCGGCGCCGGGCGCGCATAAGCGCCAGGGGATACAGACCGTAGCGAGGTAAGCCAGCAGCAAGGCTGTCGCAAAACCAGTCAGCCGGCGCACCAGGCGTCCGCGTTCATGGCTGCTCTTTTCTTTATCCATCTTCATTACATCAGGACTATAAATAAGAGTTGAAACCGCATCCACTCGTGTTATATAATAACGAAATGTGTATAGACAAGTGCGTTTAGAGCGTTGAATGTAAAAAAAAGGGCAGCCTGAGATTGAATAACGAACCGAACAGCGATCTATCGAGCAATCCCGAACGTCAATTCGATGGTGACATGTGGGACGATCAGGCCCTGAAAGAACTGGGCCTGCTCCGCGAGGAATTGGAGCAATGCAAGCCGGCTCCGGACGAAACGATTCAGACCATCCCGCCCGAGACAGAACAAGGGCATCTCGCGCGCAAAGCCCAGATCCATTGTCAAACGGTGGCCGGTGGTGACCTGGAGCAGTCCGGCGAGACTGCTGCCGCGGCGGATTACGAGATCGTCAAGCTGCTCGAAAGCAACAATAAGAGCGCGAGCTACGAGGCGCGTCAAACCTCACTGGACCGGATCGTGGCCCTGAAAATGACGACAACCGCGGCGTCCGGACAGCCAGATTCCGCGGTGTTGAAAGAAGTGCTGGTCGCCGCCGGCCTGGAACATCCGAATATCCTGCCGATCCACGATTTGGCGCTCGACGGGCAAGGCCGGCTTTTTTATGCCATGAAACAGATCGAAGGCACCTACTGGTCAGAAACCATCGAGGACAACGATCTTTGGTACAACCTCGATATTTTGCTAAAAGTCTGCGACGCGGTAGCGTTCGCACACAGCCGCGGGGTCGTGCATCGCAACCTGAAACCAGGCAACATCATGCTGGGCCATTACGGCGAGGTGCTGATCATGGATTGGGATCTGGCCGTGGACATAACCGGCACAGGCCGAGCTGACGCGTTGCACGACACACCCGAGCTGTGCGGCACTCCGCTTTATATGGCCCCGGAAATGGCCAGGGGCCGAACCCAGGATATCGGACGCCACAGCGATATTTACCTGCTGGGCGCAATCCTTTATGAAATCATCACCGGTCATCCGCCGCGGCTGCCCAAAGAGCGGATCTGGGACTGCATCGAGGAAGCGGCCCGCAATGTGATCGAACCTATGGCTTGTGACGACGAACTGAGCGCTATCGCCTACAAGGCCATGGCGCAAAAGCCAGCGGACCGTTTTGTTGCCGTGCGCATGTTCCGCGACGCCATCGAACAGTTCCGCCATCACGAGGACAGCATTCAACTGGCCGTGGACGCCAATGAAGCTCTGGCACAGGCCGAGGAGGAGCAGGACGCCGTTTTATTCAAAGAGACGATCACTGATTTCCGTCAATCGCTGAAAATGTGGCCCGGCAACCGTCATGCTGAAAGCGGTTTGAATAAAGCCCTGCTGGCCTATGCCCGTTGTGCGCTGAAATGCGATGACGTGGCGCTGGCCGCGCAACTGCTGGAAAAAAACAAACCAGAACATCGCGAATGCCTGGAGCAGGTTGAACGGCGACGCAACCATTTACGCACCAAGGCTCGCCGACGGCTGGCCACACGCCTGGCAGCAGCCGCGCTGATTGCGGTGTTGTTGGTTTTCGCGGTTTGGACAGGTTGGCGGACCTACATGCGCCATGCGCAATGGGAACTGTTGCAGTCCTGGGACTTTACCCGGCCTGACGTAGATATGGACGCCCTCTTTTTCAGTGAACGGGACATGCATCAGTCCATAGCCCCTTTCCCGGCAACAGCGCAAGGCATGGAATTATTGCACCATCACACAGTGTGGTTGCGTGACATACGCGTCCGCCACAGCGTGCGGCTGGATCTCGAGGCTATCTGGCAGGACAACATCGACGGACTGGAACTGATGATCAACACGCGTTGGGACCAGCCCCCCAATGCCAGCCATGTACCCCCCGGCTATTCCTGCCTGTTCGGCGGCTGGAACGGGCATTACAGCCTCATCTCGCGCAACGAGCGCATGCGCCAGCCCAAGCTTATTGACGCGATCAAACTGCATTTCGAACCCGGTCGCGTCTATCGGCTTTCGTTCAGGCGCAACGGCGACGAGGTGAGTCTCTGGGTCAATGGCCGTAAGGTGCATCGGCAGTTGTTTGTGCTGCCCCTGGAAGGCGACGGCCTGGAATGCGTGGCCCTGCGCACCTGGTCGCCCAACCTGCTGTTGCGATCACTGTGCATCTACCGCAAACGCCTGCCGCGCAGAACAGAGCCGTTGCTGGTCGGCGACACCATGTATGCGGCCGGCTATCGGCAGGCCGCCATTCGTCAATACTTGCACGCGGCCGCCGATTTCAGCGGCACGCCGGTCGAGGAAAAAGCACTGTCCAAAGCCTATATCGCGACCTGCCGCATCCCTGGCCAGATGGAAAACGAAAAGGCACGGGCGCGCACGACGATGGCGCGCAAATATCCGCAATCGCCCTACTGGGTGAAGATGCTGGAAGCGGACAGCATTGCGGCCTGGGGCATTGGCGAATTCCAGCGCGCCCTTGACCTGGCCGGCGAAGTGTATGCGCTCAATCCCGAATCGCACCTAGCCGTCGCAATCCTGGACACTGGTGTGCGCGACGTACCCTGTCGGTTCATCAGCCAACTGCTCCACTGGATCGCGCAGACCCGGCGCATCACCCGCCTGGATCTCAGTGGCCAGGAAATCCAAAGTCTGGAACCGTTGGCCGACATGCCGCTCAATTACCTGAGCATAAAGGACAACCGGATCGAGGACCTGACCCCGCTGGCCGGTATGCCGCTGCTGTTTCTCGATTGTTCGTTCAACCCGGTGAGCGACTTGAATCCGCTGCGTACGCTGAAACTGGAACGACTCAAAGCCCAATCCTGCCGGATCAGCGACCTGTCCCCTTTGCGCGATATGCCACTCGATACGCTGGATATCCGTCAGAATCAGGTGCAGGACCTGACCCCGCTGAAAGACGTGCCCCTGCGCAACATCAGCTTCTCCTTCAACGCGGTCAGCGATCTGGAACCCTTGCGCGGTAAGGCGTTGGAACGGCTTTCCGCCCGCGACAACGCGCTTGCGGACCTGGAGCCGCTCAAAGGCATGCCCTTGACTCACCTGGTATTCAGTGGCAACCGGGTCGAGAACCTGGCCCCGCTGCGCGGCATGCGCCTGAACTTGCTGAATTGCGCCAACAACCGGATCAAGAGCCTTGAACCGTTGCGCGGCGTTCCACTGAAAACCTTGATCTGCTCCAGAAACGAAATCCGCTACCTGGACGCCCTGGTAAACATGCCGTTGCAGGTGCTGGAATGCAGCGATAACCTTATCCAGAACCTGGAACCGTTGCACGGCGCGCCTCTGCGCGAATTGAATTGTGCAAACAACAACATCGCCGTCCTGTCCCCGCTACGCGGAATGGATTTGCGCCAACTGCATTGCGACGGCAACCAGGTGACCACTTTGAGGCCCCTGGCCGGCATGCACCTGGAAACGCTGACCTGCCGCGACAACCCGCTGGTTGCGCTGGACCCGTTCGACAAGACCCAGCCGCCGCGCCTGTTTTTATTCGACGACAGCCAGATGGACGCCATTGACGTTGAACAGACGCTGCAGCGCTGGGAACAGACGTTGGCTGGAGCCGCGATCGTGCGGGAGATGCGCACGTTGCGCGCTCTGCGGCTCGGGGACGCAGCCATGCTGCGCAACCTGGCGAGCTGTTTCGGCAACCAGCGCTACCTGCTGGTGCGCAAAACCGTCACCTGGTACGAAGCGCGTGACCTGGCCGCGGCCGCGGGCGGGCACCTGCCCACCATCACCTCTGCTGAGGAACAGGCTTACCTGGCCTCCTTGCTCAAAGGCGGCCACAACGCGATCTGGCTGGGCCTGATACCGGACCCCTCGGGTAAGGACACCTGGATGACGGGCGAACCCATGACCTACGCCAACTACCTGCACCAGACCGACCGCCACGCAAAAGCACCACGCCTGCTCTCCCATTTCTGGAACAATGGCCGCTGGTACTGCGCCCAGAGCCCGTTGCAAACCATCGAGGCATTTGTCATCGAATGGGACCGCTAAAAAACTTTAACATTCTACTTGCAATACCATGGAAAACCGCTAAATTTTTTAATAAATCCAAACCCTAGTGGGGGGTTAGCTCAGTTGGGAGAGCGCTTGAATGGCATTCAAGAGGTCGGGAGTTCGAACCTCCTACCCTCCACCACTTTCAATATCTACTTTTCATTTTAATCTATGGTCTGGGCATGTTACTAAATAAAAAACAAAAACGCAGGTTGATCGTATTGCTCGTGCTGCTGGCACTTACAGCAGTTTATCTTGTTTACAACAACCAGCGCACCATGCCGGTTATGAGCGATGGCTGGGTTTTTCTGGCCTTGAATGACGCAAAGCTGTGCAGCAAGGATCTGCTGGCTACCCATCTGCGCGTGCTGTTGCCCGGTAGTACGGTCGAGATCGACGACCTAAAGGTGACCGAGCCGAGTTACAGGGTTGTGCTGGATGGGCATCCCTGCGTGGTCGGCCTGATCGATTCGCCCATGCCCTGGGATGAGTTGGAAACCGCGTGCGCCGGCTCATGGCTCTGGCACAAGGCCAGCGACATCATGCGCCGGCATTCAGCGCACCTGGTCGTCTCCGTGTCTCCGGAAAACCAGTCGCGCATCCAACGCACCCTGCTGCTGACCAGGCTTGCCGCGGCCTGCGCCCGCGCCCACAACGCCCGGGGCATCTACTGGCGCGACGCCCGGTTGGTGCATGAACCGAAAACCTTTTTCGATATGACGCACCAGGCGTCGACCAATGCCCTGCCAACCCTGCTCTGGATCAATTTCCGCATGGACCAGAACCAGAACGGTGCCATGAACCTTTATACCATCGGGCTGGCGGCATTCGATTGCATGGAAATCGAGGTTATTCATGCTGACACGACCCTGGAGGATCTGCTGGACATGGCCAAAGGCGTTGCCCACTTGCTTTTGCGCGGTGAGCGCATTTCCCATGGCGATGTCATCAGCCTGGTCGACCGGCCCGCTGTCAAAGTCACCCACGAGAATTCCCGTCTGGACAGGCCGGATAAAGTACTGCGTTTACATATATAGAGGCCGCGCAGGTTGGATCATGCCTGAGTCATTGCCTCGAAACATCCTTTTCATCACCTCCGATCAACAGCGTTGGGACATGATCGGCCTGCTCGATCCGCACATCTGCACGCCCAACCTCGACCGGCTGGCTGCATCGGGCATGCTCTTCACCCGCGCATATACGGCAAACCCGGTATGCACGCCGTCGCGGGTAAGTATGCTCACCGGGCAATACCCTTGCTTTTCTACAAACACTACACTCACTATCTTAACTATTCGGATTCTCCTTATATTTGTCTAATATTTTTTTATTTAATCTTTATAAGGTTTTAAATGGGTTATAATAAAAAAAAATCGAACTATGTGTGCAAAATTCAGGTAATAAGAAAAATTAGAAATCGGTTGTGATATTACGACCGGTTGCTCAGTAAACGTTAGCTCGGAGAGAATAATGAAAAAAACACTGATACTTCTTTGCGGCCTGCTGGTCGCGACACATGCCTTGGTGGGCGACGACCCCGCTATCCAGGAACCAACCGTGGTGATGAAGGAAATCGACATGATGGGCAAGAAGATGCAGGTTCCTGTCATCGTCGCCCCACACTATCTTCCCACGCTCAAGGCTGACATGACCCCCGAGCAGGCCGCAGAGGCTCTTTCCCTCTCTCTGCCGGTCGTCGTAACAAACACGGCATCGTTTGAGGATGGTGGCACGATCACATGGGCCATTGTTGATTCAAAGTGACGGCAAGCCTATCACCTGAATTTTGCACGAAAGGTTCAAGCCTCCTAGATTTTTTTTGTAGAATAGAT
>CAZOLK010000214.1:0-9705 GCA_964580325.1 uncultured Verrucomicrobiota bacterium | reverse complement strand
GTCGGCGACAGCCACTGTTTGGCGAGGCATTTCGGTGTTGCGCAAAATCAGCCGCTTGGTGCCTTTGGCCGGAGGCTGCAGGCGCCGCGTAGCAGGTCTGGCCGCGGGTTTATCGCTATCTTTTTTCAATACGGCGGCAGACTCGCTCGCGGCTGGTTCTCCCTGTTCGTATTCCAGTCTGATCGTCGGCGGTGGCGTCTGGACCTGTGCCGCCGGCGTAACGCGCTTGGTGCTGCTGTCCGCAGGGGTAAGGCGTTTCGTGCCTTCGGCAACCGGCGCTGCGGGAGGGGCTCCGCTCTGAGCGGCCGCCGAACCGGCGGCGGAACGGTTTTTGGAAGGGATGGCTGTACTGGCGATGCGCACACCACCGGCCGGGTTGACCGGATCAATGCGGCGCGGCGGCGTTTTTTTTGCATTGGAAGGCAGCAGCGTCGATCCTCCCTTGGGCGTAAAATGGGCCTGGTAATATTGCACCAACGGAATATGTTCGATGCCCAGGTACTTGGCATAAAGTTTGATAAAGGCCTTGGCATAAATCGGCGCCGGCAACCGGTCAAAATCGTCGTTTTCCATGGATTCGATGTGCTGAACCTTCAAACGCACCGCATCGGCCGCCTTGGAGGTCGAGAGCCCCTTGCTTTCACGCGTTTCGCGCAGGATCTGGCCCACGGTCTTCCCGTCCAACTCGAATGTTTCCTCTTCCGGTTCCATATCTCGATTAGTCATAAAAGTCATAATAAGTCAGGAAGCCTATTCTGAAAATGAAAAACTTGTTCAAAAAACTTATAGTGGTGAGTGGCAAGTAGAGGGTGGAGGGTGGCCATTCAAAATCCGAAATCGGGTGAGGTAGTGCTCATTCGCCCATCATCTGCCGTGGAGATATAGATGTCGGATTACGTTTGTAGTCCATGCTTTAGCCTGCTGAATGCTTCGTGCCTGCAAGCAACACTATGTTGTTTTGCAATGCATTACGCTTCCAGCACGATCCTGGCAGGCTAAAGCCTGGACTACAAACATTTGGCTCCAAACCAAGACAATCCACACTGACTGTCAGGGAAGACATGGTCGAGTAAGGGGCCGAGTACGAGGAGATCGACAAAGCTCGCGACAAAGCTTGGGACAAAGTGTTCGCCAAACTGGATATGCCGGGAAGCTCGCTGCCGTGCGCGAATGGTCGCTGCGCAAACTCGAACAGAGGACGCAAAGAAACAAAATAAATGAAAAAATGCTCACCTATTTCTGTCAAATTTTTCTGTCAAGTGGCATTGAACTTACGGAATCAACCGTTGGCGCACATGCTCCAATTCCCGTTCAGCATCTGCGACCAGTTCGTCAAAAATAGCCTGCATGGGTTGAATCCGCGCACAGAGTCCGACGCTTTGACCGGCCATCAGTGAACCGCTCTCAATATCGCCCTCGCGCGCGGCGCGGCGCAAGCCGCCCATCCAGAATTCCTCCACCTTGAGTTGGGCTTCCTCGCGGCTGATTTCGCCGCTTTCCAATGCAGTCAACAGCCGTTGCTGCAACAGGCGGAAATCCTCCATGGCCTTGTTGTTTAAGGCGCGTACGGCAACCACGGGCAGGCGCCGGCGATCATAGGCTGGCGTCTCCACAGCTTCCCGCGCCCTGGCCCGGATATAGGCCTGTTTGAAATCGGGATGGACATTGCATTCCTCGCTCATGACAAACCGCGTGCCCATCTGACAGCCCGCGGCGCCCATCAGCAGCACATGCGCCATCATCCGACCGGTGGCAATGCCTCCGGTTACGAACACCGGCACTTCAGGTTGGGCGAAAAGCACCTGCTGCAACAGAATCGTGGTGGATACATGGCCGATATGCCCGCCGGCCTCGCTGCCTTCCAGGATCAGCGCATCCACGCCAAACCGAACCTGCTGACGCGCAATGGAAATGGTTGAAGCAAACGACATCGCTTTACATCCGACCCGTTTGACCGTATGTACGGCTTCGCGGTGCGGGAAGTTGCCGGCGAAAATCACTACCGGCACCGGTTTGCGCGCCACAATGTCCAGGTGCGCCTTGAAATACGGCGCAATGGTGATCAGGTTCACGCCGAACGGCTGGGACAATTCCGCGGTGCAACGGTCCAACTCCTGTTCGAACAGGTCCGGCGGCATATTCCCGCCAGCCAGCACGCCAAAACCGCCGCTGTCATGGACCGCCTTGACCAGCGTGAAATCGCTGATCCAGGTCATGGCACCGCAGATGATGGGGTAGCGCACGTTCAGGAACGCACGCCCCTCGTACCAGAGGCGATCGAGCAAGTCGATTTTCATATGTATTAAAAGCTCAATGTGAACGCCACATAGGCTTCGATCGAGGCACGGATATCCTCGATCACTGGCGCTGGCACAGGCTGGTTGACTTTCAGGATGGCAATGGATTTCTCGCCCTTGTAATCGTGGGGATTGCGCACGTCGTCGATGTTGATACCGGCTTCGGCCAGGCGCACAGCAATGGCGCTCAGTACGCCGGGCCGGTCCTGGTAGGCAAAGATCGCGGTATGGCCTTTGAGTTCGAAGTAGAGCTTATCGAAATCGTTGATGCGTGAGATCATGAGGTTGCCCTCGGCCATGGTGCCACGCACGCTGGCACGCCGCAGACGGTCCGCATCGACGCTGCCGATCAGATCGACCGTGATCGAGTTGGTGAAGCCTTTTACATCATCCGTAATGCGGTCTTCGTAGTCGACGCCCTGGGCATGCAGGTATTCGCGCGCAATGGCGGCGCCGGAAGAGCGGTCGAAATCCTTGCACAGGGCCGACACCACCGGGACCAGCAGCCAGTCGGCAAACGGTTTCAAGTCGCCGTAGAAACTGGTTTCGATCAATTTCAACGGGGTGTTTTGCCCGACCACCGCACGGCACAGCCGGGTAATCGTATAGGCCAGTTCGCCGAAATGCTCGTCCAGACCCACGGGCACATTGCGGTTGACGACGAACGAACTGATGCCCATTTCATCGAACTCGATCAATTGCTCGGCTGCACGGAGTGCGGCATTGTAGTTGGCTTCGCAGGTGCTGGCACCGAGATGGGGCAGCATCAGGTCAGCAAAGTCGGCCACGCTTTTGGGCCCTTCTTCGTCCGCGGCATAGACGTCATTGAGGAAACGAATGCCTTTTTCGGCCTTGACGCGGCGCAGGTCGTCCTCGTTGATGACGCCGGCGCGGGCGCAGTTGATCAGCGTGGCGCCCTGCTTCATGTGCTGGAGCAGCGCGGCGTTGATCAATCCGCGCGTATCGTCGTTTTCGGGAATGTGCAGCGAAATATAATCGCTGCGACCGAACAGCTCATCGAGTTCGACCAGCTCGATGTTCAGGTCGCGTGCGCGCTCCTTGGAGATGAATGGATCATAGCCGATGATCTCGTTTTCAAAGCCGCTCAACCGTTTGGCCACCAGCTTGCCGATATAGCCGAGGCCCACGATGCCCACGGTTTTACCGGTCACTTCGCGGCCCATGAATTTCTTCTTTTCCCATTTCCCTTCGCGGCAGGACGGGTCAGCGGCCACGATGTGCCGGGCATCGGCCAGCATCATGGCAATCACTTCCTCGGCCACGGCATTGGAATTGGCGCCCGGTGTATTCATGACATCAATGCCCTTCTTGCGTGCATACTTGACGTCAATGGTATTGTAGCCCGCGCCGGCGCGTACAAGCACCTTGAGCGCCGGGTATAGATCGATAATTTCCGGTGGAAGCTTATCGCTGCGCACAATCATGGCATAGGCATCGGAATGGAGCGCGGCCAGCTCGGTCAGGCTTTTATCCGGGTCCTGCACCACTTTGTAGCCGCCTTTTTTCTGCAAAATGTTTTTAGCGATCGCGTCCAGTTTTGTTGGAATAAGAACTTTTTTCATAATATCTCCACTTAAAGTGTTCATTGGATTAAAATGAGTGATGAAGGATAGCGACCCGGCCAATAAAGGACAAGCGGGAAAATGAGAAAATGTTGCCGGGGATGATGTAGAGGCGGGCAGGGAGCAGGGTTCCATGCAGACGGAATCGATGGAGTCGAACCTATCGATTCTATCGACACGCCATCCGCAATACATTCTTTTTATAAACATTTTTTTGACAATAAAAGGTCTTTTTGGTAAGTTTAATGTACGAGAGATAATGAAATATACAACATTTAATATTAGTGAGTAATATGAATAACAATTTACTACAATCTGCGCGGCAGCATTTTACGCTTGATGATGTCAAACAACCCAACCTATACCGCGAGCAATTCCCTTACAGCGAAACGCCGCGCATTCTTTTTGATGGGCGCATGGTTGCGCCCATGACACCGGAACAGCTCTGGATTACCGACACTACGTTCCGTGACGGCCAGCAGGCCCGACCGCCCTATACGCCGGAACAGATTATCCACCTGTTTGACCTGCTGCATAAACTGGGCGGGTCCAACGGTGTGGTGCGACAATGCGAGTTCTTTTTATACAGCAAACGCGATCGCCGTGCCCTGGAAGGCTGCTTTGCCCGCGGTTATGCTTTTCCCGAGATCACGGGCTGGATCAGGGCGCACAAGGCCGATTTCAGTTTGGTCAAGGAATTCAAGCTCAAAGAAACCGGCATTCTGACCTCGGTCTCCGATTACCACATTTTCCTCAAATTGAAGAAGACTCGGGCCAAAATTCTGGAAGACTACCTGGATATCGTGCGCACGGCCCTGAACGAAGGGATTGTGCCACGCTGCCATTTTGAGGACGTCACCCGCGCCGATATTTACGGTTTCTGCCTGCCGTTTGCCGCGGAACTACTCAAGTTGAGCCAGGAAAGCGGCATACCTGTCAAGATCAGGCTGTGCGATACGCTGGGGTACGGCATCTCCTATCCGGGCGCTGTGTTGCCGCGCAGCATTCCCAAGCTGGTGCATGCGTTTCGCCACGATGTGGGATATCCGGCGGAACTTCTCGAGTGGCATGGCCACAATGACTTTCATAAAGTCCATATCAACGGCGCCACGGCCTGGCTCTACGGCATATCCGCGCTCAACGCCTCGCTGCTGGGTTTTGGCGAACGCACCGGCAACCCGCCGCTGGAAAGCGCGGTTATCGAATACATGGGCCTTACCGGCACCGCCAACGGCATGGATACCAAGGTCATCACCGAGATCGCCGACTATTTCCGCAAGGAGATCAAGGCCGATATTCCGAACAATTACCCGTTTGTCGGCGCCGATTTCAACACTACCCGGGCCGGCATACATGCCGATGGCTTGCTCAAGGACGAAGAGATTTACAACATCTTTGACACAACCAAACTGCTCGATCGACCGCTCAAAGTGACCGTGACCGACAAATCCGGCGTGGCCGGCATAGCCCGCTGGTTGAACGAGAACATCGCCGACATCAAGGCCAGCCGGAGGGAAACGATCAACAAGCGTCATCCCGGCATCAAGGAGATTTACAACTGGGTCATGGAGCAATACGCCCAGGGCCGCACCACCAGCATTTCGCCGGAAGAATTGATGGCTCAGGCACGCCATTACCTGCCATCGCTGTTCATGTCCGAATTCCGCCAGGTCAAAGCGGCTGCCATGCGCATAGCCCAGCATATGGCTGAAAAGATTTCCGCCATACCCGAAATTAAGCGCCTGGCCAAAGACAGGATGGAGGAAGTGCTCAACGATCTGCTCAAGAAAGAGCATTCGATCCAGTTGGCGGCCATCACCAACACCGATGGCTATCGCATCAGCCAGGTGCACACGCAGCGGGGCGAGAAAGGCCTGTTTCGCCGGCTGCTGAACAAAAACTTCAAGCAGCACAACTGGTTTATCGGCGTGCTGGAGCAGGGCAAACCGTATTATTCGGACCTGTTCTTCTCTGAATTCACCAAAGAACTGATTATGACCGCCGCGCTGCCGATCTTTGACGCGGACCGCAACATCATCGCCATCCTGGACCTGGACTTCAAGTTCGAAGAACTGGACAAAATGATCAGCGACATTCCCGACGAAATCCTGGAAACGCCCTACAAGATCGCGGGCTGGGGCGTGGACTACGATTAGGAGTAAGATACACACGCCCTCATTTAACGGGGTTGCGTAATTCGATATGGCGCCAGGCGTTTTTTTGTGCTATCATAATGATCGCACGACAAACGTGATTATGCGAAGGCTGCGTTATGAATAGGCAGATGTTGAGCATGTTGAGCGGTTGGCGCAAAAAGCGCTGGCTGGGTTCATGCGCCATGTGGACGAGGTGCTATTCGTGGTTCGCGGCCATGCCAGTGTGTTGCGCGAGACGGTTCATGCGACCCTGCGCGCCGGTCCCTCTTCTAATCCTTTACCCTGGGCGGCACCGGCACAGCGGTTGGGGTGCTACGCTGGTTTGATGATTTATGTGGAAAACGATCCAGTTCTGGCTTGCTGTCGTCCTCATGGCGGATTCGTCCATTGCCATGTTAGGCGCGCCTTTGTGGAAAAAACTGATGCCTGGCGTTCCGGTCAGGAACCTGGCCCTGGTGGAGGCTCTAGTCGCACTATTGCTGCTGGCCTGGTACGCCTTTTCATAAATGCAGTGTTTTTTTCACCAAACCCTGGATCATGGCTGGGTCCATGGGCTTGCGCAGATAGCCAGCCGCGCCCTCCTGAAGAAACTGTTCGCCTTCCTCGCTGGCCGCGGTCATTATGATGACGGGCATGTCCGGCGCGAATCGATGGATTTCGCGCATCAGCTCGATGCCGTCCATCCCCGGCATGCGGCAATCGGTCATCACCAGGTGCACTTTTTGCTGGCGCACCAGATCCAGGGCTTCGCGTGCCGTATTGGCGGTCAGGACTTCGTAATCCAGCTTTTTCAGGTGCATAGCGATCAGCATCAGCATGGCTGGAATGTCGTCTACAACCAGCAGCCGCAGTTTCGTTCCGGCGTCAAGTTCCATGGCTACTCCTCTTATGGTTGAACATAACGTTTGCGCCAGTCTTTTTATGGCGCTTCTTCAGCGCTGGCTTCCGGCTTCCCGAATGTCTGCTTCGCAATCTGTTCCGCTGCTTGCAAGCGTCCCTCAGCCCCGATCTCGATCATTTCGGTGATCAACACTTCCTTGACAATCTCGGCTTTGCTGTTTTCGCCGAGTAATTTGTGGTTCAAGGCAGCTTTGACATCGCGCTTGAACTGTTCGCGTTTGTCACCGGTCAACTGGCTCAAGTCGTGTTTAGCCATGATCGAAGCCATGCAATCGCGCACGATGGGTTCTCGTTTACGCAGGAACTCGTTGTGCTTTTCGTTGCCGATCAACAGCTTGGTTTCCACGCTGACCACGCTCTGATTCGCGCCTTGCACATCCATTTTAGGCAGCGAAAAAAAGTAGTTGTTCTTGTCGGCTTTCAGCAGCGATTCGGCCTGACGCCGTACCCCGCGTTTCTCCCGGTTTTCATAGACCGGCATGTCCAGGGCGAACTTGGTATAAAAGTAGAACCCAGCCACCAGCGCAAGACCGATGACAATGCAAAAATTCACCAGAAAAACAGTTTGTTTACTATCTGTTCTCATGCGATACATTTCTTTCTATCTATTGAGTATTTAGTATACCTCATAACATTGTCAAAGGAAAGTCCGCGTTTCTTGATTGTTGGGGGTGCATCTTTGCGTTCTTTTTTACCATTGCCACGCCATGGCGCGTGCAGTATAATTGCAGCCTTATTCAAAAAATGGAAGGAATTGCCTTGTGGATACAACGTCATTCTTCAAACAAACCGAGCAGTTCCTGGCCGGTCGGTCCTTTTCCGCGTCGTCTATGGCGGGGTGGGAGTTGATCGAAAAACAGATCCGGGGCAACCAGGCACTCTATGAACGCGATGCTGCGGGCGGCATTCGCCGGCACCAGGACCGTATGGTGCGCGAGGCCAGCTATTCGCTAACCCTTTATACCCGGAGCGATGACGCCATGGGCATGGCTTCCGGCAACCTGCTGCCCTGGCTCCCGTTCGATCGGCAGATCGACGAGTTGCTCGATGTCGCTGCCCAGGGCCGCAACAAGCCCTGGCGCCTGGCCGCGCCGCCGGCTCAACCCTATCCTCAGGTGTCGACCTGCGATCAGAACATCGGCGGCCAACCCGATCCGGTGCTCCAGGAAATCGAGCAGCAGATCGTCGACGCTATCCGGCAACACGACGACATTGCCGTCAACTCCACCGAGATCTTTCTCAACGTCCATGACATCAGCCGCGTCAGCGGAACCGGTATCCGCACCAGTAAGCAGATTTCCGAGGTCTACATCGAGGTCGCCATGGAGCGCGCCGGCCAGGACAACGACAAGGAAGTGCTTGAAACGATCACCGGCGTGTCCAGTGCCGATGTCGATATTCCCGCCTTTATCGCGCTCTGCGCCGAACAGGTGCGCAGTCTGGGGCAAACCCGTGAGCCTGACACCACCGAAGAGATTTGCGTCGTGATTGACAAAAACGCCTTGGCCGCTATCCTCGACGCTGTGCGCAGCCAGCTCGATGCGGCCATGGAATACCACAAGATGCCCCACTTCAAACCCGGCGCCAGTGTGTACGGCGACGTTGAGCCACGCGATAGGTTGACCATGACCCTGGATCCGGGCATACCCTACATGGTCGAGTCCACCCCGCACACGGACGAAGGCCTGGTGGCCGAAAAGCGGGTCGTGATCGATCAGGGCCGCGTTGTCGACCGCATGATTTCCAATCGCTACGGTCAATACCTCGACCTGGCACCCAATGGTGTGACCGGCAATATCGTGGTTCCGTCCGGTTCGGTCAGCCATCGCGATTTCATCAACCATGTCCCGTCCTACATCGAGATTCTCAAATTTTCGTCGCTGCTGGTGGATGAACGCAAGCTGACCTGGAGCAGCGAGATCAAGCTGGCGCGCCAAGTCGATCACAGCGGCCAGACCGCTTTGCTCAAAGGCGGCGTGGTGTCCGGTAAAATTGTGGACAACCTGGCTGCGTGCCTTTTCTCCAGCGAAACCGGTCGGGTCAACAGACCATCCAACGGCTTTGACAATGGCGTAGGTTATGAAGGTCCGGCAAAGGTGCTGATCATGAAAGGCGTCAGCGTGGCCGGCCGGTAAATCCCGATATAAAGCCCTGAACACGGAAAGAATCATGAGTACTGTTTATTACGCGTTTCCCCACGAGTTGAACGAGATCCGCGACGTCATGCCGCGAATTTTAGAGGAACTGGAAAAGAATCGGCAGGACCGTTGGTATGCGTTTGTCACTTTGGAAAACCTTGATCAGCGTGCGTTGCGGATTGCCGAAACCGAGACCATGACGCGTAAATGCGATCGCGGCATGGTCATGCGTATCCTGGCCAACGGCCGCAATTTCGAGTGCGGGGTCAACCTGCTGGATACGGCCATGCTGCTCAGGGAGGCGCGCGCGCTGCGTGCCCGGGCCGATGCGTTCATGAACCAGGCCGGCGACCAGCCGCTGGTCTACACCCCGTTGGGCTGGGACGCGGAGAACATCGATGCACTTGATCCGCTGATGCGCGATCAAATCGGCGCCGCCGTGCCGCAACCCAATGATCGTGTACATTTCGGCACGCCCTATGACCCGGAGTTTCCCCTGAATTTCGACATGCGCGCCATGGCCGAATGGGCGCGCGACATGCGCCAGCGAACCCTGGAACGCTGCGGCGACGCCGCGGCCACGGGCGGTGTGATGCTGCGCCAGCAGATCTTAACCAAGATCTTCGTTGAT
>CAZOLK010000213.1:0-9705 GCA_964580325.1 uncultured Verrucomicrobiota bacterium | reverse complement strand
GGTACAGCCCGGGTACGCGCAGGGCCGCGACCGGCTCGTGGAAGACCAGGGCGGTCGGGCGCTCTTGGTCGTTATCGGCTTTTTCCCAGGCCATATCGACCACCAGCGTCTTGTTGCTGATGGCGAGAGCGAGTGGCCCATGCTGGTAGCGTACGCGCAAACCCAGACCTTGACGCCGGTTGACGAGGATGTCCGCGTTTTCGGTCTTGCCCCGCAACGCTGCCGCGGTTTCGAGATGACCCAATGAATGCCCGTTCCAATGAACTTCCAGACCTGCCAAACCCTGGTGCGGATAAAAGACGTAGTGCACCGCTTCATCGGGTGCCGTATAGGAAAAGATCCAACGCCCGTCTTGCTCCACGCGGAGCTGGTTGCGCCCCTTGCCGTGCGCGGCCCGCGGCAGGACGGTGGTATCGCGGGAGGGAAAAGCAAGGGGTTGCACTCCGGTGTGCAGACCACGAGACTGGCGTGGCGCGGGCGTAAAAGCAGCGCGCGGCAGCGTCGGCAGGAAGATGGGGTCGCCGATGTCCGGATAGCAACACAGATCGTCCAGCAGCACGCGCAAACCATTGGCCGCAGCCGGAATATCCAACACCAACGCCTTAAACCCAACCGGGAAGGTCAGCCCTTTTAGAACAGCGGGGTCCAATTTGCGGCGTTTCAAACACCACTCGGCATGGATCGGCCCAAGATCGATGCGCAAAGGTACGGCGTTTTCATCCTCAAACAGCGCGGTCACGGACGGCGGCGCGTTTTCCGCGAGCACGGTTTCACTCTCAGAACGCATCCACAGTTCGATCACGTTGAAAAAATCGATGGGCGGTGCATTGGTGGGGGGATAAAGCACGATACTTTCCGGTTGCGGTGCGCTGCTGACAGCGACAACGCCGATATAGCCATCACGATCAGGCGACCTGGCCTTGGTCAGCGTGACCTCGCCCGGACCGCCATGGGCTACGGTCCACTCAACAACATAATCGAACGAAGCGATTGGTTCGAATGGCGGACTGCGATACTCCGTGGCCAACGTGTGCATGGCAAGTATTTTTTCTTTGCCGTCATCCTGGTCGCGCCGCTGTTTCAGGGCGCATCCGTTCCAAAGCAGCAGGACGGCCAGGAGCATCGAGCACACGCCGACACAAAAAGGCGGCGTTGGACGGGAATCCTGCGTGCGCCGTTTTTCAGCCCTTAAAAATGATGAGCTTTCTGCTGACATAGTTAATCATCAAACCAGCGAACATCTTGGCCAGGTAGGAAAGCGTGGTGCTCAGATGGAGATGCTTGATCATGGCCCACCCCAGGAACGTGCCGACCGCCACCGCCACGGCTGAGACAGCATAGAAGAGCAGCATTTCAATATACCAGGGGCGCCGGCCCGGTTGAAACACCCACAGCACATTGACGATATAACAAACCGTGTTGGCGAACATGAAAGCGATTATGGTGTTGGTCACGAAATTGCACGAGCGCTTTTTCTCGTCGATATGGGTAACCGGGATGGGAATGATCTTGAGAATCGGATCGTCTTCCTTGAGTGCGGGGAACAATTTCCAGGAGAGCAGGTAAAACGAACTGGCATCCACCATGGTGGCGATTCCGCCGGCAATCATGTACTTGAGAAACTGGACGATTGCACCGGCATCGCGCTGGAAGAACTGCTGCAGGAATTCTTGCATTTAATCCTCACCCCGAATCCAGCGCCGGATTCTGTCGGGCAGCACGGCGACGTCAAGCAACTTCACCTCCTGCTCTTGCGTTTCGCCAGGCACCAGGGCTTTCTTGCCCGGCCGCAGACCGGTCAGGCGCTGGGCCATGAGCGAAGAGCCGGCAATGATATTCAACTCGGAGTCATTGTCCCATTCGCCGAGAATGCAGTATTCCTCCTCACGGTTATCGGCCGTGTAGCGGATGCGCACCTTGGTGGCGATGCCGGCGATATCGGTTGCGGCATGATCGAAATTGCTGGGCTGGACCTGGGCCAGTTCGTGGGTCATCCGCTCGATCGTGTGTTGCAGCATACGCTGGCGTTCCTTGGCAACCTTGTATTCGAAATTCTCGCGCAGGTCGCCATGGCTGCGGGCCTCGCCGATCTCCCTGGCATTGTCCGGAATTTCGACTTTAATGATGTGCTCCAACTGGGCCTTGCGCTCCTGGTAACGGCGTGTAGAAGTCAGCTTCTTCTCTTCTTCCGGGCTCTTGCCGGCTTCCATGATCTGCTGCAAGCCGGGATAGAGGCGGATCATCTTACCCAACACGGAGTTGCGATCGAGATACTGCCAGGCGGTCGATTCTTTGACGCGCGCCATGAACTCGTTGCGCTGCAGGTCGGTCATGCTGTCCAGGATCTCCTTGAGCCAGACCTCGTCGGCACAGATATCGCGCAGCGTATTCTGGATACGCAAGTCCTCGTGCATGGCATCCGCTTCCAAAGCGCTGATGACGATCTTGGCCAGTTCTGGCAGGCTGCCCAAGTTCCATTTTTTGATATACTCGCGGTTGCGGAAAACCCATGTCAAAATCTTGGCATGCACAACGCGTTTTTCAAAAGGCGCGCGGATTTTCTGGGCACAAGCTTCTTCCCTGCCCTGTTCGAGCAGCAACTGGATGCTCTCGCTCATCACCGTATAGTGAAACTTGTCGAGCAGCTTCATCAACATTTCGCAGGTCGAATCCTGGTCGTGGGCGATCAAACGCTCGAAGAAAGGGCGTAAGTACTTGGCCGGCATATTAGTGGACAGGTTGAGGATATGCTCTTCATTGAACAGGAATTCGTCGAAAATCGCTTTGCAATCCACCTTTTCCGCGGGAATGTCCAGGTCCTGGGCCTGCATGGAGGCGCGGCTGGTCAGGGCTGGATGGCGCATGCCAGCGCCCTTGATGGCAAAAGCCAGGCGATCGGCCATGATGTCCAGATATTCCGGTTCCGGAGTTGTGCCTTCGGCTAGTTGGGTCTTGTAATCGTCGATACTCTCGAGAATCTTTTCCATGTCGCGGTTTTTGGCCAGTTTGTCAAACCATTTATCGCCGAACCGGTCGCCGGCCTCAATAAAGCGGATGGGATCGGACCGCTTTTTGGGGATTTCCACGTTTGCATCCTTCTTGAGTCCTTTGCGTGCGGCATTCCAGAAGGTTTTCCAGTTTTTCTCCTCAACGATCCGCGGAACGAGGTGTTCCTGGATCAATTCGATAGGCAGCGGTCCAAAACTTTTCAAGGTCATGCGCACCAACTCGTCCGGTTGTTCCACGGCCATCTTGCTTACAGCATCTTTATCATGGTGGAAACGCGTGAGCAGATGATCCTCGGGCAACAGCACCAGGGTTTCGCCCGCATAACCGAAAGCCAGGTAGTGTCCGCATTTTTTCTCGAAATCGATGCCGATCTTTTTATAAAAATAATCGATTTCCCTGATCACGCCGACGCCCCAGGTCTTATCGTAACAGATAACGCCGGGTTTCAGGGACAGCAGCACTTTCAAACGACGCAACGACTCGGAACAAAGCACCTTTCTATCGCCCAGAGCAATGTGAGCGATCAGTTTTTTGAGGTTGCGGTCTTCGTCGAGCATAGCCTCGAGTTCGCTCTGGCACTTTGTCGTAAAATTCTTGTCTTTACGGGCTTTGGCCCAATGTGCACGCTGAATGACAACATCGATGGCGCCGAGCAAGTCCGCTTTCTGGACCATGTTCTCCTGCAGCAGGTTGGCCCAAGTCAGTGCTTCGTCTTCGGCCCCGCTTTTCCAGTGCTTGTCAAGTTTCTTGATCAGTTGGCCCACGGGAACGGCGTCCTGCTTGAGCTGATCCAAAAAACCATCTTCCGTCAAACTACTTGTTTCCGTTGTCATCTCACCTGCCATGTTAATTTTAAAGATTGCCCCCGGCACACCAAAAGAATCGCCAAAATAGTCTACTTTGCGGTCAATTACAATGGAAGAATGAGGAAAAAACTTGCATGCGCGTGAGGCTTGGCTAAAGCTTATGCAAAAATTTTAAGAAAGGAACTATCGTAATGCTCGATTTGAAACGGATCAGAGAGGAAACCGAGGCGGTTCAAAACGCCCTGTTGAAACGCATGGACAGCGTTGACCTGGCCGCGTTGGTTGAACAGGACGCGGAACGGCGACGCTGCATTGCCGAGAACGAGAACCTGAAAGCACGCAAAAACGAGGCTTCCAAACAAATCCCACGGATGAAAAAGGCGGGCGAGGACGTAGCGCCGATCATGGCGGAAATGAAGGAAATCTCGCAGCGCACCACGGAACTGAATGTGCGGCAAAAGGAATTGGAGGATGCGATCCAGAACGCATTGGCCCGGTTGCCCAACTTGCCTGACGACGATGTGCCTGCCGGGGGCAAGGAAAACAATGAGGTCATCCGCGGTTGGGGCGAAAAACCGGCGTTCGATTTTGAGCCGCGAGATCATGTGACGCTGGTGGAGGCGCTCAAGCTGATCGATTACAAGCGCGGGGTAAAAATAGGCGGCAACGGGTTCTGGCTCTACCGGGGCGAAGGTGCGCTGCTCGAGTGGGCGCTGCTCAACTATTTTGTCGAAACGCATAGCCGAGAAGGCTATACATTTATGCTGCCGCCCCACATCCTAACCTATGCCTGCGGCTATACCGCCGGCCAGTTTCCCAAGTTTCGCGAGGACATCTTCGAGATCGCCAACGATGCGCAAGACGAAAACGGAATGCAATTTCTGCTGCCGACCGCGGAAACAGCGCTGATCAACCTGCATCGCGAAGAGATCCTGGACGAAACCGAATTGCCGTTGAAATACTTTGCCTATACGCCCTGCTACCGCAAAGAAGCCGGCAGTTACCGGACCTCGGAACGGGGCATGATCCGCGGCCACCAGTTCAACAAGATCGAGATGTTCCAATACACGAAGCCAGAGGATTCGTCTGCCGCGCTGGAAGAACTGATCGCCAGAGCCGAAAAGTTGGTCCAGGGGCTGGGCCTGCATTACCAGGTGTCCAGGCTGGCGGCCCGGGACTGCAGCGCCAGCATGGCCAAGACCTATGACATCGAGGTCTGGATCCCGAGCATGAACGAATACAAAGAGGTCAGTTCAGCGTCCAACGCACGCGACTACCAGGCACGGCGCGGCATGATCCGCTTTAAGCGGCAAGGCGCGAAAAAGCCCGAATTCGTGCACACGCTGAACGCCTCGGGACTAGCCACCAGCCGCCTGCTGCCAGCCATCGTGGAACAGTTTCAACACGCTGACGGCAGCGTGAGCGTGCCAGAAGCGCTGCGCAAGTGGGTGGGCAAAGATCGGCTGGCAGGGGAGTGAACGTTCTAAGGGCCCACACAAAATGTCATGTTATTTTCCCGTGAACCCTAATGTTGGAGGTACAACACCTGCTTTTTGACGGGAAAATGGGAGACGGGAAAATGCATTGAAAATTCTCTCATATTTCCGTCGAAATATTTCAATATTCCTGCACATGCGCACCTTGCCGGCTGGGCGTCGCACCTCTACAAATGACGAACTTATTTTGCGCACGCCCTTACAACAGGAGAACTATGAAAAAATGAAAAAAATGTTTTACAAGGTTAAAAAAAACAGTATATTAACAAAACAGCAGATGCGTACTTTAATGACATCCATTTGTACTGATGAAAAAACGATCTCAAACATTTCAGGAGGTGGACAATGGGTAGTAAGCGTGCTTTTACGTTAATCGAGATGTTGTTGGTGATGGGCATTATCGGCATGTTGGCAGCCATCATTTCACCTGCGATCAACCGGGCCAGGTTTCGTGCGATCATCACATCAACCGCGGCCAGCGGCTGCGGCATCATCAAAGCGGTCGAACTCATGGCCAACATGGACCCCAACGCATATACAGATCGGCTCAAAAATGCGGGAAAGAAATTTTTGCGCTTTCCTATCCTATCGAAATACTCACGGGCAGAAGAGTACTTTGCCATGCTTGTCAGCAATAAGCTAATCCATTCCTTCGACCGGTTCGGCGGTTATGGTTTGAAGCAGGCGAAATCGTTCCAGGAATTCCTGAACGGAGGTTGCTGCATCTGGCAAGTCGCTAACGATGCCGAATATTTGCCGCCCTATGCTCCGATTCTAGTGACGCGCAACATGGCCATCGACCAACTGAACAGTCTTGGCTATGACGAACCCATCGACTACATGACGCGAAAATATCCGTTTGGCAATAGAGGCCTGGTCATAATAAATCGCAGCGGCAACGGACTGGTCATCTATGGCAAGGATTTAGAGAAAGCGTCGTTCACCAACCTGTACCGCGGCAGCAAATTCACCAACCAATGGATCAAGGTCATCGGCGACTGATTCCGACGTTCAGGCCATGATCTGCCGATACCATGCGGCGATCAGACGGGTCAGCGCATGGCAGCGTTCCTGATCGCCCTGTCTGGCAGCCTGTTCCAGGTCCTGTCCCGCCACGGATACATGCGGATAGCCCACAGTCCCGCCCATGCCCTTAAGGGCATGGGCGCCCTGTTGTACAACCTCAAAATCGGCTTGGTCCAAACCGGCCCGGATGCCGGTCAACAGCTTTTCGACCTGGGCGATAAAAACAACCATGATCGCATCGTTGATCGCACTGGCATCCACGGTAAACGCAGCGCTGCGCTGTTCCAGGTCAGGGATCAGATCGCCGGCCTGGCGCAGGAATTCCTGGTAGCAGGGGGATTCGCTCGGGTTGTTCATGGGTTGGCTGGGGCCCGGAAACCGCGGGAGGATGCCCCGCGGTTTTGTTGAAAGCCGTTTAATAAATACGGTCTACAGACCCTTCGACTTCTTTGAACTTGGCCACGTAGTCCTGGTTGGCGCGGCCAAAACAGATGCCCAGGGCTTCGTAGAAGGCAACCTGGCTCAAATCGACGTAGCGCTGTTTGATCGCTTTGGCCGAAGGCATGTATTCGATCATATCGCCATTGACCTTAGAAACCGTGATGCCGGTTTTGCCTTCGATCAACAGCAACACGGCGGCAGCGCCCGCTTCCCAGCCAAAGTTGACATCGTAAGCCGACGAGTTGCCTGACCGCACCAAGTGACCGGGACGCACGTCGCGCACTTCGGGCATCTCGTACAATCCCTCGACGAACATGCCGGTTTCTTTCATAAATGTTTTGATGGCATGATCCTTTTCCATCCGCTTCTCGATCTGCTGGCAGACATACTTACCGGCGCCGGCCAGTTTCTTGTGGCCGAACGAATCGAGCCCGGCGGTTTCATCTACGATCTCGCTGCCGTCAGCGTTTTTCAACCCTTCGGCAACCACAATCGTGTAAGTGCCGGCACGCACATCGCTCGTCTTGATGCGCACGGTGAAGCGTTCGACCAGGTGCTTGTAGATCAAGTCCCAGTTCACCGGAATTTCCGGGATCAGGATGCAGTCGGCGTCAGCCGCGATACCGCCGCGGAAAGCCGTGTGACCGGCATAACGGCCAAACACTTCGGTGACGATAATGCGGTTATGGGTGCGGCCCGTGGTTTTCAGGTCCTGCACGATGTTGGCGATGCGGTTGATCGTGGAATCGCCGCCGACGGAATAGGTCTGTAGGTCCAGGTCCATGGTCTTGGGCGCATGGACGCAGCGGATGCCCTGCTCGGAAAGGTCGACCATGACGCTGCCCGTATCGTCGCCGCCGCTGATGACCAGACCGTCGATTTCAAACTTGGCCATACCCTTTTTTATACGATCATATTTTTCGGGATTCTCGATTTTCTTGATCTTGACGCGTGAATGCCCCGCTTCGGAACCGGCCAGGCTGGCCTCGAACATGTCGAGACGTTTGCGGTCGAGTTTGATCAGGTTTTCGATCTCGACCAAGTTGTAAAGCCCTGCGTAACCGTTGGGAATGATAAACAGTTCAATGCCTTTGCTCGCCGCCATGTGGGCTGCGCCTTTAACCACTGCATTCAAACCGCCGCAATCGCCGCCACTGGTGATGATGCCTAATTTTTTCATCCTGCTCCTTCTTTCAATACCGGGTTCATAGTGTATTGTTTCATGTTATCGCATCCCATGGTCAGGGAATGCACCTTAAAACAATCGATAAAACAGCAAACGGTAGTAAAGCGACCGCCAATCTGCAAGGATTATTTTTTGGATGGAAAAAATCTTGATTCAGCGGCGCGGAAAACGCAAGAGTAGAGAAGAACAATTTTGAGGGAGTGCATTCATGTTAAAACGTAAAGGTGACGTAACCGATGTCGCTATCATTGCATCGATTTTTGCGCTGGAAGGATATCGTCATCTGTGGCAGCCTTTTATCGAGCACATGGATAAAGAACATGTGCTGGCTGCCTTTGGAGCCGAACTTCACGACAAACGCGAAATGGGCGATATTTTCAGCTCGTTTAGCGAAGACAACGGCACGACTTGGAGCCGGCCAGTCAAGATTTTCGATCATCGCGATAAATTCGGCGCCATCCAGTTCGCCTACGCAAACCCGATATTGTACCATCCTCCGGGCCAATCGTCCATTTGGTGTTTTGCCATGCGCTGTCCGATCTATTATGCCGATAGTGAAGACGCGCACTTGTGCGCGGCCTACAGCGTGGACAAAGGCCGCTCCTGGACCCCAGTGGAACTGGCTGTGCATTATCACTCGCCGCTGGCGACCTGCGCCGGCATTGTCGATGTTCCGGACGGCGATTTTTTTCGTTACCTGCTGCCGGTCCACCGCAACACGGCGCGTCACGATCCCCAGGGCCAGCGCGACCAGTTGATCCTGGAGAGCAGCAATTTGCTGGAATGGAAACTGTCCTGCTACATTCCCAAGCCCGAAACGCCGCCGGTCTTCATGCATGAGGGGCATATCGCGCCCATCAAGGGGCAGGACGCCCTGAAAATCGTCATGCGCACCTGCCGCGCCGACCGCGAAGGTCATCCGCTCAACCCGCCCTGCGTCTTTTCCTCCGAAAGCCTGGACAACGGGCGCACCTGGAGCGTGGCCCAGCCGGAATCCGAGCTGTACAATACCGTGGCCAAGGCCTTTTTCGGTCGTGACTCGTTTGGGAATCATATTTATGTTTTCAGCACCGGGCCGGCCTGGGAACGCAAGGAATTGGCCTACAAGATCAAACCGCTGAACGCCCCCTGGAGCGACACACACGTGTTTTACAATGCCGGCGTGCGCAACTCGTATCCCACGTTGCTGGAAAAGGAGCCGGGCATATTCTACGCGGTCTGGGACAGCTCCACCAATCCCAACACGCAGCGCACGGCCATCCGGTTTGGCAAACTCGACATCACCTCATTCAACGAAAGCTGATGAATATGCACATTGTAGTTCTCGATGGTTTTACCATGAACCCCGGCGACTTGAGCTGGCAAGCCCTGCAGTATCTGGGCGAATGCACGATCCATGACCGCACGCCGCCGGACAAAACCGCGGAACGCGGTCGCGACGCCGAGATCGTGCTGACCAACAAGACCGTGCTGACGCGCGAGATCCTGGACCAATGGCCAAGTTTGCGCTATATAGGCGTGCTGGCCACCGGCTACAATGTGGTCGACCTGGATGCAACGCGTGAACGCGGCATTCCGGTGACCAATGTGCCGGCCTACAGCACGGCGTCGGTGGCCCAAATGGCCATGGCCCATGTGCTGAACCTGACCCAGCGCGTGGAATTGCATGCCCAGGCTGTCTGCCAGGGCGCCTGGGCACCCTGCCCCGACTTCTGTTTCTGGAAAAGCCCCATGATCGAAC
>CAZOLK010000212.1:1468-9717 GCA_964580325.1 uncultured Verrucomicrobiota bacterium | reverse complement strand
TCCATTCTAATTTATGTGGGACGCCATTCTAAATTATCTTGGGATACGGCAGCTATCGGACAATGCCCCGTTGGGGCATGGGGCGGCGTATTGTTACAGTGATGAACGGTTTGACCGCAACGCGGATGTCGGGTGGATAACGGCGGATCAGGTCAAAAGCATCGCGGAAACGGCCTTCGGACATGCAGATGTGGGCTTTGCGGCGCACTTCGTTGACGCACGCCTTCATCTGACTCAGGCCAATCCCCTGCCGGATGCGCGCCACTTCGCTTTTCAGCCGATTGTCATCGTAGCCAAAAATATACACGCTGCTCCAGATAGGCACCGTGTTCTCCGAGCATGAAACCATGCCCAGTTCATGGCCGTGACCGGCCAGTGCCTGGTGTTGCCTACAGCACGTGGCCGAACCGGTCTGTGGGAACCTGACTGTAGAACGGATCGTTGTTGCGCCGGATCCAGGCGTCTAGTTTGAAGCCCAGATCCCTGCGCACATCGTCGTGATCGAGGTCGTCGACAAGGTTGTGCAATTCGTGCGGGTCGCGCGTCAGGTCGTACAATTCTTCGCCATGCAGGATGTAGCGCACATATTTATACAGCGGCGTGCGGATTACGCGAATAGGATTGACCCAGCGCTGTTTGCCGTAATACTGGCCGATCACATGATCGCGTTTCCATGGTTCGTCTTCATGGGTGAGGAACGGGCGTAAGGTCCTGCCGTCACAAGCTATGGGGGCATGTCCGGCAAAGTCGAGTAGCGTGGGAACCAGGTCTGTGTTCACGGTCTGCACATCGCAGGTTCGACCGTGGCGACCGGCGTGCAGCGCGACCGGCAGACGTACCAGCAGCGGTACGCGCATCATTTGCTCGTACATGAACGGGCCCTTGAAAATGAGCCGGTGGTGCGAGTCCATATCGCCGTGATCCGAGGTGACTACGACCAGCGTGTTGTCGTGGAAATTGAATTGATCCATGACATTGAAGACTTTGCTCAGTTCCTCGTCGTAGAGCCGGGTCTTCTCGCGATAACAGTCGCGATACAGTTTCCAGATATCCTCGTCGCGCCCATGGATGGTCGCACCCTGGTCCTCCTCCATGAACTGCAACTGGACCGGCGGCTTGCTCTGCAGGTCTTCGGCTTCCCAGGAATGGGGCAAATCCATCTGACTCAGCTTATCTCTGGCCAGATGACGATGGAAATCGTATATGTCATGAGGATTGTTGTAGGAGAGGAACAACGCGAACGGAGTTTGGTCGTCGGCCGATGCTTCGCAGAGGAAGCGCAGGGCGTGCTGGGTGACCTTTGCGTCGTTCGTGGTCTCATCGCCGGTGACGCCGAAATCCTGGTCCCAACCGGCTGTGGCCACGGTTTTCTTGCCCAGGTGCCATTTACCGAAATAAGCAGTGTGGTAACCAGCCTGTTGCAGCAGCGGCGCCAGGGTGGGCATGCGCAACGGTTCACCGCCCGCCGTGCCGACGTTGCCCAATACACCGGTCTTACTGGGATACAGGCCGGTCAGCATGCTCGAACGGCTAGGCGAGCATTGGGGCGTGGTGCAGAAGGCGTTGCTGAAACGCACCCCTTCGCGCGCCAGGCGGTCCAGGTTGGGCGTGTTGAAAAACGCGTCCTCGCAACCCATGGCACGCCAGTGCTGCTGGTCCGAAAAAATGAAAAGGATGTTGGGTTGTCTGCTCATCGCGCACCTGTTACTAGCGTGTTAAGGCCGTAATTCCACTTTTTCGTTTTCCATGACAAAAACGCTGTTCATGACCACCCGCGGTTTCATTTCGCGAATAAACATCCGGGCCACGTTTTTCTTGTAATCCCACTTGGTCGCCTGATCCAAGAACAGGTACGAGACGTAGATGTCGATGAACAGATCGACCAGGTACTGGGCAACCCACTCGCGGTATTCCAAGTCCTGGTCCCGTAGAAAATCGAAGCATTGGTGCAGCGTGTCCAGGGCAACATTGACTTGCTCATGCATCGTTTTCAGTTCTGCGTCTTCATACACCGTGTCATGGTGTTTCTGGAGCAGGTCGTTCAGGTCGCCGCGGATCAGGCGCGGCAGGGCCCAGCCGATCTGGATCTGGGACGTGCCTTCATAGATATTGGTGATGCGCACATCGCGGTATAGCCGTTCCACCGGGTAGTCTTTCATAAAGCCGTTGCCGCCGAAAATGGCGATGGCGTCGTAACACATCTTGTTGGCCACTTCGGTACTGTAGTATTTGGCGATCGGCGTCATGGCTTCGGTCAACTTAGTGTAGATCCGGGTTTCTGCTTTCATGCTTTTGGCTTCGTAGCCCTGGTGCATATCCACCATTTCGCTGGCCGCGTAGAGCAGGGCGCGTGAAGCTTCAGTGAAAAGGCGCATGTGGGTCAGCATGGAAGCCACCTGGGGAAACTCCTTGATTTTCTTGCCAAACTGCTCGCGTTCATCGGCGTATTTCTCGGCCTCGCGCAACGCTGTTTCGGCAATGCCCTGGGCCTGGGCGCCGATGGCCAGGCGCGCCGCCAGCATGAGCCAGGCTGTGTAGCGCGATAGGCCGGCGCCACGCTTGCCGATCAGGTAGGCCGGTGTTTCGTCAAAGTACAGTTCGCAGGTGGGCGATCCATGAATGCCCATTTTATTCTCGATCCGACGCACTTTGAGCCGCTCGCTTTTTTCGACCAGGAAAAAGCTCAAGCCGCGTCCGCCCGCTTTTTTGGTCGGGTCCTCGCTGCGCGCCAGCACCAGCACGACATCGCCGCAGCCGTTGGTGATGAAGCGTTTGGTGCCGCTGATTTTCCATTCGCCAGTGATCGGGTCCTGCATGGCCTCGATGCCGGCGCGGGTCTGTACAGCGGCCAGGTCGCTGCCGGCGTCAGGTTCGGTCAGGGCCATGGCGCCGGTGTACTCGCCGGTGCTCATGGGGGGGAGGTATTTTTCTTTCAATTCGTCGGAACCGAACACAGCGATGGTCTCGGCAATGCCGCCCTGCAGACCGAAGAAATTCATCAGCGAGGCATCGGCGCGAGACACGACTTCGATGGCCGCGGTGTACACGGTTTCCGGGAATCCAAGACCGCCGTGCTCGCGAGGAATGGTCATGCCCATCAATTCGGCGTCGCACAGGTCCTTGAGGTTGCGCTTCAAACCTTCGGGAAAGATCACCTCGCCGTTTTCCAATTTGCAGCCGACCTGGTCCACTTCCTCGGCGCGCTGAGCAATGCGGTTGGCAGCCAGTTCGCCGACCGGATCGGCCAGCATATCCAAATAGGTCGCCTTGGCTTCCGCCGCATTTTCATAGGGGCAATCCTCGGATCCAAGATCTTCCTTGATCGACACAATGCTTTCCCAGTCCATAACCTGGTCCATAATGAACGACAAATCTTTATTGTCAGTATAGAAATTTTCATCCGCCATAACAACATCCTCCCGGAAGTTTAATATCCAAAAACCCAATCATCACGTGTTGCCGAGCGTCAAATGCAAAGCTATTTCTGCGCGGACCCGAGTATTACTAAAGGGTTCGCGTGCTGAATTCAATAGTTTTTTTGCAGAAGTTGTGGCGAGCGGCAAGGGGAGAGTGGCAGGTGGTGAAAGAAGATTGGCGGGCGTACCTTCTTCTTTCCTTGAATATTGGATATTCTGTGTTGAATATTGGATATTGTTTGTGCTCAAGTCAAGAGATGGAATGCCGCACCTTGCACCCTGCTCCCGCTCCTACTTCACGATTCGGATCGTATGTGGATAAGCATAGTGCATGCAGTCGCTGCACTTCCAGGCTGCTTTGATACAGTTGATGATTTCGTACAGCATCAAGGCAAACAGCAGACCAAAGCCTACGATTAGCGGAATAGGCTTGATTTCTTCCATGTGCGACACCTGCATGGCGGCCATGAGGCGCAGGACGGCAAAACCGGTGAGCATAAGAAAAACGACCAGCACGCGGCAGATGAGCATGGTGATTTGAAAATTGAGCGCTTCACGGGCCTGTTCTTCAATAAACGCATTATCGTATTTCTTGGCCACCCAGATGGCCAGCGCGCCGAACAGCCCGAAAAGCGGCACTACAAAGACATGATTCAGCAACCCGCAGGCATGCGACAGCGCAGCCCAGCGGCATTCGTTTTCGCAGGGAACATCGGCAATAATCGTATCCGTATGACCATGACCTTGCAAAGTATCGTTTTCCATCTTCAAATCTCCTATGTTGCGTGATAAGGTTCCTCAAATGACTATTCTCATATAATCCATGGTTGCAAAATGTCAAGTAAATGGCATCTCCGAGTCGATATATTCATCACTTGTGCCCGATCACTTAATCGTCAGTCTATTGGAATCGTGCGTGTTTGTAAAGGAGCGATATGGTTTGACATACCTCTTGTTCACGCCGTGCGCCACGAATGGATGACCGATGACCATATCTTGCGCGCATGGTCTGGTTCATAGTGTCGCAGCAGGAAATCGACCCGGAACCGTCGGGCGCCGGCTTGGACCAGTTGTTCCATCTGGTGCGTGCGGCTGAAGGGTTGTTCGCGGATCACCCAGCTCCGGCCGTTGCGTTCGATCACCAGCACGTCCACACCTTTGGCGGAAACCAGACGCATGGCATCGCAATCGCGGGTTACTTCGTGGTGGTCGCGGGGGATACGGGTTTCGGAGATGTAGAGCGGTGGGTCCTGATACACCGGCACGGTTGCGCAGGCGCCCGCTGCGGCCAAGAGTGCGACCATGTTGTCCATTCTATCCTCAGGCGCAATCGTGATGCCGCTGAAACCCGCCTCTATCCAGGCGCTGGCTGCCTGTCGGTTCATGGCATAGAGCGGCCAGTCCGCGGATACATCCAGCCGATCCATGGGCAGTAGGCTGGATCCAGCGACATTGGCCACCTGCCAGCGCGTCCAGCCTTCGTCGAGTAACGTGTGGATCGCATCGGTCAGGGGCGCGCGTTCCCAGGTACGCATGATCGGCGGCAATGCAAGGCGCAGACACGCTTTGCCGATCTCCTGTGCCAGATCCTGCAATCCGCGGTGCCAGGCTGCGATGTCGTCGATATCCAGTTCCAGGATCAATTCGTCCAGTGCTGCCCAATCTTTATCCCCGAACATTGCCAGCACAGTTGGCTTGTCGGTTTTCAGTGACCAGCGAATTTTTCGCAATCCATACGGTTCGTCCGCGGCACTGTACGCAGTCCGTAAAGGCTCTGACCCGGTGAAAGCCTGTGTGGTGTGGTCGCGTTGTATCACATGCGCCTGCCACCTGGTTTCGACCTGTTGCATCAGGTCCCGGCGCAAGGCGTTGAGCCGGGAGACTGGAATGAAGAGTTGGTGCGGGTTATGGATCTGCAGCGTATCCAGACGCCAGCGCGTGTTGCCCAGTTTTTCGAACGCGGAGCGGATGGTGGGTTCGATACTTGCCGGGTCGCGTGCCGCAGACAAGGCCTCGGGCATGGTCACGCAAATGTGTAAAGGATCGTCCATGCCTGCGGGCGGCCGGATCGTGGCCATGGCTTCAAGCTGCGTTGCATCCAGTGCGATGCGGACAGCCATCGGTTGGCGCATGCGCGTACGACCAGGCGGCGGCGGCCCCAGGCGATAGCGTCGCTTGACTGCTTGCGAAGAGGCGCAGGCGATGCTCGCGCCCGTTGGCAGACGCGGTGCGTCAGGCGGCAGCGCGACTTCCACGAGCGCTCCCGCTTCCGCTTCGTATACCGATCTGGTGCGACCGCTGACGACAACGAGGCGTAACTGGTCCAGCGCAAAACCATATGGCCGGTCCCGTCCCGGCACATCGACCTGCAGACCGTCGTGGCGTTCCAGGGCGCGCCGTGTATGAAAGCGCAGCCACCGTTCTCCGCCGCGCCCGGTCACGCACTCGACGCAGCCGATCGACGCGCCGCGGTGGCCAGTCATGGTTGGATCAACCATGTCCGGGTTTGCGCGTGACTGGGTAAAAAACGTAGTCCAAGGCCGGCTGAAGAGTGTGCGCAGATCCTCTTCCATGGCTTTTCGCTGGACCAACGAAAGCGTCTCGTCGAGTAAGCCGCGGTAGTATGCGCTGACAGCGGCGACATAGCGCGCATTTTTCATGCGGCCCTCGATTTTGAACGAGTTTACGCCGGCACGTCGCAGGTCAGGCAGCGCGTCGGGCAGGGCCAGGTCTTTCATCGAAAACAGGAGCTGGGCCTGACCCGAAGCGTCGTAATAGCGATCACGACAGGGATAGGCGCAGCGGCCGCGGTTACCGCCGCGGTTGAGGGTCAGGGCGGAATAAAGGCATAAGCCGCTGTAACTGTAACACAGGGCGCCGTGGATAAAAACCTCGGTCTCGATATCCGGCAACGAGGCGATTTCGCTGATTTCATCCAGGGTGAGTTCGCGCGCCAGGGTGACCCGGCTGAAACCGAGGTCGCGCAGCGCCATGACGCCTTCGCGGTTGTGCGCCGCCAGTTGCGTGCTGGCATGCAGCCGCAGTGCGGGGAAACGCCGGCGGATCAACCGGGCCACGCCCAGGTCTTGGACAATCACGGCATCGACGCCCAGGTCGGCGAGCAACCCCAACTGCACGCAAACCGGGTTGAGTTCAGCTTCGTGGATCAGCGTATTGAGGGTGACGTAAATGCGCCGCCGCGGCGTCAATCCGCTGGCATAGCCCAATAGGCCAGCCAGTTCATCGGCATTGAAATTGATGGCTTCGGCTCTGGCCGAGAAACGGGCCAAACCGAGGTAAACCGCATCCGCGCCGTATTGCAGGGCCGCATAAGCAGCGTCCGGTCCACCGGCCGGCGCCATCAGTTCCACGAAATGTCGAGCAGTCATAACCGCAAAATATGGAAGCATTGCGATTCGCACAAGCTTTTTTGCCATGATGATGGTTTTTCGTATGAATGCCCGCGAAGTGGCGCATCTCCGCGTTCCGTAAAAGGTTGTTCCCGGACGATGACCCGATCCTGCGCATACTTTTATCGTTTAATGGGATGCTGAACATGAACGCTTAGCGTTGCAACCCAAAAACCTAACCCGCTTTTAACACTTTGTGAATTGTTTTGGTTGCATAAACCGCGGTATACATGCCTTTCTTATGTTTCTCGCTTTTTTTCGCATAACACAAACTCGGGTGAAGGATGAAAAAAACGATTGTGCTGTGGATCTGTCTATGGTTTGCCGTTCCGGTTATCGCGGAGCGTGCATCGCATGTTTTTGAACTTAAAGGTGGCGGGATATGGGAAACGCAGCTCTGGCTGCCACCCAATCTGGATACGGTCATGGGTATCCTGCTGGTCGGCGATGGGTGGACCAAGGCCGCTGATCTGCCCCAGTTTCAGGCGTTTGCGCGGCATTTCGGTTTCGGCGTGCTGGGCGTGGGCGGACTTCACGGAGGACGACCGGAATATGTATTTACCTGTCTCAAAGTTTTCGCCGAGACCACAGGCCATCCAGAACTGACCAATGCACCCATGGTGGCCGTGGGCAATTCCAATGGCGGCATGTTTGTGCAGAAAGTTTGTTTTGCCGCGCCCGACCGGATGATCGCCATGGCCCAGAACGTAGGCGCCCTGGCTGAACCCGACATACCGGAAGGCGCCCTGGACGTGCCGATCCTGTTCGGCATCGGCGAATGGGACACACGCTGGATCAACCGCAATGTAGAGGATCTGTTTTGTCGCGGCCGGCAACAGGACGCGCCCTGGGCCATGCTGGTCGAGGACAATGCCGGACACACAGGAACAGACCGCCGATTGTACGATCTCTACCTCTATTACCTGTCGGAATTGATCAAACGCCGCTACCCGGTCGGCGCCACGCCGTGCAAGGGGCCGGTCGTTCTGAGCAAACTTGAACTGCGCGCCGGCTACCTGGCCGACCATACCCGGGCCCGCGAACGCAACATGATCCCCTTTTATCAATACTGCGCTTTTCCCGGCGACCGCGCACGCGCATCCTGGCTGCCGGACAAAAACACGGTCGCGGCCTGGCGCGCCACTGCTGCACACGAGCGACCGCTGGATCTGCGCTACGCGCGCGAGCCACGACACCCATACAGTGAGGCTAAAAACGAGCTGTTCGCCGCCGGCGAAGCGCCGCGGTTCGAGCTGGAAACCTATGCGTCGACCTGGGCATGGTTCAACCTGCTGAACGGCAACACGGTCATGCAGACACATAAACCCGAACGGCGCAGGAACGGTTCCTTTACCGTGCAACTTGAGCCGGGCATCTACTGCTTTTCCGTGGTGGGCCGCAAAAACGATAACTACGATCATTT
>CAZOLK010000212.1:0-1458 GCA_964580325.1 uncultured Verrucomicrobiota bacterium | reverse complement strand
GGCTGTGGTCACCGGCGGGCCGGGCACGGTTCATCCACTTTTCGAAACCGGCAAGCCGCCTGTAATCCTGACCGAACCACCCCTCGAAACCACGGCGCAGGCCGGCGCCGCAGTCGAGATTGCCGCCTATGCCGCAGGTGAAGGGATGCTGCACTACACCTGGCTGCATAACGGTCAACCCCTGGATGGGCCGCGGGATAATGTGCTACGGCTGGTCAACCTGACGGTCGCACAGGCCGGCGCCTACTGTATGGCCGTCAGCAACGCGCTGGGCGTCACCCGTTCGCGCACTGTCACGCTGCATGTCGCGCCGTTTACCGGGCCGCAGGCAACCTGGACCGCCCAGGCGCCCATGATCGATGGCGACCCCGACGCCTGCTGGTCCACGGCCGTGGTCTGTACCCCAACCAACATCATGTCAGGAACGCCTGACCAGGAGCACCACGTCCAATTTCAAGCCCTCTGGGATGCGCGGGCCTTGTATCTGCTGGTCCAGATGGTCACGCCCGAACCGTTGACCGGCTGCGAAAGAGTATGGGACAACGATGTGGTGGAACTATTTCTGGAGGGCGTCAATGCCAAAGGCGCCCATTACACAGCCAACGACTACCAGTACATTATCGCGGCTGACAGCGTAAAACCGGTGGAAGTCCGGCATGGCGCCATACGGTCCGGCGTGGTCCTGGCCAACAGGCGCACGGCAACAGGCTGGCGCTTCGAACTGCGCATTCCATTCTATACGTTTGAACGCGAATTTGCGCCCGGCGATTTTTTGGGATTTGAGTTCTCGGCGCATTTCCAGCAGCATGTGCGCTACGGGTATTTCAACCGCGACAACATAGCCTGGAAACAACCGGCTAACCTAGGGGCGCTGCGGCTGGCGCAGCTTCAGTCAGCGCCATAAAGCACGACGGCGCGATCAGATCTTGCCCTTGCTGACCAGGCCGGCAAAGTTTTCAAAACTGCGGTCATAGGTTTTTTCGACATCAGCCGGAAAACAGCAGGCCGGCAACTGGCGGCTGGTCAGGTGATAGGCCAGACAGTCGCAGCAAACGCCTTTTTTTGAGCAGGGATAGGTGCAATTACAGCGCAACCGGGCATTGGTTTCTTTCTTGCATTCCATGACATTCTCCAGGTTCAACACAGCATAAAAGCACCCAATGTAAAGGGGTCAGCCGCGATGTAAAGCAGAAAAGATGCTTTCGCTGTTCAAACATCCGAGCTGAAGCCTGAGCTACGAACCTTATGCAACAGGAAGCAACGGCATGTTCGTTGCGTTCGTAGTCCAGGCTTCAGCCTGCTTCCTGTTGGCGGTGGCGGAGGGGGCTTGTCGCTTCACCTTTTGGGCCAACTGCTCCACGTCGAGTTGTGACTCTTTAATCAGTGCCGCCAGCACGGTGATAGCGTGCTCTTCGCTCTGTTGATACTCCCTCTGTGCTCTAGCTGATTCCATCATTA
>CAZOLK010000211.1:0-9720 GCA_964580325.1 uncultured Verrucomicrobiota bacterium | reverse complement strand
CGGAAGCCCAAGCTTTGCAAGCGCCATTCCGTGTCCTGCGCCAGGCTGCCCAAACCCTTGCCCCAGCCGCCGAACCATCCCAAACCGCATATATGGTCGTTTTCCGTGGTCCTGAAAACCGTGTATATGCGTGTTTTTATGTAGGCTCAGGGATGCATACCCCCGTCAGCCGCATCGCACAACCCATGCTGGGGCTGGCTACTGAAAAAGAAACCCTATCCCTTTTCTCGAAAATGTTTGGGCCGGACGGTGATCTTCTTTTAACCGTCTTCAGGATGTTCAAGGGAAAGCTTGATTTCCACGACGGCTGGAAGTCATATGCCGTAACGAAGGGTCAGGTATATATAGACACCGATCTTTCCGATCTCGATGCCGCTAAACTTTTATACCAAGGACTGACGAGGCATTTGGGATATTTGAAATACGAATTATCTGGTAAATTAACAGATAATATTTACTCGACGCCACAGACGGCATGGCTTGAAGCGAACGGGGAAGAGCTTTGGAAATTCTACCTGCAAGCGCACTACACGAACTTCAAGCTTGCAGCAGAACAGGCTGAAATTTATGCGAACGCCTATTTATCTGGTATCTGTATCGCCAATGAAGGTGCTGACTGGGCTGTTACAATAAATGATTTATATGAAGGAAGATATGAGGCGGCAATAGCCTTTTTGCCATTTGTTTCCGCAGACGCGATTAGAGCAGGGAAGCCTCTCATTATAAAAGTAAGCAATGAGGTTTTAGAGAAGCTTAGAAAGATTGATGGGATAGATGATGTCATACGGAAGATCGATGATGTCCCAGGTAGGACCTGAGTAGTGTCACTCGATAGCGATGCACTATTGAAGATGAAGGAAACGAGTAGGTATCTGCAACCTGGCGACGATCTCGTGGTAAGCCCCAATGTTGTTTGGGAACTCAGGGAGAGAGTGGGAATCACTGATGTTGAAACTTTCCTCCAAGCAAGAAACGTACGTGTTGTACCCTCAACTCCTGGAGCCGCTGTGCCTGCAACCAAGCTCCGGCAGACTCTCGATGCCATCCGACATCACCGAGGCAACTTGGGCGATGCGCTGAACATAAGCGAAGCTGGCGGCCATGGTGCGGACATTTTCATCACAGGCGATAAGCGCGCCGTCAACACACTGACCGGTGGTACAAGTGGAACATTGATATTGCCAAACAGCAACGGCACCAAGATCTTCATCCAGGTACTCGAATGATCCCCACAGACCGTTCGACAAGATTGATCAACGGCCAAGCTGCATTTCACTGTCCATGTGGCAGCATACGCATTGAGAAAGTCACCCAAGGCGATCCCTGTTTCCACTCTCCAGAACTCGTGTTTTGCGATGGTCTGGACCATCCGGCTTGGCGCACGGTTCTCCATAATCTTGAGGAAGACTCAACCAGCCCTCGACTTGCGAGCAACATCTGTGACTTTCGTGCCGCGCTATTCGCCTATGGCTCTCTACTTCTCGTAGCTGGCAACAACAAAGCTGTGTCAGTTGATCTTGCCTCTGGGGCAGTACTTGCCGAGGCAACACTGCACCAGACGAACATCGCATCTCTCGATGTTCTAATCGCACAAGAAATCCCGGGCGGATCAGGACTTGTCGCTTCAGCACGGCGTATCGTCGCCTTTGACAACAGCGGGATTCCATCCCACGAATGGGACCTGCCTGGACCGGTGACGAGGGTTTTGAGTGTTGATCGCGAGACAATAAGGATCAAGCGTTACGATGTTGACGATCCTATGCTTCCGGAGATTGAGGAAACGCTTGCCATCGGGCACGCATAATGCCGGCTGACTGAAATACGTCGAGTCGCACAGCGCCACGATACTTCGCCGATCATCGCCAAAGCGATTATCGATTGTGGATTCTTCTCAAGATCATCTACCTGCTCTTCTTACTTGCCGCCCCGCCCCTCAGCTAGCTCGCTCTGCCGCCGCCATCTCCCGCAACCCGCAGACCGGGCTGCTCCAATCCAAAACACTGGCCAACGACAGCCAGAGCACCTCCCGCTTCAGCTATCGCGAAAACGGCCAGCCGCTGACCTGCCGTGACGAACGCCTGATCACCGCCACCGCGCCTGCTGTACTGGGGGGGGAGTACAGCGGGGGCTTTGAACCCGCTGGTGCAGAGGATGCGGGCGGTCGTTTATCGGGAGCGCAGCAGGCTCGTAGCAGCCTATACCACCGGCTCCCCCGACATCTCCGGCCTCGACTTCTCCGATGCCGCGCCCGATGTGACCGTCAACGCCCGCACTCGCAGCGGCCGGATCACCATGCTCACCCAGGGGACGGCGCTGCGGCAGAGCCGGTGCGAGGCACGCGCCATCCGCGAGTCGATGCTTCCGATCACGGAATCTCGTGACCATGATAGAATATTTATAAAAAAATCGAATTGACAGAATGTCATCCATGAATTAAATCCCAACTCGTTTTTTATTTGGGAGAATTGTCATGCGTTGCCTTATAATTCTATGTGTCGCGACATGTATGCTGTCGCCGTGTTGTGCGCAACACCAGATCGCTCAACCTGTCGGCGTCTGCCGATTCGAACTTGCTCCACGCGAACAACGTCTCGTCGCCATGCCTTTCACCCCCATGCACACGTCGCTCGACGCCTGTATCAAGGGCATTGCGCCAAGCCAGGAGCCGGATGCCGGCAATCTCCAGCTCGTACTCTGAAATCCCGACCATCACCACTATCAAACCCTCAAAAAAACGGATCTCGGCTGTGTCGATGCCGCTTCAGAACGCCTGTGTCAGTTCCAGATGCGCGCAGGATATGGCTTGTTCCTCAATAACGACAGCGACAACCCGCACACTGTGTTCCTGGTCGGTCATGTCAATATCGATGAAACCGCGACAATCGTATTGAAACGCGACCTGACCCTCTTCGGGTATCCCTTCTCGACCGCGTCCCCTTTCGACAGATCCGGGATATGGTCCGTGCTGCAGGCCGAGCCACAGTGTGAGGATGCCATGACCGATTTCAACCAACATGGCAACATCTTCCGCCTCGGCGAAGGCTACTGGTACCGTCGTCAGGCAGCGGATCTCTCTGTCCAGGAGCCGCGCCCCTATGCCGCCCCTTTCGAACAATCGCCAGCCCTCGTGTCCGCCATGGACATCGGCCCGGATGGCGCCCTTCAAATCGAGATACTCTGCCACCACCTGCCTCACGAACTCCTGCATGTGCTGGTCAAGGATGCAGGATTCGACAGCCAGGTCGACTTTACAACCGGTTGGCAATGGCTCGATACCATCCCCATACCATCCCCATCGATGGCAGATCCACGCTGGTCTGGAAGGATCGCCAGATGTCCGCATGCGATGTGCGGTTCTATCTCTTCGGCGCCGGTCAGGACCTCGATCGGAACGGCCTCGCCGATGCCCTTGAACCTTTCCTGCAGGAACCGGCGCTGCCGGAAACTGCCGCGGTGCCGCAGGCAGCCGCACCACACGTCACAGCGTCGCACGATACGTTCACCGGCAAGGCAGCCGCCGATGCCACCCTCCAGCGTGCGACCCCATGCCAAGCCGCCATCCCATGCCTGCGCGACGTTCGGGGAGCAGATCTCGATCGCAACCATTTCCCCGAGAACATCTTCCCCGACATCACGCGCGTCCACATAGAATGCGGTCATCCCGCGGGTGTGCGAGGCAACCGCTGCATCTGCTGCACGCCTGCCTGGTTCCGTGGCACCCTCACACAAGGCGGCTCATGGCATGCCTTCATCCCGCCGGCCCAGCCCCTGGCGGCACTGCCGGATGGTGCGGCAGCGGATCCCGTCCTGGTTCTGCCCAGCCAGGAACGCCTCCTCATCCTGGACAACCAGTCGGGTGCCCGCTTCATCCTCGAACTGAATCCCGGATGCTTCGCCGCCGATCTGGTCATGGAGATCGCGGGCTGTGGCAACGCCGCCGCCAGCCTTCATGTCGCCCTGCTGGATGACCGGCGCCACACGCTGAATCCGGATTGTACCGGAAATCTGCTGTCCGAATCACGCGGCTCATGGATCACGCGGCAGGCGGTCATACCGCTCAGTGCCTTCCCTGAGACCGCCCGCATCGTCTTGTGCGGCCAGGGCGCCCTCGATCTCGGCCGCATCATGCTCTACCCGGATCAGGACTGCGACGGCCTCGACACTGCCTGTGAAGCACGCCTCGGCACTGCCGATACCCGCGCCGATTCCGACAACGACGGCTTCGACGACCTGCGCGAAGTCCGCGCCTGTGCCGACCCGCTCTCCGCTGCGTCCACACCCCTTGCACCTGCACCCCGGTCCAAGGCCCGCGCCGGAACAACAGCCCTGAAATCCGCAATCATCACACGATTGGCCATCACCAACATCGTCAGGATCCCCGACGGCTTCGTCCTGCAGATCGCTGGCCCTGACCACATCGCGAGCATCGACATCTTCGCCGCGGCCTCCATGGACGCGTCCGACTGGGTGCTGTGCGACCGCGATGTGGGTTTCAGCCGCACCCTGCACTGGAGCGGCGCTTTCGACAATGCCAACCGCTTCCTCGCTGTCGGCGATGCCTCCACCGACTCCGACAATGACGGCGTTCCGGACTGCCGCGAATGGATGGTCCTCCATTCCCGCACCGATCTCGCCGATACCGATGGCGACGGACACCTGGATGGCTACGACCCCACGCCGCTAATGCACGATGCCGATCTGGACCGCATGCTCGACGATTGCGAACAGGCTATCGTCGATGCAGACCCGAACGATGCCCTTCACACTCTTCATGACGTCTTCCCCGATGAGGATTATGACGAAGACGGCATCAGCAATGGCGACGAATGCCGATTGGGCTCCTCGCCAGTCAATGGTTCGAACAAACCACCGCGCATGTTTTTCGAGACCATCGAAACCCTGATCGCCGAACCGAACTACACCAACAGCCCGGCGTCCACGGCCATGGTCGCCGTGGCGCTCAGTCCGGCATCCGCACATACGGTTACCGGAAGCGTCACGCTGATCGGCGGCAATGCCACACCCAACCAGGACTTCACCAACAACCTGCCGCTACACCTGACCTTTCAAAGTGGCGAAACCCGGAAATGGGTCTATATCAAAATCCTGCCGGATCGCGTCTATGAGTCGGAAGAAACCATCTGTCTGCAAATCGTCGGCGCCTTTACTGGCGGTGACGATAAACACGCGGTCAAAATCACCAACACGCAAGAAAGCCTGGGCAGCGATGGCGACCGACTGCCGGACTGGTGGGAAAAAGCCTTTTTCGGCCATACCAATTACGGAGATGCCGACGATCCAGACCTTGACCAGTTGAGCAATTATGTGGAATACAGATTGGGTGGCAACCCGATGAAAACCGCCATCCGAGACACAACCGGGCGAATCAACTTGAAAATCACCACGCCTTCATTTTAACTGATAAAGGAAATGATTATGAGCAAAAGAGATTTCAAATTAACCGTGGCCCTGCTGTTCGCCATGCTTTCGCTGAATACACTGTTCGCCGGATTGGATACGTGCTATACGAATTGGCCGGCAACGCAGGAGTGGCTCACCTTATCGAACCACATTAAGTGGTGCTATAGCTCGTTGACCCAACGCATCGCGGTTTTGCAGGGGGGGACGAGTGTGACGCCCAGCCAGATAAAACCCTCGTTTATCCACCCTTACGATGATTATATGCGGTTTGCCAATGCTATCGATACGCTGGCGCCGAAATTTTTAGATCTTACCGAATGCGAGCAAAGTGGCGTTTACCGATGGGTTTACCAATACTATTTTCTGAATTTAGGCAGAAACGGTTATTATTCAAATCAATTTCCATTTTGGAATCCGAACAGCCTGCATCTTGCCGCATTTGGCCGGGAAGGATGGTCTACCAATACCATATTAAAATGTTGGCATGGGACTGAAAATCACGAACTTGTACGTGAAGTTCACGCATCCATCACAAACCTCCTCCTCACGCTGACTTCGTCTTCAGCTTTTACAGAGCATAGATATTCCGAGAGACGCTTCCAGAATTCTTGCGCTATAACGGATGTTTATTCTGCTGGTTGCGGCGCCAACTTCAATGATGCAAAAAATGCTCAGAATAGCGAGTGGTACACTTCGGGTAATTACAAAGCAGGAACGTGCAAGAGCTGGGGAAATCGTACGCTTCAGGCAGTATATGCGGTAGGTGTCTCGGCTATTGGAAGTTCAAATGTGGTATATGGTTTCCGCAGTGAAGCAAAACCTGTTGTTAACGGTATCTATGCTGGAATAAAGAGCAAACCATACTGGTATTTATTTTGCGAAAGACATCCTCATCGCAGAAATGAGGGAGTGGATGCCTGGTATTATTATGATTTTGCCACAGGTTTTATACCTTTCAACTCTCGTGATGTAAACGCAGGCGACCATACCATTTTTGTCAATAATAATACAACTTTTCAAAACACGACACAATACCAAGGCTGTTATCCCTTTGACGGACTCTCGATGTCTTCCACTAGACGTTATCAGAACCCATATATTTATAGAACTTTAATTGCTTTCCAGGGATATGGTTCGATCATTACAGAACATCTCTATTGTACAAAAACTTATTGGGTTCTTGAGTGGCAATTCCTGACCCCTCCCACCAAACTGCCGACCAACATCGTTCAAAATTTTGACACGGACCGCGACGATATTGTCGACATCGGCGCAGACATCGAATCCTTGGGACCCGATACGGGAACTGCTGTTTTTGATCCCGAACTGACCGAGCCACATGTCATCCTGCCCGTGGGAACACCGCCGGCATGGTACCAGGGCTTGCCGGTCCATGCCTATCTTTCCGCGGGCACCTTGACCAACCTGCCGTTTCAGTATCTTGTTAACGGCATCAACGACAATGACGGACCACTGACCGCTTATAGTCTCAACACCCGCATTATCGAGAGCAACTATAAAATAAACGGAGGCTTTATTAAAAAAGTCGCGGTGCTGCGCCCCCGCGGCAATGTCGTCGTCTTTCAATTCAACAGCTCATCCGAGCAGGCCGGCCATCCCATCGGCGTCAACACCAATCGTTCTTATGTCCTCTGGGATAAAACGCCGGGCAACCACACGGATAAACAGTACGACCTGCATTTCGAATCCGGTATTGTGCATGAATTCGATTCAACGGGAAAACTGAGCAAGATCCGCCACGCCAACGGCCTGGAAGTGGCTATGTCCAGTCTGCCCGGTTATTCCGTGGGCTGGACGGATCAGAACCGTGTGACAGGCCCCAACTCCGTGACCGCGGCCAATGCCCGGTACCACGTGACACTGAACTGGGTCAAAGACAGGATCGCCAGCATACGATATACTCCGGTCAATACAACACGAACATTGACCACCACGTTGTCGCTCGATCCGGCCAACCAGCGCATCGCCTCCCTTTCAAAATCGGATCTGGCGCAAGGAAACGTCGGCGTCAGCTACAGTCAAGGCAAAATCACGTACACGGGAAACGCCGCCATCACCCGGACGGAAACGGGCGGCCGACCTGCGCGAACGGTAACTTTCACCACTTCCCTGCCGGGCAGCCTGAGCTATCAGCGCCAGTATAAATTCGACAGCCTGGATCGCCTCTATGAAACCATCTTCTTGAAAGATGGCGAGCAGGCGAAAACGACCGCTCAATACTCCAACGCGACTGGATACCACGCGAACACCGGGTTGAGGAAAAACCGCAACGTCACTTATATCGAGTATCCCGACAAAACCCGTATCGACTTCACCTATTGGAATGCGACAGGCTATCTGAAAACCAGGACATACCAAGGCTCAGGTGGCACCTTCATGCAAAGTGTCGCCTATCCGTCCAATTCCATATTCATGACCGAACGGCCGACCAACATCGTCCTCACATTCAACAACAACACCATCGCCGAGACCCGCCTGAGCTATGTCGGCGCTGCGAAAACCACCATCACCCAATGCAACACGAACAATGGACTCCGCCCCGTGACGGTTATCAACACGCACACCAACGGTCTCCAGGCCGGCGCGCCTTCCTCTATAACCAGCCTGCTCGATACCAATGCCATGACCTACAGCATAACAGGACCGAAAATCGAAATCACGGCCCTCTCCAGTTCGTCGGGCGATACGTCCATCGAGAAAGTCAATGCTTTCGGCAGCGTCGAATCATCCACATTCAAACAAGACGGCGTGATGGTCCAAAGCACCGTCGCCTTGAACGTGGACGATTACGGCAGACCGTTGCGGATCCAGTATCTGGACAACATGATCAATACCCTTACATACAACGGCTTGTTCGGTCCCGTATCGTCGAGTTTCAGCGATGGCTCACAGATCACCCATACCCTGAATGCCATCGGACAGGTCAGCTCGTCCTTGGACGAGGTTTCTGGCATCACCCGGGCGTATCGGTATGACGCGGTGGGCAACGTCACGCAGATGACGGCAAGCGCCGCGGGCGACGTGTATACGGAAAGCGCCTCGTTCGACGCCAAAGGCCGCATCAAAACCAGCGCCACCCCCATGGGCGTCACCAGCTATGCCTATGCCGATACGGCAACCGAAACGACCGTCACGATTTCCTTTCCGGACGGCCGCTCCATGGTCCATTCCGTATTCAAAGACGGCACGCACGCCTCCCTGACCGGATCCGCCATCACTCCGCGGCACTATACCTATCGATCGGAACCGTCAAAGTTCATCGCCAGGGAAAACCTGGCCCCGCCCGGCACAGCGGGCGCGGTGCAATCGGTCGAGACAACCGTCAATATGATCGGGCAGCCATTGCGCATGAAGCGTTCTGGCCTGGCTGACGTTGTGCCGGCCTACGACGCCAAAGGACGCATGCAAAGCTATTCCGTGGGTAACGGCGTGCGTTACGCCTGCTCCTACGACAAACGACATGGCATAACCGATTACGGCCTGGACCTGAACGGCAACGGACAACCCGACAAGAACGCTAACGACAGGCTTCACACCACCGACTATTTCGCGCAAAGCGGACAGGTCGTCAGCAGGCTTTCGTCATATGCACAATCCGGCTCCGCGACAGCCACCGAGCTGGTCGAATCCCGCATCGCCACGGATGGCAAATCCGGCAGCCTCGAATACCTGGGCCGCAACAACACCTTTTCGCAAAGCGATTATACAGGACCCGGCCGCTTTACCGTAAACACTGTGCATGCCGATGGCGTGCGCGAAACCCTGACCTACGACAAATGGCGGCTGCAAAAAGTCGAACGCACGGACAGCTCCAACAACCCCATCTTCAAAGAATCCTACGAGTATACCGGCCTGGGTAAATTACGGAAGGTCGACAATACATATAGCGGTTGCACCACCATCACCTACGACAGCGCCCATCGCCCCTGCATCATCGACCCGCCCGGCGCCTTGCCCATCACCATCAGCTACGTGCCCTGCACCCATCGCATCGATACCATCAAAAAATCCGACGGTTCGGTCATCAAGTCCATCTACAACGTGCGCGGCCTGCCCACCCGGATCTATGGTTCCGGCCTGTTCGACACCGGCTATGGCTGGAACGACAAACGCCAACTCACCAACATCGTGGCCGAACTCAGCAATACCTCCTGTCCCAACGACGGCGACCACAACTTCAACATCACATTCAGCGGCAACACCCGCATGTCCGCGGCCGCATTATACCGCGACCCGGAAACCGGCCTGCTGAAAAACAAGAAACTGGCCCAGGACAAC
>CAZOLK010000210.1:0-9806 GCA_964580325.1 uncultured Verrucomicrobiota bacterium | reverse complement strand
CAGGCGCAAGGCCGATTCGCCGGCTTTGAACAGGCGCAGCACGATCTGGTGCACGCCCGGCTGGTCGTCGGCATATACGTAGCCAAGGCTTTGTATGTGAGCTATGGGCAGGTTCAGGTCCAGGTCCTGGGTCAGGGCGGTTTCGGTCGTGATTTCCAGCCTGTCCATGCTGGATGCGATACGTTTGGCGCGCAACGCTTTCATATTCTGCAGAGCGGCCAATTTGCGCGGATCGTCGCAACCGTCCTGTCCCATGGCTTCCAAAGCCACCAGGCCGCCGCCTTCCCAGACATAGGCTTCCAGGGCATCGATCAGGGCGCTGCTGAGATACTGCTGGCCGGCCAGCAGCAACACATCGCTACGTGCCAAGGCATCGTGCGAACACGGATCCAGCAGGATCGCGTCCTCGCGCAATTGTTGGACCACTTTGACGAACTGGGTGCGTCCCGGCGATGCGTTGGTCGGTGCGTATATCAGCACATTGTTGCTGCCCAGCCAATCCACCCAACTACCGGCGTGTCGCCACCCCATGACATTGCCGCCCGTGGTCGAGACGCCGCAATAGACCACGCCGATCACGTGTCCCGCGGGTGGTTGATCGGCAGGAGTTGAAACCGTTTGTACAGGCGGTGCGCTTGTTTCGGAAGTTTCAGTTGGCGTATCGGGTGGTTGCGTGACTGCCTGATCCGGCTCACCGGAAGGTGAAACAACCTGCCAGACCACGTAACCTAGTGCAATTACCAGTATGACCGCGGCCAGCAAAACCATCATGTGCCGGTTGGCCATCCCGCATCGCTTGTCGTTCGTTTTCATTATGGTATCCTTCCAATCGTTTGTAAAATCAGCTTCGCGGATTAATAAATAATGTAATAGATTGACAACGGCGAAGGGGAAAAGTTCAATGGGGCCAGAAGGAAGGATAAGGTCGGAGGTAAGTTTGGAAATAGGAGGAATGACGAATGGCCGAAATGTCCAAAATAATGAGAATAGCAATATGTAACAGGAGATTAGCAAGATGAATACGTTTCCCCACACCATGGTCAGCGGTTTGTCCCTGCCACGCTCGAGCACGTCCGTTTCCAGGACAAAACCTATGTACTCTATTCCTGCTGGATCCGCGACAATGTGCACGTGATCCAAGGCAAGAAATGGTATGCCGCCAAGCTGAAAGAGGCGCTCCGATCTCTATGCAGGACACCTTGTCCAGGCGCGCCAAAATCTCGTCGCTGATGCGGTGCCAGCCTTGGGCGTCGTCGTTGCGTCCTTCGTGTTCCAGCATCTCGGCCAGCTTGGCGCAGGAAGCGGCAAACCCAGTGTTGTCACCGTGAAACACGCCGAATCGGGTCGTTTCCGGATGCACTTCCATCACGCGTACGCTGGATAGCCTGGCTGGCTATGGCGCTGCCAGAAGCCGCTTTCGTCCTCGATGGCGGTCTGACAGGTCGCACGCAGAGGCATGTGCTCGGTGTGCGTGTTCTCCACATCATGCCAGATAAGCTGATGCCATCCGGATCCGGGCTGAGCAACAGTAATGCTCAGGCTATCCAAAGACCGGTAGGTATAGGCCACGGGTTCGGGGCGGATGACGGGTTGCATTGCCTGCCCAGTGTTCATGATGCTCTGTTCCTTTCATTACAAGTTTGCATGTTATCGGCGCCACGAATAAGATAGCGCCTGCCGTCAACGACAACCGGCGAAGAACGCACCGGGCCACCCGTTTGTACGGTTCATTGAATACCGGCATGAATTCGCCAGCGCCGAAGCCCATGACCGTATTGAAGAAACCGCCTCCGTTTCTGGAGGCATATCCGGCTATGCTTGCGCGACCGCCGCCGTGGCTCTTTTTATCGGTCAAGCCGCCGAGTTCGGCCACGTTGCCAAACAGGTCATAGACCGTGCGGGCCGGGTTTCGTTGCGTCGATCATATGCGTGCGCAGGCCGGAGTTGTCCGCCAGCCAGGCCTGATCGAGCACATCGCTGGGCAGCCAATTGCGCCCGAGTGGCATTCGGGAATGCACTGGCGGTAGCTGCAACCAACGGAGAACAAACAGATTTTGTAATAGTAGGAAACAGAGCAATACTCACTCTTTTTCCTCATAAGAAGTGATTTTAAAAGCATAAGGCCCGCCCGGTTCTTTGCCCTCTTCCTTGACAATGAAGGGACCCCAATCGTCGTCCGCGATCCAACGACGCCCCCTGGTCCGTTCAGATTCAAACGCAATGACGCGGCACTCGAACGTGTGCCCCGCTATGTTCAGCTTTTCCCAATTCACCAGCGTCAGGGTCTGCGTGTCCGTCAGCTTGTCCTCCAAGTCGTAAACGCGATGGCGCGCTTCGCCTTCATGCAGGAATCCGCCGATAATTTCGCCTGTGGTGGCTTCGTACTCTTCTTTTTTCAGCACCTTGCTCTCGGTCCGGCTGTCAGCCTGCCAGGACACGCGGAACAACCCTTGATCAAGCTTGGCCTTGATCAAGGTTTTCTTGCCGTTGCGCTCGAACGTGGCGTCATATTCGAGCAGACCGATTTCATCGCTCAAGCAGGTTTCCTCGGTTTTCATTGTATACTTCAAGAACAGAAAGCCGGCCTGAATATCAGCGATGCGCACCATTTTAACAGCCGGATCGCCATCGTGCATCAGTACATGACGCTCGACGACCATCGTACCCACGGGCAAACCGCACGTCGATATATCGTATGTTGCGCTGACGTGTTCCGCATGGCACCACGACGTCAACAACAGACCCATCGCCACAAAGGTTCTTTTTGAGCCATTCATAAAAACTCCTCATTTCCCCAATATTTTGAACAACTCATTGACGCCCTTGTCCATCAGCGCTTTTTTACCCGATTCCTTGATCAAACCCCGAAGAGTGGCTTCAAACGAATCCTTGGATATGCGCGGTTTGCTGACGTGACCGGTGATCAGAATCTTTATGGTAGCCCCTTTGACATGCTGATAGAGATCGCGGCCAACCATATCCTCGGTCACCGGCACTTCAGCCACATAGTTCATCTCGCCGTTAAGGCTGACGCTGCCGGAAAAGATCAGGTCATGTCCTTTGGCCCGTAACGTCAACGGCGTCGGCATGATCCAACCGTTCTGTATGGTGTAGCTGAGCGTCTGGTTGGGCACTTTGAATTCGCGATCTCTGATCCGAGCCGTTTCCAGGATTGTCAGCAATATGCCTTCGGGTATCATGACGATGTCATGTAGTTGCACCGTAGATTGTATCGTAAGCCGTTCCTCCCAGGTCGCGTCCAGGGGCAGGCTGCATTGCAGCATGTGCTTGTCAATGGTTCCGCCCACGATCGTGCTGTGTTGAAACACCGGATGGATGCGTCCCAGCAATTCGTTGGCCAGATCGTCGGTCATGGGGAAGTTGGTCAGCACGGTCAGGTTGGGTGGCATGCTGAATACAGGTACGTCACCTGATGCATCGACCCGTCCATCAAACGCGAAATCGCCCTGGTTCAGGGTGGTCTCAAACCAGATGCGCAACTGGCTATCCGCTGCTTTGAAATGGGGCTTCAACTCGCCGGTCTCCAGGCCGAATGCTTTCAAACGTTCCAGGTAAAGTTCCGCATCCGCTTCCAAGTTGCGCAAAACAGCGTTCAGCGAGGGATCACGCAGCGACGCTTTGAGGTAGAAATCTCGCGGTTGTCGTCCCGCCATCTCGATCTCCATGCCGCTGGCGCTTTTAAGCAGGCGGCCGATCCGCTCAAAATCCAGCGCCAGATTGCCCTTGAGATCGATATTTTTGTTTTGCCCAAGATCATTCAGCCGGCCCGTACAATCCAAAGTCAAAGGCGTGGAGGTCAGCGTTAGTTTCTCGAGTTGCAGGTCAGTGCGCTCCATGGCGTACCGGCCTTTGAGGCCCAGGTCGATTTCTTTTTCCTCCCAAACGGGCGTGGGGCCGGATGCGACCAGCAGATTTTTGACCTGCCCGTCCAGGTTAACGGCGACAACGCCTTCGCGGGTGGCGACATCAGCTTGCATCACCACGGATCCGGCAACTTTGTTGGTCGAAAAAGGACTGTAATCGCCGAGCATGACATCCAATTTCTCAAGGTCCATGGCCAGGTTACCCTTGAGGTCGATGGTGTTCTTCTGGCCGAGTTGGCCCAACCGGCCTGTACAGTCAAGGGTCAAAGGCGTGGATGTCAGGTTCAGTTGATCCAGATGCAGATCAGCGCTCGCTACAGTGTAACGGCCCTTGACGCCCAGGTCCATCTGCTTTTCATCGAGCATGGGAGCGGCTTGGGAACCTATCAGCAGATCGGTCACCTGCCCGTCCAGGTTGTATTCAACGATGCCTTTGCGCGTGGCGACATCGGCTTTCAGCAGCGCGGACCCGGCAACTTTGTTCGTGGGAAAAGGGCTGAAATCGGCCAGCATGGCATCCAGTTTTTCCAGGTCCAGGGCGGTCTCCGCCTTGAGCGTGATGCCATCCATGGGCTGCAGCCAATCGCTCAGGGATAGCACGCTCAGCTCGATCTTGCCGGCCGGTGTCACCAGCAGCGCGTCTTCCAGCAGTGCCAACCGCTTGTTCCGGTCAGCGGTCAAGCGTGACTTGAACCGCAGATCCAGGCCAGCCAGTTGCTGGATCGCTAGGCGGCAACGGAATTTTTCCAAGGCCACAATCAGGTTGGGCAGACGCAAAACGCCCTGCCGATAAGATCCTTTGCCGTTGAGTACGCAGGATCCGGCCATATCCGTATCCTCAGGCAGGGCTTTCATGCTGTTCAGCAGCGTGGAAAGCTTGGCCAGGTCTGCCTGTATGCTGAGGTATTGAATATCCGCCGATTCCGGTTGCTGATCGGCTGACAGGGCCAGGTTCGGAATGCCTGCCTTGACATTCAACTCGTCCGTGACACAGCGCACTACGATGTGCGAAATTTTATCCAGGCTCTGCTGTTCGGTCAGATGCAACAATCCGTCGAAGCTCACCTGTACAGCATCCTGTTTGATCGGCGCGGGGGTCAGTCCGGCGCAACTCAGGTTATTGACGCTCGCTTCGAGATTGGCCTGGCGCGCACCGTCTGCCGCGCTCTTGATGTGCAGCGAAGATTGCACCGCGCCAGTCAAGCGCAAGCCCTTGAGATCGACAAATTTGACCGCTTCCTCCAAGGCTTTGGCCAGATCTGCCTCAACCTCCAAGCCAAAATCGTCCAGGTTGCCGGCGCCCTTGATCGTGGCGAACGACGAAAATAAATTGAGCTGCTCCAGCTTGGGTCCAGCCTGATCCAACGAGCCTGACACCGTTAGCATCAGCGGTTGATTCAAGCTCAAGGTCAGCTCGCCGCTGCGCGCTTTGATGTCCTGGGTTCTAACGCGGCCGGTCGCGCTCAGTTTATCCGGTTGGCTGTCTATTTTAGCGGACACCATCAGCGCCCCTTGCTCCACGAACAAACCTTCCTGTAACGCCAGTGTGTTCCGGAACTGGCGCGCCAACTCGGGTAGCAGCAACCTGGCGTTGAGCGTGATGGCGCCGTTCGGATACCCGGTCTGCTCGCGCATGTCCAAGGCGCCTTCCATATCGAAACCCAGCAGCGGCGATGCGCAGGACAACTGCTTCACGGTCAGCGTGTTGTTGGTAACGCTGAGTTTCGCGGAAAAATCGAGGCTGGCCAGAGCCGGTCGGTCGCCCTGGAATAGCGGACCTTCCAGCGTCACGTCACGCATTTTCAGCTCCGCGGTGCAATGCAGATCTTCCAGCCCCTCGATATGTGCATCCAGGGCAAGATCTACTTTGCCGTTCAAACCGGTCAAGGTATCCGGCGCAGTGACAAAAGGCGTCAGCATGGCCAGTTCCAGGCCCTGGATCGCAATGTCACTGCCGCCGCAGATCATTTTTTTCAGGGTCTTGGCGCTGGGATCCAGGTGCAGGTGGAAGTTGATATTCTGCTCGCTGTCGCGGAACGCGGCCTTGACCTCCGCTTTCATAAGCGTATCCAAACCGGCGACCGTCAATTCCAAATCAAGCTTTTCAATGCCCTGGTCAGGCAGGTTGGGCAGTTTTTTGACCGTAATGCTGCCATTACGCACTTTCAATGAGCCATGTGGATCCAGATCGGCTTCGCGCAACCGGGCAACCGCCTGCTGCATCTGCTCGATCAGCCTGGTTTCAAGATCTTTGACGTTCACGGGTTCAGCCGACGCTTTAGCGTCCCCTGGCGTCGATGGCTTCGGCCCAGGCCTTGGGGTCGGTTTTGGCGCAGGCGCCGGTTCTTTTGGCGCTGACGTCGCCATTGCCGCATTGAACGTCAACGCGGGTTCATCGATCAGAATCGAACCCAACCGGCCTTTGCCACGCGCCAGCGAAATCAAGCCGCTATCGATCACAACCTGTTTGATCCGGATATCCACGGTTTCCGCCCGATCCTTAAACGCGATCCCGTCAACGCGTTGCGCGCCAAACCAACTCAGCGACCACGCAGCGATGGAGATTTCGCCGTCCACCGCATCTCCAACCTTGTCCATGATGGCCGAACGCACGGCAACCGTAGATAAAATCGAGGGTATCGCACCCACCAGAATCAACAAAAGGACGATCAGCGCAAGGCAACCCTTGAACAGCAAACAACCGCAACCGCCTTTTCGTTCTTCCTTCTTCTTTTCCTCGCTCATCCGTCACTCCTTCCGTTATTAAAATTGCTTAAACGACACACTATACTTCCGCCATGCTGCAATGCGAGTGAAAATCGGAAAAAGAACCCATATCCATCAAGCAAACACATCAGCGTCACCGTTGGAGCTAACCATAATGCTGGTGGGCAAGCCCTGGAGAAACAACTCGAAGCGCTTAAACACCGCCTCGGCCTGATCGTCGGCCGGTGGTTCGAAACCCAGGATCACCACGCTGGCGCTGCGGGAATACTGGTAGAGCACCTTGTCGAACGATTCGTGCGATACCACCACTTTGACCTGTGCATCCACGCGCGCGGATTGAATCAGCTTCTCCAACACTTCGCGCGCCGGTGCCCGTCCCGCCTCGTCTTTGATCAAACGTATGACCTGAACGCGCGCACGGCGCCAGTCCCAGTTACAGGTCAACAGGTGGGCCAGGATAATCATCAGCGATCCGTTCTCCTTGCCGCGCCACCACAAGTCAATGCGCCGTTCCGCGCTTTGCTCTTCCGGCAGGCCCCGGTCAATGATGCTGACCACGCTGCGGCCCAGGGCTTTGATGGTGCGTAAATGCCTTACATACGGCACAATCCGCTCCTGCTCATGCGGCCAGCCCAGAATGACCGTATTAGGTTTGATCGGACCAATGGAATGGGCCTGGGTCAACAACCGAATGCCGGTATCCAGTTCATCAGTCACCACAACTTCAGCAAAAACATTGAGTTGATGCTCTTGCATGAACCCGGCCATCAATTCATGCGCGGCTTTGCGCCTTTCGACCATGGAGTCCGCCTCGCCCACCAGAATCTGGGCCGCGGAAACCAGGCCGCGGCCGCCCTCCAGCCAGACCGCATACTGCAGTTGGTTGGCGTGACGTCGCGGATTGCCGATCAGCACCAACAGCACGGGTCTCCAATTTTTGGGATCGCACGGCATGTCGCGCAATTTACGCAGGTTTTTAGCGATTAGCGAAAAGAGGAAACCACGTCGCGCATCGCCAAACGTAACGCCGAACACGCGGCAACTGACGGCATAGTAAAGCAGGCCGATCATCAACGACGCAACCAGCGCGGACAAAGGATCGACCAAAACCATGACCACCAGACAAACCAGCGCACCCAACAGGGATAAACCCCAATGATAGAAACGGAACCTGGGCCGGAACGACGGGTTGGCGCCGAACGATTCGACAAACGCGGCCAGGTTGATCATGCCGTAGGTACACAGAAAAAACATGCCCAGTACGGCCGCTACAAGGTCGAACGATTTGTAGAGGAACACGATCACGATCATGGTCAAAACCAGGGTCAGCCATAAAGCGGCGCGCGGCTCGTCGCTTTGGGGCGTACCTTTGGCAAAAAACCCCATGCATGGAAAGATCTTGTCCCGCGCCATGGCCTGGAGCACACGCGGCGCGCCCATGTACGACCCCAGACCGCTGGACAGCGATGCGGCGGAAACGCCGGCGACGACCAGGAACGCTGTTCCCAGCAACGCGTTGTGCAGCAGGATCTGATAGGGTTGCTCGATCAGGGTTGCGCGTCCGAAAGCGGCGCCGCAAACAAAGATCTGCAGCAGGTAGATCGCAAATCCGGTGCCCATCGCGGCCAAGGTGCCTTTGACCAGGGATCGGGCCGGGTCTTTCAGGTCGCCTGACATATTGACCCCGGCCAGAATGCCGGTTACGGCTGGGAAATAGATGGCGAACACTTTCCAGAAATTCAAGCCGTCAGTATAGCGCGGCGCCCAGTTGGCGACCAGTGTTTCCACCTTAAAAAGCAAGGCGGCGCCGCCCATGAACGAAATGATCGAGAGCATCAGGATGGTCATGATCACGTATTGCGCCTTGATGGCCCAGCCCGATCCCACATAATTGATCACGAACAAGGCAACAGCCGTTCCCAGCGCAATCCATTGACTGTACGCGCTGAATACGGGAAAGCTCTCGACGAACGAACTGGCGAAACCAATGATGTAGAAGGGAACGGACAAGGCCTGGGCCAGAAAAAGAGCCATACCGATGGCGCCGCCGAACTCCGCGCCCAGGGCGCGCGATATCAGGAAATAGGCGCCGCCCCCTTTGACCGGCGTGTTGGTGGCCACGGCACCCAGAGAAAGTGCGGTCATCAACGTGATCGCCTCGGCGATCAAAAGAATCATCAAGGTGCCTGAAATACCGGCCTGGCCGATCACATAGGTGGCCCGGTAAAACATGATGATCCCGAGAATCGTCAGGATCGAAGGCGTGTACACCCCACCAAACGTCCCGAACAACTGCTTGCCGTCATCCGCCTGCTTCTTTTGCTCACGTCTAGCCATAATAGAATAAGCTCCTTCTTTATGTGCGAAAAACATAGCAGAAGCATGTCGACAAAAAAAAGAAAAAGCTTCGGTTTTTGTCTTTTCACGGCAACAGCCTGAAAAATCCTCGTCCCGATCCTCGTCCAGGAGGGGATTGACGAGGGTGAGAGACGACGACGAGGATCGGGACGAACAAGGCCCAGGCCAGATTCTCGGGCATGCCAACCTGGTTCCGGCGTGCATCCGCGGGATGGCCGGCACCGGTTTAGAACTTGCGCAGATGCCGGCGTATATCCCGCACATACAGTTCAAACAGCACGTCAAACGCGGCAGGATCTCCAGCCACGACGCGTTGGAACAATTCTCGATCATTTTCAGACATTCTACTCCCAAAACACCAGACTCAGGAGAGTGGTTCAATCTTTTTTCAGTTTTTTTAACTTCATAGCTTGACGCCATCCCGCTTGATGTAAATTCCACAACAAAAAGCATTGTTCTTTAATATGGAAAACAAAAAAAAAGAAGTTGCACCTGTCAAATCGGTCAAAAAAGCGCTCGATCTATTGAGCCTGATCGCATCGCATTTGAAGGCGGTTCGCATGGGTTTGCGCTGTCCGAGTTGACGGCGCGCAGCGGGGCACCGGCCCACAAAGGTTGATTGACCAGGCTGTCGCCGATGTGAACGTGCAGGTCCAGGAAAACAATGTTCGTCACCCTGATCGACGGCCAGCGCCGGTTGATGGCCCACGCTGATCCGGATCGACCGATTCGCGTGGAGTGAGGTGCATTGGCCCCACTTGTTATCGGCCAGTGCACTAATATTTTCGCCTCTTCCGGCGATTGCATGGATGGTCGCCGAGAACATTGGCTTCAACT
>CAZOLK010000209.1:0-9846 GCA_964580325.1 uncultured Verrucomicrobiota bacterium | reverse complement strand
GGTCCTGGCCCTGAGCGCGACGTTCTATTTCCGGGGCGCGCAACCTACCGGTACAGGAGGCTCGACCATTCAATCTATTGAAATTACCGCTTCCTATGATTCGGCATATATTGTAGAAGGAATAGAGCAAGAAATGACGATCATATGGCTGGACGGGGTACATATATGAGGAGACAAGCATGAAATCGACCGGTGCCTGGTTGTTGGGATGTTGGCTGGCGTGCGTTTTGGTCACGCCTGCTTTGGGCGGCGACAGCCTGACGGTACGTTTGATCGAAGCAAGCAATACGCCGGCAACCCGCCCGCTGCCGCCGGACCTCGAGATGAAATTGAAAAATAACCTGCCCGGTCCTTACAGGCATTTCAACCTGATCGACATCCAACAGGTCCGCCTACCCGCAAACGACAGGATCAGCCTGGGCGGGTTGTGTCAGCTTAGCCTGAACGGACCCCAGCATAAGCTGGCTGTGGGCATGGTGCGGCAACAGCAACGGATCATATCCATGACGGTTTCGCTTCAGGACAATAAACCCCTGGTTGTCGGCGGTTTCCCCAGTCTGGGTGGCAAATACCTGGTGGTGCTGACAGCCCACTGACAGTTGCGGAAACGGCATCACAACCTCCATGGATACATGCAAATGATTTGCATGCTCTACTTACTTTTTTCTTGCCATTCCTATAATAGGTTGTTAATAAAGGTGCTTTGATGAGCGTTAAAGTAATATTTTTTAGGTGCGTCTAATGCTAAAATTATCGACTAAAGGTCGCTATGCCACCAGAATCGCCGTTTACCTGGCGTTGCATGGCAACGAGGAACCGGTCAGGAAACATGACATTGCCAAGGCGGAAGGTATTTCCGCCGATTATGTCGAGCAAATCCTGGTAAAACTGAAAACCGCGGGCCTGGTACGCAGCTACCGCGGGATGCGCGGCGGCTTTACGCTGGCCAAGGACGCCGCGGACATTAGCGTCAAAAGCGTGCTCGAGGCGACGGAAGGCACGATCATGCTGGTCGATTGCACTGGCGAACAGTGTTCGCGCGTCACCCGATGCATCATGAATAACTTGTGGCAGGAGGCGGCGGATGCCGTTCAAGTCATTTTCATCAAGCACACCATTGCAACGCTTGCCCAGCAAGTTCACGACCTGGAGCGTGAACTTGCGCCGGATTATTCCATTTAGTGCAATACTTTTTAGCCTAATCGGCTGAGGACGCTGCGCTGAGCCGCAAGTTATGCCTTCCGGCAGTGCAAGGTATATGCCTCAGGACCGATTGCTTATTCGGGAGCTGAATATGACTGATCAGAAGAGACCCAATATTCTCTGGATATCGTTCGAGGACACGAACCCATTCTACGGCTGCTACGGTGACCCGGTAGCGCGCACGCCCAATGTTGACCGACTGGCGGCGGAAGGCTGCCGCTGGCCGCTTTGCTTTTCCACGACCGGGGTTTGCGCTCCGACGCGCAGCGCGGTCATCACCGGCATGTACCCCATCTCCATCGGCGCCCATCACATGCGCACCACCCACATCAATGCTGCCACGCCCGAGCTGCCCACGCCCTATTCGGCCGTAATCCCGCCCCACGTTAAATGCTTCAGCGAGTATATGCGCGCCGCAGGTTATTACTGCACCAACAACCAGAAAACCGACTACCAGTTCGCCGCGCCCAGCACGGCCTGGCACGAATGCGGCCCTGACGGACACTGGCGCAACCGGACCGATCCAGACCAACCCTTTTTTGCCGTGTTCAACCCGACCACGACCCATGAAAGCGGCATGTGGCCGGAAAACTGCCCCGAGCCCACGTTCGATCCCGCGGACATGCGCGTGCCGCCCACATTCCCGGATACGCCCAAGGTCCGCGAGGCACTCGCACGCATGTACACCAATATCGAGAAGAACGATCAGGTCATGGGCAACTTGCTGCGCCAGTTGGAAGAGGACGGTTTGACAGACAACACCATTGTCTTTCACTGGAGCGATCATGGCCCATTGCCGCGCGGCAAACGCTGGCCCTACGATTCCGGCATTCACGTGCCCATGATCGTGCGCTGGCCCGGCGGACTGGAACCCGGATCGGTCAGCGACCGCCTGGTCAGCACCATTGATCTGGCCCCCACAGTGCTGTCGCTGACCGGCATCGAGATCCCCTGGCACATGCAGGGGCAGGCTTTCCTTGGTGCCCAGACCGCACCTCCGCGCGAATACGTGTATGCCACGCGCGACCGCTACGACGAAGCTTATGACCGAATTCGGGCCGTGCGTGACAAGCGTTTCAAATATATGCGCAACTACTGCCCCGAGCTGCCTTACCTGCTGTGGATTCCCTATCGCAACCGTCATCCCATAGTCCAGGAAATGTGGCGCTGCTACATGGCTGGCGAACTGACGCAAGAGCAGAAGCTCATGTTCCAGCAAAAACGGCCGGTGGAAGAACTGTACGACACGCAAAACGATCCCCATGAAACGCGGAACTTGGCCTATGATCCGGTTTATGTGGCGGAACGTACGCGGCTGCGGAAAGCGTTGGATGCATGGCTCGAAAAAGTGGGCGATATGGGCGCTATCCCGGAAACGGAAATGGTGCGGCAATGGTATCCCAACGGCGAACAACCGCAGACAGCGGCACCGGTGTTTGTGCCTATCGAAGCGGACAATTACGGCGTTCTGGTCACGGACGGCGGCGCGCTGCGGGTGCCCTGCCTGCTGCAATTGCATTGTGCCAGCCAGGGCGCTTCCATGGAGTACAGGCTGGATGACCAAAATGGTTGGACCTTGTATACCGGGCCGTTCAGCCTGGCTCCGGGCGAACGCCGCATCCAGGCCAGGGCCATCCGCATCGGCTATCAACCGAGTGAAGAACGCGAGATCGTCTTGCAGGTGACAGCCAAGCCGTAGCGATCATCTTCCCAGGATTGTTTCGCATATGTTATGGCCGTTTGGGCAGCGAACTGATCATCATAAAAATCCATTCGTTGCCGCGCACGAACGCGCCTCCGATCACTTTGTCGCCGCATCGCTCAACCGCGGGCTCCAGCTCGGCATGCTGGCACATCCGGTCAAGAAAGGACTGCCCTCCGGATACGCTTGAGACCAGTTTGCGCTCGGGCCGCTCTTTCATCTGCTCAAGGGAAAAATCGGTGTCGATAACCACCTGGTAGCGGACCGCGGCGACCGATGCCTCATCCTGGTCTTGCGGATAGCGTCGCGCCAGCAGGCAGCGCATGCCTGATGTGACATTGCTGGAGAAATCGCGCAAAATATTCTGCACGGTTTCAAGCGACACTTCCATCCCCACCACCCCGATATTTTCTTCGCCCACATGGATGCGCGCCATGCAACTGATCAGCGGTTTGCGCGTGGTGGCATCGACGTAGAGATCGCCCCAAACCGGCCGGTCGTCGCGAGCTTGGATCGCGATGGCATACCATGGGCGTTGGGTGGGGTCGTAATCCTGTTTATCCTTATACCGGCCGTAGCCGGGAAATCCGACGAGCAGCCCGGATTTGGAACCAGCCAGCGACCACATGATCACGTCATAGGTTTCATGCACCTGGGAAAAAACCTGGCTGAGCCGTCCCAGGTGGTGCGCGTCGCGTTCGGCCCGTTCGAGCGCTTCGCCGTCGCGGGCCCAGGGCGCACGAACCACCGTGGCATGTTTCAGGGAGACTTCGGTCTGATACGCTTTTCGAAAGACCATGTTTGCGGGCCGCTTTGTCTGATCGTAGAAATCCTCGTCATAAAAAAAACCGTTGCGTCCCGATTCCACGGGAGGAACGTAAGGCAATTGCTCCGGTTCCAATGCCATCAAATATTCCGCGTTGAGACGATACTGCTTGACGATCCGTTCCACGTATTCCATGTGCAACTTGATGGTGCGCGCCTGACCTTTTACCGCGGATTTGAACAGTTCTAACTGGCTCTGCTCGGCCATGGCCCTTTGCCGCCGGGCCATGAACATGAGCGTGGTCAAAACGACCACCAGCAGCGTCACCGAAACCGCGGCCGCAATTTTGAGCCCCAGAACCTGTTTCTGCTGCATGGCCCGCTTTTTTTCCATTTCACCCAATCGTCCGCGCAGCACCGTGGCGCGGTGCTGGATGTTTTGGGCCAGTTGCTTGTTGGACAACACGCCGCAGAAAGCCTCGAGTTTATGCAACTGGGCGCCGGCCGCGACCAGGTTGTTCTGCTCGATGGCGAAACTGATGTGCAGAATCAACGATTCGGCCAGGATTTGCTGGGCCTGCTCGTTTTTGTCCCACATAATCATAGCCTGGCGCAAATCGAGTACGCATTCGGTCAACTGTTCGTAGTGATAGACAACCATACCCTTGGGAATCTGTTTGATCACCGGGATATCGTCTTTCATGCCTTTGGTCAAGTCCGCGGTCAACTGTTCGAGTTGCAGGTGCGACTGCTCGGAAAGCGTCAGTGATTCCAGGTGGTCCAAGTATTCACGCACATCGTCGCATAATGCAGCTACCGTGGCATAGCGCTCTTCGATCCCGGGGGCCAGCGCTTTGTGTACGATCCGGGTGATAGCCGGGTTGATCAGCGGGTTGTCGTGGAACTGGGTCAACGGTTTGAAACGGCCCATGGCGGCGTTGTTGATCACGTCGCTCATGTCACGCCCCGAATGAGGCGGTTCCGTTGTGATCAGTTCGTACAGAATTCCGCCGAGCAGGTAAACGTCGGTGGCGGGACAGATCCAGGTCATCTTACCCATGGCCATTTCCGGAGGCATGAACGAGGGCGTGCCGGCCAGCAGCGGTGCCAGGTTTTCGTCCTTTTTCCAGGGATTTCGCTCGTCGTAAAACATGGCCAGCCCCCAGTCCATGACATACACCTCGCCGAAAGCTCCGATCATGACGTTTTCCGGTTTGAGGTCGCGGTGAACCACGCCCTTGTTATGGGCATAGGCCACGGCGTCAGCGACTTTCAGCAGGATCTCGAAATGATCGCGCCAAGTCATGCCGCGGGATCGCGCCTCGGCTTTTTTACGCACCTCTTCATCCGCAAGTTCTTCGGGATGGAGCAGATCGCTCCAGCAATAGCCGCTGATCTTTTTCATCGTGAAGAACAGCTTGCCGTCCTGATCGCTGACCAAGGCATAGATGGGCACCACGTTGGGATGATCGAGTAGGGCGGTCATGCAGGCTTCGCCGGTAAACTGCCGCTGACGCCAGGCGGACAAGGCGGGATCTTCGCTGGTTTTGCTGCGATAGACCTTCATGGCCACCTCGCGTTGCAGCGCGGCATCGCGAGCGGCATAGACAATGCCCATGCCGCCCTCACCGATCTTGTGGGATACATCGTACCCTTCGTCCGCCTTCAGGTCACTGGCGTCTTTTCCTGGTTGCTCCACAGTGCTCTCGTCGATTAAATCTTCGAGTTCATCCATGGCATAACAGATGGTGGCGCCGTTATCCTCGATCGTGTAATGGGCGCCGCGTTTATCCTTCGAGATCAACGCTTGAATCGTGGATTGAAACTCAGTGGGAATAGACGCTTTGTGTTCGCCACGCTCGTTCTTGTTCATCTCCATATATAACCAGGCCTTTTCAAGTTGATACTTGCGGGCGATTATTGCCTAGAAAGACCGCGGCGTCAAGAGCGGAGAAAACGCACCTCTAATAAAGGTGTTGGGCGTCGCGTGCAATCCGCAATCCACAATCCACAATTCTTGCTAGATAGCGTCCATCATTTCTTTGGCTTCATCAATGGATATGTTGAACTTTTTTGCCATAGCTTCTACTGCTTTATCAAGTTTCATCACAACGTTGGCTTTTTCTGCTTCTGCCCTGGCTTTTCCTGCTTCTGCCCTGGCTTTTCCTGCTTCTGCCCTGGCTGCTTTTTCCATTGCGTTTTTGCTGGCTGCCTTTTCTTTCAGAATTTCTTCTTCCAGATTTTCAATTTTCTGCTGCTCAAATATCCAGTATTCATACGTATCCATTTCGGTCTGCGTCCAGGTATGCTGGTCCACAATGGTAAATGCAGCAACGATTTCCGGGTCTTTCAGCTCATCTGGAATATCCTCGAGTTCTTGTGCATGACAAAAGAAATAGTACCATTTTTCGGCCGTTCCATGCAGTTCAGAAAGCGTTTTGGTGAATTTTTTCAGTTCAATGAAAGTCATTGAGAAAAGGTCAAGTGACTGCTCCGTTTTTTCCTGATCCGTCGCCATATAGGTTCGATAAAATCGTTTATCCTCTCCCTCATTAAACAAATTGAAATCAAGAAAACCGATAAAAAAGACAGGACATAAATCTTTGTATTTTCCACCAGGTTTTAACTGCTCTGTATAAGCTTTTGAAAGATAATAAAAGGCTCTCTTGTAAAACAGCGTATCGTAGCCCACCTGCATCTCCACGATAAACCGCCTGCCGGAAGCATCGACAGCTTTTACATCCAGTGTTGTTTCTTTCAGTTCACCGATCCTTGGTGCCTGGTAAGGGTCGAGAATCTCAACCTGAACAATACGAGAGTCTCCTTCAAACTTCAAAACAGCATTCAAAAGACTCATGAGTATATTCTTGTGTTTTTCGTTTGCAAAAATCTTCTTAAAAGCGATATTCGATTTTGGATTGGCAAATCTCATGATTTTACCTGCTTAATTGACAGAAATTGATTTTTTTTCATGGTGCCGAAGCTACCATTGGTATGATTGCCAAAGCAAGTTGAAAGGATACAAATAAGTGAAGGGTAAGTTATATGTATAAGATTTACAGGATTCTTTCCGCTCTTTTTTTCGGTTTTGCATGGTACACGATAGCCGGCGTTGTCGACGATCTTCCGCGCAACGCCGGTGTGCACGGCGGCGTGGTCGTCGTGGCCGATTGCAACGATCCGGACCTGCTCGCTGCGTTGCGGGAGGCCGGCCCTTTTCTGGTTCATGCGCTTGAACAGGATGCGTTCGACGCCCGCACCTTGCGCCAAGCCCTGGCTGCGCGAAATCTGCACGGCCCGATCAGCGTAGCGCCCTGGGACGGCACGCATTGGCCTTATGTTGATCGCCTGGTCAACCTGGTCATCCTGCCCGACTCGGCGGTCGGATTTGACGCCAAGGCGATGCAGCGCATCCTGGCGCCGGGCGGGGCCGTGGTTTTTCGTTCGTCAACCGCGACGCAGCACAAGCCAGCATATGTCCAACCACGGCCTGACAACCTCGACATCTGGCCGCATTACCTGAATAAAGCCGACAACAATGCGGTGGCGCATGATACGGCCATCGATTTCCCGCGCGGTCTCCAGTGGATCCAAGGTCCACGCTATACGCGGCACCACGATCACATGTCCAGCGTCAGCGCAGCCGTAGCCGACGGCCCGCGGCTCTATACGATCATCGATGAAGCGTCGGCAGCATCCATCGAGTACCCGCCCCAATGGCGCCTGGTCGCCAACGACGCGTTCAACGGCAAGCTGCTTTGGAAGCGCGACATCGATCACTGGGCACCGCATCTCTGGCCGCTCAAGATGGGGCCGGCCCAGCTCCCGCGCCGGCTGGTGACCCATGCTGGCAACGTGTATGTCACCCTGGGCCTTGACGCGCCGGTCGCCGAGTTGGCTGCCGTAAGCGGCGAAACGCTGCGCGTGTTTAAAGCCACTGCACGCACCGAGGAGATCCTCTGCGCTGACCGCACGCTGCTGGCCCTGGCTCGACCGGAACAGACACCGCATTTCGCATCGTACGATACGGTCAAGGGTCTTGACAGCACTGTGTCACGCTGGAGCTGGACGCCCACGCCTTCGATCCTGTACGCGGTGGATCTCGACTCCGGGCAGACGCGTTGGCAACGTGAAACCGCTGTCGTACCACTGTCGCCGACCATCGCTGCGGGTCACGTCTTTTTCCACGACGGTCGTCGTATCCGCTGCCTCGACCTGGAACGTGGTACGCCGGTGTGGACCTCGGCAGACCTGCCGGTGTCAAAAAAATTTCCGGCCTGGTATGGCGTGACCCTAGTGCACCAGTATGGACGCCTTTTCTTTTCCGGCGGTGACGTGGGCGGAGAGTTGCGCAAAAAGAAAATCGGCTATGCAGGCAGTTCCGGCGGGTTTGACACCATGCACGTGTTGGACGCGAAAACCGGCAGGGAACTGTGGAACGCAGAGCATTTACCATCAGGCTACCGCTCGCCGGAGGACTTGTTCGTGATCGATAACCTGGTCTGGTTCGGCAATATCTGTGCGCCGCGCGGCGAGGGAACCGGGCGCGTATTGGCCTTGAACGCGCATGACGGGAGCGTGGCCCATGACTTCATGCCGGACGTCAAGGTTCCCTGGTTCCACCACCGCTGCCATCGCGCCAAGGCAACCATACGTTACCTCTTGCTCTCACGCATGGGCATCGAGTTTGTAGACCTGGACACCAACCGCTGGACACCCCACCACTGGTCGCGCGGCACTTGTCTTTACGGCATTCTGCCCTGTAACGGACTGCTCTATGCGCCACCCAGTCCCTGTTCCTGTTATGCTGAGTCGAAGCTAGCCGGTTATTCCGCGCTGCATCCGCGACCGGTCCCTTTCACCGCGGGGGCCGTGGAAGCTGACGAACGCCATGTGGTGGGTTCGACCGACCGGCACAAGCGGTCGGCGCTCGCGGATGCCGACGCAGCGCCTGCACCGCAATGGTCGGCGCGCGACGACTGGCCCACCTACCGCTATGACGCCCTGCGCAGCGGCTGCACGCCGGGCGCGTTGCCGACTGCGCTGCGCTCAAACTGGACCGTGGTTCTCGGCGGCGACCTGACCCCGCCGGTAGTTGCCGGCGGCAAGGTTTACGTAGCGCGCAAAGATACCCATGCCGTCATGGCCCTGGATGCCCGCACCGGCCAGGAGCGCTGGCGTTGTCATGTGGCAGCCCCGGTCGATTCGCCGCCAACCTTGTGGCGTGCGGCGGAACAGGGGGCGGACCGCTGTATCTTCGGCTGTCGTGACGGCTGGCTCTATGCCTTGGACGCTGCGGACGGCAAGCTGGTCTGGAAATTCCGCGGCGCGCCGATCCAGCGTTACACGGTTGCGTTCGAGCGGCTGGAGTCCCTCTGGCCGCTGCATGGTAGTACGCTGGTCATGGATGGCGTGGTCTGGGCCGTGGCCGGGAGGTCGGCTTTTCTGGACGGCGGTTTGCGCATGCTCAAACTCGACGCCGCGACCGGGCGCAAGTTGGCCGAGGCGGTGTTCGACGACAAGCATCCGGAAACCGGCGAGAATGTGCACGTGCTGGCCTGGGGCAAAACGCTGCCGGTCAGTTTGCCCGACATCCTAGCCGGCGATCCGGAGCGCATCTACATGCGCACGCTCCAGATGTCCCGCGATTTCGCGCGCGCCAAGGTCGACGCCATCTGGACCGCGGAACAGCAGGGCGAAGGCGCACACCTGTTTTCGCCTACCGGTTTTCTGGACGACGCCTGGTGGCATCGCAGCTACTGGATTTACGGCCGCGCTTCGGGCCAGGGCGCCAGCCTTTATTACGGGCCAGGCAAGATGGCCCCGTCCGGCAAAGTGCTGGCGTTCGACGACAAGAAGGTCTATGGCTTTGGTCGGCAATGGCAGTACTTCCGTTGGAGCACGCCGTATGAATATCGCCTGTTTGCCGCGAACAAGGATCCCGACGTGATCCGGCCCGGCGCCGAGGAGCCGGTCAAGGACAAGGCCAAGGCCGTCAGTTTTGCCCCGACATTCTACAAGCAGCCCGAGGCCAGGTTCGTGGTGGATTGGGAGCGTACGGATGTTCCCATCCTGGCTCGTGCGCTGATCAAGGCCGGCGACGCTATCCTCTGCGCCGGGGCCGAGGACATCGTGGATGAGGTGCAGGCAGTCGATTCCATCACAGCGGAAAAGAC
>CAZOLK010000208.1:0-9909 GCA_964580325.1 uncultured Verrucomicrobiota bacterium | reverse complement strand
TGCAAGAGGCCATCGATTACGCGATTGATGGTGCCGTCGCCACCGGCCGCTGCCACCAGGTCATAACCACGCGCGTCGCGTGCCAGGTGCAGTGCATCGTCGGGCATGACCGTGTCGACACAGTCGACCGCGACGCTCTCCCGCGCCAGTTCGCGGTCCCAGACCGACCAGAGTCGCGTAGCGCGACCGCCGCGCGAACCTGGGTTACGGATCAGCAACAACCGCTTTGGTTTCATGGTCAATCCTTGTTTTCCTTTTGCGCGTAGATGCCCAACTTTTTGTAGACCGGCGTGGGTTTGCCACGCTGCCAGGATTCGATCAGCTTCCGGGTCTCGGGCCAAGACAGCGGAGTTTTGATTTGTTGAATTTGTTTGAACAGATCGCGAATCGCGACGGCCTGGGTGCAGCAGAGCCAGTCCGTGCAGGGATGCGGGAAACAGGCGCGCATGCGGTCGTAAATGGCCTGGAAGTCCTCTTTGCCGGCATTGCCGAAGGAAAGATTCAGGAACTCACACGGTTGCACTTCACCGCAGGCGTTGATATAGAACCGATCCACGGCGCCGGCCGTACAACCCAACACGGACGCATGCTCCTCGAATGCCTGGGCAGCCAGCGAGGGATAATCGGCGCGGGCCGCGCTGTTGTAACGGATGTGTGCACGCCGAACTTTTTCGAGCAGTTTCGGGTCGCACTGCATGGGCTTCTGCTTATCGAGCCAGAGCCCGGCCGGCTTGGGGTGGATCAGTTGCACATAGTCGCAGGCATAATCGCGGCCCAGATCCATGATCCGTTCAAGCCCCTGGTCGTTGAGAGACTCCTCTGACAGCACACAATTGATGGCCGTGGCCAGGTCCAACGAGCGGGCCAGATTCAGCGTATCGCAGGCGCACTGATACGAACCGCGCATGCCGGAAAACTGGTCGTGGGTGGCGGGATCAGGGTCGTGAATGGAGATCATCAGGCCATAGAGTCCGGCCTCGCGCAACTGGGCCAGCTTATCGGGCGCCACGTCAAACCCGTTGGTGTTGATCCAGATTTCGGACCGGTCATCGATGGCGCGTACGAGTTGATGCAGCCGGATGTACTGCATAAAAGGTTCGCCGCCTTCGATGTCGAACAGCGACACGCCCTCGTCCTGAACCTTGCGCGCCAGATCGATCATTAGATCTTTGTCCAGGTCAGGCCCCTGGTCAAGCCGCTGGTAGCAGTGCTCACAAAGGAAGTTGCAGCGCTTGGTCATGGAAAAAACCACGGTTACCGGGCCAGGCGGATCGCGCAGCAACTTTGAGCGGATCGCGTTATAGAAAGCGGGCGAAGGCCAGGCCGGCAAGTAGAGATGCAGCTTATAGCCTTTACTCACGCGCACCACCTTGTTGTGGCGAAACACCTGGAGCAGCGTCAGGGCGCGGCGCAGGAATTGGACGAATTGGGCCAGCGACAACCCGAGCGCCTTGCGACGACCGGCGAAATAGGCGAATACGTCCAGCGCAATGCGCAGGTAAATCCAGCGCTTGCGCCAGCCGGTGAGGTAATGACGTGATTTTTTCATGATCGTTCCCAAGTTCAAGCTTTCGCATCTTTGTATACATCAAATAAAAAACCGATCAAGACATAGCTTGCGCAAAGCAGATAAACGCCCAATGATCCGTTGAACGCAGCAATGACCGTGGCCTGGCCAGCGGCGCAGGCGCGAATGCAGACGGCCAGGTTGAAATAGGCGCGAACGCCATAGGGATGGCGCAGGTAAAGGCAGGCGGTCCAGCCTTGCAGAAACAGGGTTGTGCAGGCACAGAAAATAAAAGGCGTGGTCCAAAGCGAGCGCGACGTCGGCAACATGCCGACGGTCTGGAGCAGAAAAAACATGGCGATGGGCAGCACGCAGCCAAGCAGACCGGCATAGCGCGCCCTACGCAAACCCAGACGCACGACCAGCGTCCTTTTACCCGACCGTCTGTCGCCACGAACATCTTTGAAATAGGTATAGAAGGTCATCAACCCGTTCATCAGGACCACCATCAGCACAGCGCCGATGCGCGAACCGGCGAAGAGCGGCTGGAGCGGCGGACCGCAGGCAAGGTAGCCATAGACCGTGCACATGGCTATGGCACAGCCGAACACGATATTGCCCCAGAGCGACCATGCTTTGGCAACTTCATAGAGCACATTCAGGGCCACCCCAAGCACGAGCGGCGCCAGCGCCAGGGGCTGGAGCCGCCAGGTCACGACGCCGATCGCCAGCATGAGCAGTCCGGACACGGTCAGGGCCGGTGAAGGCGGCAACTCGCCGGTGACCATGGGCCTATGCGGCGCATTGATCCTGTCCTCCGCCAATCCGAGCCAATCGTTGACAATCTGGTTCACGCCCCAACTGAGAAAAAGCATGACCAGAATCAACACCTTGCGCGTTAATCCAACAGCCTCGGGTTGCTCATAAGCATAATAAGCCACGCCGATCCAACCGGCAAGGCCGGTAATGAAGGCATAGTACAAACGCATGGACCTGACATACGCGCCCACAAACCGCCAATATCGCTGGATCGTTTTCACCATTGCATTCTGTTACAGCAAGAAACATGCCTATGCCTGGATAGAGCCGAAAGGAAGCTGTTGCACACATCACCAGGCATCCGGAACGTCCATGGGGAGATTGCGTGTTAAAACCGCCAATGACATATTATGCTCAACACCGATCATTTAATGCATGCAGCACATAGAGCTTTGTCGCAAGCTTTGTCGCGAGCTTTGTCGATCTCCTCGTACTCGGCCCCTACTCGACCGTGTCTTCTCTAACAGTCAGCGGCCTGCTCGCCCATGACTTCCTCAAGCCCACCAGCATGCGCAGACTCTGTGAGGGTTCTTCCTTCAGGTTCTTGTGATCGAATCGAAGGCAATCCCTTGATTCGCCCTCCTTCTCGATCTCTTCGAGCAACCGCCCGAACATTACCATTCGATACGCCTTGCCCGCCTCCTCCCAAGCTGTCTCCCGCCTCAGGCCATAGCACCCAAATCAACCCTATCCGGGCACGCTCCTTTACCGGACTCTCTACGCCAACCGACTCCCCATAGCCGCTGTAACGATGATCCTTCGGATCGTCACAAAGTCCCCGTTCCCGTCGACCCTCCACCAGCACGCTCTTATTAAATCGGTCCGCCCAGAGAACGCCATATCGCTTGTGCCGTCGGCCCTTGACAAAACATCCATCAGTTGTACAATTATCTACATGAAAAATCATATCAGACACAAATATCTTTCTGGCAGTAGTTTTGAACGAACGAGAGAAGGGTCGCATCATCCAACTTACGTCAGGAGCCGAAGTTCTTGCCCCGGAAATTTTGCGATATGAAATTGGCAATGCTTTATCCGCCATGTATAAACGGAAGCAGGTCACGAACAAGGAAGCATTATCTGCGCAGAGAGCAACAGGCAATATCTCAGTGAGGTTGGTGGCAATAGATGTTCAGGAAGCGCTGGGGCTGGCGCTAGAATTGAATATCGAAATATTGGAGTGATTAAAAATGAAAGTGTTTACTTATTCAGAAGCCCGTCAGAATCTTTCAAAGCTGCTACAGCTTGCTAAAAAGGAAGAAATCGAAATTCTAAGAAAGGATGGTTCGGTATTTTATTTAAGGGCAAAAAATAAAAAGCGCAAGTCCCCCTTTGATATTTCGGGGATTAAAACCAAAGCAACGACTCAAGACATCCTGGACGCAGTCAGGGAATCAAGAATGGGCGAACAAACCCAGCCGACGCCCAAAAGCGGGGCGGCTGATGGGCGACGTTGGGCGGGAAGGGGAATCAGGATATGAGAAGAACTTCGATAGGTCTGTGTGGCATCCCAACAATCGGCTGCTTCCTATTGCTGGCTTTCGCAACTGCGTGCGGGGACGACTACGATCCCCTAGCTGTTTTTACAGACTTCAAGCATAAGGTTGTGGACCTGATTGTTAAGGATGTACAACGGCATCGTGACATCCCCGTCCGCGTCTATCTGCCGCAGGCTATGCAGGCGGCACCAGTGGTTTTGTTCAGTCATGGGCTTGGCGGATCTCGGGAAGGAAGCAGCTACCTTGGCAAGCATTGGGCTGCACGAGGCTATGTGTCGGTATTTCTCCAGCATCCCGGAAGCGATACGGGTGTATGGAAGGACGAGTCCCCACGACGGCGAATGCAGGCCATGCGCGAGGCAGCCAGCGCACAGAACTTCCTGCTGCGCGTGAAGGATGTTCCTGCCGTTCTGGATCAATTCGATCACTGGAATACGACAGTGGGGCATGCGCTGGCGGGAAGGCTAGACCTGCGAAAGGTTGGTATGTCGGGTCACTCGTTTGGCGCCGTGACCACACAGGCAGTAAGCGGACAAATGACTGGACGGGGAAAGGCATTGTTCACCGATGCACGCATTGCCGCTGCGGTCATCATGAGCCCCAGCAGCCCGAGACGAGGTACGCCTGAAGCGTCATTTGGAAAGGTCTCGCTACCCTGGATGCTGATGACCGGCACGAAAGACACTGCTCCGATTGGCGACGCAGACATGGAATCCCGTCTCGCGGTGTTTCCCGCCTTGCCGCCGGGTAGCAAGTACGAGTTGGTTCTTTTCGGCGCCGAGCACTCCGCCTTCACGGACCGCGCCCTGCCGGGTGATGCCGAGCCGCGAAACCCGAATCACCATCGCGCCATCATTGCACTCAGTACCGCTTTCTGGGATGCGTTCCTTCTCGGGAGCGCACCCGCGCAACAATGGCTCGATGGTGACGACCCGAGGTCTGTGCTAGACGCGCAGGACAAATGGCAGAAGAAATGAGCAATCGGGAAGCCCAACAAGCCGGATGCACGCGACGGTCTAAAGCCGCACGTGATCCGCAACGTTCGTAACGGAGATGGGAGAAAGACGATAACAACCATAAAGGCGACTGGCTTACTCATGGGTTGGCCGTAAAACGCGATTCCACGATAATGGGTAGAAACGGCGATGGCGACTTTGGTCGGCACGATTTCGAGGGGGAATACGACCTGTTTCACCAGTGCGGCCTGAGCCCGGATGGCCATGCAACTGCGCGACGTAGGCGGGGTAATGCCCGTCGAGGGTTCGACCCACTCGAAGGGATCGGCGGTTTATAGCAAAGGAAGTGTAAATGACGCCATACACTGAGATGAAAATGAAAACGACCAGGTCGTTGCCTTTTCGGCTTCTCCCCGGCTTCCGTGGAACGCGTCGGTTCTCCCAAGTTCCGTAACAACAGTTCGTTTGCCCGCCACGGACTCAGACCCCGGCACGCCGCCGCATTCTCGCCCATGACGAATGCGGCGTTGTTGGCTTCCATGACATGAATTGGCCCTGTGCATTGATGAAAATTTCGGGGCTCAACACCTTCACTTGCGTTGTGGCTGACAGCGCGTTTTCTTCGCTCATGTTTTCCGGCACGATCTCCACTTCGAGACGCGGATTCAATTCGCGCAACCCGATTCCACGCGCGGCTTGCCCAGCCAGTCATAGGTCCAGGAAAGCCCGTGGAAAACTCTGCATCAGCATGACCTTCTGATCACGCTTGCACCATCACGTCAACGTCCACAAAAATGCGCGGTACATTTTCCGGGATAAGCAGGACATTGTGCGTTTCATAGCGGACATAGGGATTGATGCGTTCCAAGTTGTCCAAGAGGACCTGGGTCTTGGGCAAACCGATTTGATCGATAATATATTGCTGGCGATTGAGGTTGCTCGGTTCGACCACGTCGAAATCGGCCAGAATCAGGTGTCCGACACCGATGCGCGCCAAGGCAATGGCCACGACCGATCCCAATCCGCCCAGGCTCATTCTATATTACACGCTTTGGCACTTTGTCGGCGGTCCCCTACGCCTCTGGCGGTTTGGGTCGTTTTTTATGCGAAATGTATTCCAGTACCAACGGCGCGCCTTCCAGACCGAACGCACGACGCAGACAATTTTGCAAGTAGGCTTCGTAATTGCTGTTGCGCAGGTTCTCGTTGTTGACGTAGAGCCGAATGCGCACGGGTTGCACGCCGAGCTGGGCCGCATAGTACAGTTTCAGCCGCTTATTGCGTACAATCGGCGGCTGATAGCGTTGAAATGCATCCTGCAGCACCCGGTTAAGCACGCCCGTTGTCAGAGTGGCCCGCACCTGGGATGCCACATGATCAATGGCTTCGATGGATTTGCGGATGTTGTAGCCGCTTTTGGCGGAGATGAACATCACTGGGACATAACCCAGAAAAGGCAAGGCTTCGCTCAGCGCCTTTCCGTACTGACGCTGGGTGGTGATCCCGACGGCCAGGTCCCATTTATTGACGACCAACAGGCAGCCTTTCTTTTTGTTCAGCACCAGGGAAGCAATTTTCTTTTCCTGGCTGGATGGCCCCTTTTCCGCGTCCAGCAGCACCACCACGACATCCGCTTTTTCAATACTCTTCTCCGCCCGCACCATACTGAAATATTCGACCGTGTTTTTCACTTTACGGCGCTGCTTGATGCCTGCGGTATCGATCAGCAAATAGTGGCGCGTGGCAGCCCCCGTGCCCACGCAAAAAGGCACTTCGACGCTGTCCCTCGTGGTTCCAGGCACATCGGAGACAATCACGCGGTCGCTGCGCAACAGGCGGTTGATGTAGGACGATTTACCCGCATTGGGCCGGCCCACGGCCGCAACTTTGAGCGGGTGCTCCTCCTCATAGCGCTCATCCGCGCGTGGTAGCTTTTCCAGGACAGCCTGCATCAGTTCCTCCACGCCGAGGTTGTGCATGGCGGATACGGGGAACACGGGGTAACCGAGTTGATCGAACTCACCGGCGGTATCGGCCATGTCGTCGTTGTCCGCCTTGTTGGCGGCCACGAAGACCGTGCGACCACCGGATCGCACCAGCCGCGCCACTTCCAGATCCATGGGTTTGATGCCGGTCTGGAGGTCAACAACCAGCACCAGCACGGACGCATCCTCGATCGCGGCTTCCGCCTGCTGTACAATGCAATCGGTGATCAGATCGCCTGAGCGGACCTGGTCCATCAAACCGATGCCGCCGGTATCGATCACTTCAAACCGCTGGTCTTCCCAGACGACTTCGCCGATCAACCGGTCGCGGGTGACACCTTCCTGCTCATGGACAATGGCCAGGCGCCGTCCAATCATACGGTTGAATAGCGCGGACTTGCCGACATTGGGCCGACCGATGATGGCCACGACCCGTTGAGGCTGTGTATCTTGGGGATGATCGTTCATAATTCGGTCACGCACTGTAAAAGGACTATGGTCCGCTCGATGCGTTTGAGCACACGTTCACGTCCCAGCAATTCCAACATATCGTATAAACCGGGACCAATGGCCATACCGGAAACGGCTACGCGCACGGGATGGATCAATTGTCCGGTTTTGATTTCCAATTCGGCTGCCAGTTCCGTCAACGCCGTTTCCAGACCGTCGGCCTTGAACGGGGTCACACCGGCGAAACGCTCTTTCAAGTCACGCAACCGCTGCATGGCGCCGTCTTTTTTGAGCCGTTTTTTGACCGCTTTTTCGTCGTAAGCGTAGTCGTCCTTGAAGAAAAAGGCGGCCTGCTTTGTGATATCGCTCCATACGTGAATACGTTCGCCCATCAACTCCAGCACGGCGTGGAAATAGGCATCGTCAATGGTGTCATCCCATATACCGTCCACGATCAACCGGTTACGGCAGGCGTCCTCGTAATAATCAAAAGGAATGCGCCGCATGTATTCGCCGTTCATCCAGCGCAGTTTCTGCGTGTCAAACTGGGAAGCCGAAGACCGGACACGCGAAAGATCGAACAGATCGATCATCTCGTCGCGGTCCATAATCTCACGATCATCGCCCGGAGACCAGCCTAGCAGGGCCAGGTAATTGAGCATGGCTTCGGGCAGGTATCCGGCCCGTCTGAAATCGCCCACGTAAGCATCGCCATCACGCTTGGAATAGGGTTTGCCCTGGGCGTTGACGATCATAGGCAAGTGTGCGTAAGCCGGAATAGGGATATCGAGCGCCTCATACAACGCCACATGCCTAAAGGTGTTTTCGATGTGGTCGTCGCCGCGAATCACGTGGGTCACGCCCATCAACCCGTCGTCCATCACATTGGCCAAGTGAAAGGTGGGCGACCCGTTGGAGCGGACAATGACGAAATCGGCCATATCACCGGCCGCCTTGGTCAACACGCCCTTGACTTCATCGAAAAAAGTCATGTCCTGGTTTGGCATTTTGAAGATAATGCATTCGCCCTTTCCGGCGCCGCCTTTATCTTCTTTATAAGCCAACCCTTTGTTGAGCAGCATTTCAGCGGCTTCCAGGTGATCCTGCTCGCGACTCGATTGGTAGAGCGGTTCTTCATCAAAATACAGTTCGAGCCATTTGAGGCTGTCCAGCAAAGTGGCAACCGCTTCTGGTGTGGAGCGTTTGCGATCCGTATCTTCGATGCGCAGCAGAAAATCACCCTCAAAATGGCGTGCAAAAAGCCAGTTGTAGATGGCAACCCGTATGTTGCCGATATGTACGTGCCCAGTCGGACTGGGTGCAAATCGCGTTCTCACTTTCATAGCCAACCCTACTCCATATATCGCCTGACCCATTTCTTCATTGTGAAGTATAAAATACTATACTATCTCGAGTAGCATTTCAACTACCCTTTGCGGCTGGATTTGCCCCATGCATGCCCGGTCCCCCCGCTCACAGGTACGCGAAAAGCATGGCCTGCACGCCAGGTCGGTCACAGTCAGTACGCGGTCGCGGCAGCCATAGGGGCCGGTGCGTAGCGGATCGGTCGGCCCGTAAAGGGCAACCAGCGGCGTGCCCAGGGACGCGGCCGCATGCAACGGTCCGGAATCCACGGCGAGCAGAGCGTCAAGGTCACGCAGCACCGCCAGCATCTCGACCAGCGTCGTTTTGCCGGCCAATTCAAGCACGTCGCCATCCAGCCCATCCGCAATGGTCCGGCACAGTGTGGCTTCGGCTGGCCCGCCAAGCAACACCACCTGCACCTGTTTGTGCCGGCGCAGCAGACTGATGGTCTCGATGAAAAAATCCGCATCCCAGTTCTTGGTCGGCCAGCGCGAACCAGGCAGCAGACCCAGCGACGGCCTATGCAGAGCAATGCTTGACGGTGGCGGTCGCACCGGAAATGCAAGTGTTCCGGGATCCACCCCCAAATAGTGCGCGGTATCCAGGCATTCTTCCACGGCATGGCGGTTCTTGTCCAGTGTACCGGCTCGTTCGGCTAAAAGCCATGATGTGCCCTCGCGACAGAAGGACGGCCCGATCCGTCGACCACCGCGCGCCAGCCGGCAGACCAGCGCACTTTTTAGCAACCCCTGCAAATCGAGGATATAGGCATAGCGGCGTTGGCGCAGTGCACGAAAAAATGCCATAGCTTTACACGCAAAACCATGGCGCGGGAACCCAAGCACCTGGTCGACGTCGGTGAAACAACGCACCAGATCGACATAAGCCTCATGAACCACCCAGTCAACAGCCACATCCAGACCTTTTTTAATCGCATGAACAGTGGGCAAGGCACAGAACAGGTCGCCCAGAGAACTCATCTTGACCACGAGCGCTCTGGCTTTATGTTCTGCTGGAAAAGGTTGTATCTGGTTGTGCATGGCCGCAGAGCGTCGTATGTTTATGGCCGCGTGTCAAGATAAATTGGAAGTCGACCGGCGTCCCGCTGCTGCCCTCAAAGTGGGGACAGTCTTTGGTGATGGATCCGGCATAAGTCATCAGGTTCATGACATTCCTGTCTGACGGCGGATACGGCTTTTTCATTGCGATACAGCGTCGCGTGTGATACGTTTCTGACATGATATTAAACGATGGACGACGTACATGACACCGGGAAAACGCAAACTCGTGAGTTTTGACTGGGCGCTGAAGCGGCTGCTCAGGAGCAA
>CAZOLK010000207.1:0-10033 GCA_964580325.1 uncultured Verrucomicrobiota bacterium | reverse complement strand
TGAACTGCAGGTCTACCTGGCGGCCGTATTTGAGCAGGTTGCCCATGCGGTCGTGCTGGTAGTCGAATTCGTTTTTGCTGAACAGTTTTTGCTGTCCCGGCTCGAACAGCGCGTGCTTCAGGAAGAACGGGCGGTCCGCGGCTTTGATATAGTCGTAGGTCCAGGTGGCGCCTTGACCCATTTCGATGTTTTGGATCAGGTCGGAGTTGTCTTCGTAGGTGAAGTTGTATTTTTCGATGAGTGCGGCGTTGTGTTTGTAGTCGATCTTGTCGATCCGGCCTTTGGCCTGGTCCCATTCCAGGGTTTTGCGATAGACGCGCTGACCGTTGTTGGAGACGGTGACGGCGCCGATCACACTGGAATAGGGCTTGTATTCGTAGGAGATGCTGTTGTTGCCGAAGTTGATGTTGCGCACGCGGGAAGCGCCATCGTAGGCATAGTTCAGGGTGAAGTTGCCGCCTTTTTTATAGGTTTGCGAGGTGAAGCCGTTGTGAATGCTTGCATAGGTGTTGGTCAGGCTGAATCCGGCGTCGGTCTGTATTTCGCCGGTGATGCGGCCGTCCACGGTGTAGGTGCGTTTAATCTGCGAACTCTGCGCAACGGTGGTGGCTTGACCCAGGCGGTTGCGGGCGCTGACCGTGAGGTTGGGCGTGCTGTCGGAATAGGTGACACCTGAAACGTCCGGGCTGTTGGGCGTATAGCTGGTGAAGGAGGTTTTGCCGTCTTCGTCGGTGAAGGTCAGGGGTTGGCCGTTTTCACGGTAGGCGCGTGTGGATACGCTCTGGGCGTCTTCGGCCAACTTCTTGTCTTCGAGCAGTCCGGTTTCCGGGTCCAGTGTGAGCGCGGCCGCGGAGCGGTAGGCGGCCTGGCCATAGGTCATGGTAAAGTTGTGGCTGTCCGGATTGGGGCTGGAACTGTTGTCCAGGTTGGCGACGATGTTGGTGAGGCGGCGCTGGTCGTCCCAGCCGTAGCTGGTGTCGAACAAGCCGGCGCCGTAGATGCGGGTGGGCAAGCCGTGCACATCGTAAAGGGATTTGATCGGCGTGCCGTCAGCGCGTACGATGGTGTCGATGCGGCGGGTGTGGGGCACGTAGTGGATGGTGATGGGCGGAGTACCGGGCGGGTCGATGATATGGGGGCGGTGTTGGGCGTCGTAACTGATTTCAGTGCGGCCGCTGTATTTGTTGTCGATGAAACGTAATTTGCCCAGACCCGAATAGGTATAGGATTCTTCGAAGATTGGATGGTTCTGGCTGTCCTTGCGTTCGACTTTCATCAACCGCCATTTGTCATAGGTCAGGATTTCACGGATGCCGTTCGCGCAAACGGTGTTAACGGTGAATTTACCGGGTCCGGAGTATGCGCTTTGCGAAAACGTGTTGTTGCGGCCGAGATATTCGACGCTGCCGGATTTGCCGTCCGTGGCCATGCGGGATTCAGTTGTTTTGGTGGCTGTAACCGAATTGATTTTTTCATAGGTGGAAAGCTGGTTGATGATTTGCCCGCTCTGTACGGAATAGCCGGATGTTTGCAGCCTGTCGGTAGAGCTTTTATCGATCTGCCCATTGCCGTTCAGATCCAGGCCGAAATCGGCGATGGCGTGGCGTTTGTCGCGGGTGCAGGCATAGCGGACGCCATTGCCTATGGAAATGCTTTGCACATGCCCCTGGGCGTTGTACACAGGTACAATCTCCGCCAAACCAGCATTCGTGATACTCACTGCCTGGCCGATCATATTGACGGTTGCTTCAGTGAATTGCTGCAATCCTTGGGCGCCTGGCGCCGCCAACGTCTCCCGCACCTTGAAACGATTGGCCGAGGAACTGTAAGTGAAGTGGCGTGGGCTAACTGCCGTACCTGTTTGGGATGCAGGAGCGCCATCCTTGAAGATCGACTGGGAAGCCGTACGTCCATCAGGAAAATCGATTGAAATTGTCGTATTGGTGATCGTATCAAAATAAGAGATCAGGGTTGTTCCAAAAGGCGAAGTTTGCGTTTTCATGCGTCCCTGTGCATCGAAAGACGCACCTACTTCATAGGAATCGTCATCTGCGCCAGCCGTCACATAAATCAGATTTCCGTCAGGATCGTATTGCCTGGAATAGGTAATACCCGCCGCCTGATCCAAGGTCGTTGTAACCCAACCTATATTGTTGATGGTATTGGTGACGACAGACCCGTCTTCACCCTCGAAGGACACGGGGCCAAACAGACCTTTGTATGTGAGCTTCAAGTACTCGCCATTAAAATAACGAATCCAGGATGGCCTGCCGAAAGCATCGGTTATTGTATTGGTGATGCCGGCGACAACCACATGATCCTGTTTTTGCTCTGATTTTTTAATATATCCAAAAGCGTTGATTTCAGCCATGTTCTGATCGCCTGAAGAAGTGGACAGGGTGGTTGTTCGCAAGACTTGTCCATTTACGACATAAGACAGCGTGTTTGTATCCAGTAATGTTTTGACAGATGCCAGTGTTCCTTGCAGCATGCCTGCCGTGTTACGGTTTACAACCGAAATCAAATCTGTTCCACCCTGATTGCATTGGATATGCTTGATCTGTGCCGGCGAATACTGCCATTGGTTTTGGCTGATGATATTATTGTTGAACTTGATGGTGTCATTGGTTGAAAGGGGATTGATAAACTTATAATCACTGCTTTTATATTCATGTGTTTCCACAAAAGTTCCACCCGAACCTTTATACGTGACTGTTTGCAGCCATCCAAACATAATGTCATATGTGAATTCCACTTTGGTTTTGTTCGGATATTCAATGGATTGGACCTTCAAGTAGCGCGGATAACGCGTATAGAGATACTGTGCGTTAGGGTTGTAGGTGATCGTGGTTTCCGCATGATCGCCATTTACATAATGCCGGATCTTTGCCGGCAAATTCCTGTTGTTCAGCTCGAAAACATTGGTATAGGCCAATTGCGGCGTCAGCTTGCAATGCTGTTCGACGGTGTTGGCCTGACCGATCCGACCTGTTTATGTTTGCGTTATGGATGCACCTGTTCCATACGTGATCTTGTTGAGAGCCGGCGCGTAGACCGCGTTGTTTTCGCTGAAGGTATTGTTGGCCAGTGACTGAATTTTGCCTTTGCTGTCCCTGCCGATCGTGGTGGTGATATGGGTTGATGTGCCGACAGGCGTATATGTGATGCTCTGAAGAGCGTCGGCATTCCAAGACAGCGAAACGTTATATTTGGCATTTTGGGCTGTAATACTATTGGGGCCGGACTGTGTCCCGTAAGCCGCGTACTGAACCGAATATCCAGGAAGTACGCTGGTATTCAAGACCAAGCCATCTGCATATTCGATACATTGAAGTTTTCCATCCGATCCAAAGCAATGTAGTATCCCGGAATCAAACGACAACTTGTAATTTTTATCTTTGTGCAGATCTGGTGTTTCGTCCCACAGCAGATAGGTTCTGTTCGAATTGACACCAATGGGTCTTCCTGAACTTTCGCTGTTATAGAATTGGAACACAACAATGTTGCCGTTTGGTCTGAGAATAGAAACTCTTTTCCGGAATGATGCACCCATTCCACTCGCATTGCTTTCCAGCACACGCGTATTCAAACTGTATGCCGTATTGTATCCGTCATCGTCCACCATGTCCGGCAGTAAATATTGGAATGGGTAATTGGTTATATTACCGCCGGTCAGGTATGCGTTGATCGGAATGCCCTGATACCATGCGGGAGGTGTACCCAAAGGCAACACCACAACGGGTTTTTCGCATTGGGGCAGGTACGTGATCGTACCAAAGTCATTACCGAGTGAAGCAATATCGACGCCTGCATCAACGATCCCATCCCAATTGACATCATAATTCTGTATCGCGTTCGTGAAGGTAATGGCTGGTGCATGCCCGACCAATTCGCTCATATCCCATCGCAAAATCCAATATGCGCCAATACAATATGCGTTTTGACTATAATGGCCGTATCCAGGAAAAGAATATACAGAAGAATTGTCTATCGGATTTTTGTTCCTAATATTGCTTCCACACTGCATACTTTGGCTTTCTTTGGCGTAACCTCCATATATAGCAGATTGTTTTTGCCGGGGGACCGAATTGGCAAGAACCATATGTTCGAATGGTATGGAGTCGAAATCTATGTAATACAGCTTGTCAATGGTACTGTTTGTATAGCGAGGATGCCTTTCCAACCAAAGATACCACGAGGGTGTGCAATGTATTTGATTGTAAACACCGCTCAATACGGGTTGCGCGAAAGCACGGAACCCATAGATGCTGTACGTGAGGTTGAAGTTATTCGAATTAACTACAGCAGCGGCAGCAGCTGCGTATATAGCATGAGGCAGAGGGTTTGTTAGACCTGCTTCTTCGTATATGAATTCCCCTTGCACGTATCTTACACTGGACACTTCGCCTATGCATTGCCCAAAATTACTTTTCATACAGTTCTTGATTCCGGAAAAGTCATTATTTACAGAACCGGCAGAAGGATAGGGATCGCCTCTTACAAACAAATCGCAATTAGATATACAAACCGTATAAATCGGGTTTGAAAACTCTTCGCTATATTGCCAGGTAGTGTTTAAATTGGAGATGGCGCTTTGAACCTGAAATTGAAAGGTATAATTCGTCAGACAACACCAGCTATGCAAAAGGTTGGTACTCCAAGTCGTTTGTCCAAAAGACTGCAAATGAAGTGATTCGGCGGTCCACATCGGAAACGAGTAAGGATAAACACTACCGGTAATCGGCGTTCGGAAATAATTGACCAAATCCTTTTTTGAATGGACGAATTTTGGCGCCAGTTGATCGATCGCCCAGGCGAATTTCTGATAGTCTCGATAAGGATAGATATATGTCGGCGTGATTTGGGCTGGCGAGATCGGGGCACTTGCTCCTAAAACATCCAGGCGCTGGACCAGTGATCTATAGCACCAGGAGATGTGGTTCGTCATTTCCACCCAATCGGGTGAGTCAGGCCAATAGTGATAGCTGGCCTGAAGCGGATTCGCGTGTAGGTTAAAAGTGACGCCAATGCAAAATATGGTTGCCAATAAATGTTTCATGGATTTCATGGATTTCCTTTATCAGTTAAAATGAAGGCGTGGTGATTTTCAAGTTGATTCGCCCGGTTGTGTCCCGGATGGCGGTTTTCATCGGGTTGCCACCCAGCCTGTATTCCACATAATTGCTCAACTGGTCAAGATCTGGATCGTCGGCATCGCCGTAATTGGTATGGCCGAAATATCGCATCTCCCACCAGTCCGGCAGTCGGTCGCCGTCGCTGCCCCGGCTTTCTTCTGTATTCGTTATTTTGATCGCGTGCTTGTCATCGCCGCCGGTATAGGCGCCGACAATTTGCAGACAGATGGTTTCTTCCGACTCATAGATGCGATCCGACAGGATTTTGATGCGGACGAATTGCTGGGTCTCGCCGCTGTTGAACGTCAGATTTTGCGGCAAGTTGTTGGTGAAGTCCACATCGGGCGTGGCGCTGCCGCCGATCAGCGTGACGCTGCCTGTTACCGTATAAGCGGACGCGGGACTGAGCACCACGGCGACTACCGCTGTCGAGGCCGGGCTGTTGGTGTAATTCGGTTCGGCTATCAGGGTTTCGCTGAGGGCGAAGTACATGCGTGACGGCTTACTGGCCCCATTGACCGGTGAAGAGCCTTGTTTGCATTCATCGCCATTGCTGATGCCGTCATGGTCGTAATCCTCATCGGGAAACACGTCATCGAGGCTGCGAATGGCATCGTTGAGGTTGGCATCGACAATGGTCTGTTCGCAATCATCCTCCATACCGTCCAGGTCCGAATCGGCCATGGTCGGTGTGGGATCGTAGCCGTCCAAATGGCCATCGCCATCGGTGTCCGTAATCGCGGGGTTGGAATGGTAGACGAACAGCTCCCGGGCATCGGGCGCGCCGTCGCCATCGCTGTCATATTCGGCGTTTCCAAGGGCATAGCTTCTGGCTGTATGGTTGAAGTTTTTGGTCCATTGCATGGAGGTTTGCGTGAGGACGTCGCGGGCTTCGAGCACCCAGTTGGATGAAAGCAGGTCGTGCGTGGAGAAAATGTCGATTTTTGCCAATGTAACCGGGGCAGGAGATTTGCAGGGTCAGCCCGCTGGCGCCGCGGACGATGTTGGTGATGGCCAGTTCCGGCGCGCCAAGGGTTTTGGTCGCTACCACGCTTTTACCGCGGATGGCGCGTGGGGCAGGGTTCGAAGTCGGGTCGGTCGGGTCGGTGCAGGCCAGTATTTCGGCCAGATCGTCATAGCCGTCGCCATCGCTATCCGTTTGATTCGGATCAGTGCCTGCCAGCGCTTCGAGATCGCCATCCAGATCGTCGCGGTCCGCGTCTTCATAAAGCATGATGCGGCCGATATCGAGTGGACCCCGGATACAGCGCACGACGATTTTGCGGGCTTCAGGGTATTTGCTTAATGGCAGTTCGATGGAGACAGCGCCGGAACAAGCGCTTTCGCCGGCAACATCCCGGGCAACGATATTTTCCTTGCCTTGCAAAAGATCGATGCACAGCGCCGCGGTTTCCGCACCCCATGCTTCCATGTTCAAGAGCATATCGCGTCCGGTTCCTTTGGGCTTCAATTCCAACACAAAGCGGTCGCCTGATTTTTCGGCATGCCAGGATGTCAGGATATCGGAGCGAACCTTCACCAGCTTGGAAACAGCGGGTAAAAGCAGTGGATTTTCGTGAAACATCCAATCAGCCTGGGACTGGAACAGCGGCAGGTCAAAAACCTGGCATTGGTCCTGTTTGTCGCCGAAAACGCGGATCAATTGGTCCTGGACATAGAGCTGTTCGCCGCTCACGTCGATAGGATTGGACCATGTCAGCTTCAGATCCGCCAAAGGCTGTACCGGCGGGATCAATGCACGCCAGCGTCCGCCTTGCTTGTATGCGGCTTTGAACCATTTGGGATAGGGATACACATGGCGGTTGCCTTTGATATAGTCCGTATTACCGCATTCGATGTAAACCCGCGTGACGAGGCTGAGCAGATCTTCGGGATAGTGGTTGCGATCCAGGTCTTGACCCACAGCATCTTTAAGGCATGGCAGGCGCTTTGTTTTGGAAGTCGTTGCGGACACTGTTTTGTCAGGAGCGGATATGCCAAACAGGGGATCCCCTGTTGCAACGCCCAGCACAAAATGTTCGCGGGCATCTGGAAGGCCGTTCAGGTTGTAATCGGCGCCTGTACCGATCAGGTAAAAGCGTACCGCGGTTTTGCCAAGCGGGCGCTCCTGCGCATGGTCACACCAGGTCATGATGTTGGCGGTGACAGGTACGCTGTCCGCCAGGCTCCAGCCTTTGTCAAAATCCATGACCGTGTCAAAAGCCGCATCCTTATAAAAGATATCGATGAAGTCGTGATCGATGCTGTCGCATTGAATGGTCAGAGCCATGCAGTCTCGATCGCAAACCTCTATGTTGGCGATGAACAGGCTGTTGGTCGGGAACGGAGCGGCATAGGTGCGGGGTTCCCTGACCACCAGTTCATCAGAAGCATTTCGCCGGTACCAATAAGCCTCGGCCATGCTGAAAACCGCGCCCTGATTGTCGAAATCGATGATTTCATCCTTGTTGCCGGAGGTATGCCGCCAGGTTTTGCCGAGTTCTGTTTTGCTCAGCGGCATGGCGCTGCTGAACGGATAGCCGAAAAGCGTCAACACGTTCGGGTTGAATCGCAGGGTTTCGGTCGGCTCCAAGTTAACATAACCGACCAGATAGACTATCAGGGATCGATCCTGGTTGTTATGCAAAAACAAGCCGTGTCCGGCACGCAGGTCCACCTCCGCGGGCTGCCCGGTTTCAGGATCGACCCAGGCGTTGTTTGATCTGATGAATGTACGGTAAGCATGTGTTTGCTGATTCCACAACAAAACCATGGGCTGGGAAGGATCGGCATTTTCCCACGCACCTTTGATGGTCGCTGCCAGGGTTGGCTGAAACGGCGCCCAAGGCACGCAAACAAGTTTCTGCTCGAAACTTTGCAACTGAAAGCGGCATACGCCGGCAGCGCGACCAACTAAATTTTCGGACTGTGCGACGTTGGCAAACGCACATACTGACAGCAGTGCAAAGAATCTGCGCATACAAGAATCCTCTCTTTAAAAAAATGGGTGACCATAACCATCAGATTGTCCCTAATGAATTACCGTAGAAATTCTGACGTTATGAAATAAACTTTGCAAATAAAAAAATAAAAAAATGAAAAAAATCATTTTTATTTAAGATTATCCATTGGTTTGCCTTGAGCGCTGAAAATCATGCAAGGGATGTGTACTCACTTTTTTGCAAGGTGAAATGGTGCGATGCGTCCGGATCCCATGGCCAATGGCGAGCAGGGACTGGTCGGCGGCATCATGCTGGAGATCGTCGAGAAGATGTACGAACGCGGTTTCCTCGGACCCCAGGTAACCCCTGAGTTCTGGCATAAGCACTACCACCGCCGGACTCCTTTCCAGGCCGAAGGGCTCAAGCTGATGCTCGATGAACTGGTCACCGACGCCGGCGTGGAGGGGGTGGAACATAAAAAAGTAAACCAGACAGCCATAGGCTGCTCAAGCAATCATCGCGGGCGTGTTGCGGCTGCCGCCACCGGCCATTTAACGGTTTGCGGGCTTGTTGCGGTTGCCGCAACCGGCTTTTTGACAGCGGCGCGGGCTTTCCTACGCACTATTGGAGCGGCACTACGCTTGTCTGGTAATCGCCTTACGCCTAACTGGCCCTGTCCTACGTGAGTTCGAGGCCTCCCTGCATCCCAAATTCAAACAAACGCTGGAACGAGCCCTTCCTTCGCACCAAAGGGGCCATCCTATGCCACATAGATGCCGGTCAGTTTTTGGCGGACGACGACACCAGATGCTACTGAGATACCCAAGTTTCTTTAAGACGCAATGCGGTCATCCTGGGTGCAATATAAAACAGTGGAGGCTTGAGCAGCAACTTTCGGATTGACCAAGTTGACCAAGCTGACCAGGTTGACGGGTCAGGCTAAGTTAGTTGATGTCACTATGTGGGCATGTTTCTCCGCACCAGTTGGCCTGGGATTGCTTCCAACACTTCATTCGCGTTCATTCGCGGTTCCCCCTATGTTCAATCGATGTTCAATCGATGCTCAATACTTGGGGGTCTACTTTTTTATGTTGCACCCTTTCTGGATCGCACGCTCGTGGACCAGGCTTTCGGGGCTTTCGGGGCGTCTCGGGTCTACTAGCCAGCAGGGACTACAAACAAAGCGGGACCTTGCGGGCTTGTTGCGGTTGCCGCAACCGGCTTTTTGACAGCGGCTCGGGCTTTCCTACGCACTATTGGAGCGGCACTACGCTTGCTGCATCCCAAATTCAAGAAGCAAACGCTGGAACGAGCCCTTCCTTCGCACCAAAGGGGCCATCCTATGCCACATAGATGCCGGTCAGTTTTTGGCGGACGACGACACCAGATGCTACTGAGATACCCAAGTTTCTTTAAGACGCAATGCGGTCATCCTGGGTGCAATATAAAACAGTGGAGGCTTGAGCAGCAACTTTCGGATTGACCAAGTTGACCAAGCTGACCAGGTTGACGGGTCAGGCTAAGTTAGTTGATGTCACTATGTGGGCATGTTTCTCCGCACCAGTTGGCTTTTAACACTTCATTCGCGGTTCCCCCGATGTTCAATCGATATTCAATCGATATTCAATCGATATTCAATACTTGTGGGCCTACTTACTTTTTTATGTTGCACCCCGTCCGGAATGAGATGCGCCGTCGCCTTGGTATAATGCTCATGGGAAACGTCCAGCTTGTGCTCTATCCTGGGCAGCCCTTCCATCTCATACATTCCGCGCTGGTCGGTTTGAACCCATCGCGTATGTTCCTACTTGGTTCCATTGCCTCTCAATAGACAGACAAGATATGGGCCCGGTTTGAGATCCCTGAAAGAAAACCGTGGAATATAATGACTTTGCACCCATGTGGTCCTGGAAGCATGATCGCGCGCCCAGGTCCTTCTGGTGAGGCGGCCGTTCG
>CAZOLK010000206.1:0-10038 GCA_964580325.1 uncultured Verrucomicrobiota bacterium | reverse complement strand
AGCGCTTGTAGTGCCGACCTTTAGGAACCTCGGCTTGATTTGCAGGCAGTTATGATGATTTTCAGGCTGAGTTGCGAAAGGTTAATAAGTAATAAGTTTAACAAAGGCATGAGAATACATATTCTGATCCTATTTTTTGCTTTCCGCTTGTTTCGGAAAAATTTAATGGTATTTGGTTGTTGTTTATTGGGTTTATTTTATAAATCATAAATCATGAATGGTTTTATGGGAAAAGCAATATCCTCCCACTTCATTTGGTGTGCTACTCTGGCGGCATTGGCGTTAGGTGGCCTGCTCTATTATTCGTTTTCAACACGGGTTATGCCGCTGGTTAAAAAGGAGGACGTGAAGGTGGCCGCCGTTCCGGTGCTTCCAGATGAAGAAATACCTTCTCAGAAGAATGCCATGGATACACCAGATTCGCCGCCCGGCTCGCTGCTGGAGCCCCGACGCCATGTTCCTGACCGAGCTTCGCTTACTACCGGAACAGCAGCGGCAGCTTCACCGGTTGCCGCATCTGGCGATACGGACTTGCCCAACTCGGTGGCTGGTGCGCAGAATCTGACGGAAAAAGAGGGCGTCATCCAGCTTGCCGACCGTTTCAGCGATACGCGAATCCCTCTGAAGCAGCGTGAGGCGAATATCCGCGCGTTGGCCCGGCGCGGCGACCGCGAAGCGGTGCAGATCCTGATGGCAGTGGCTGACCAAAATGTCTATCTCAACCGGGCCGCAGTTGTCGCACTGGGCAAGCTCAATATGCCGGAGGTGGCACAGTATTTGAGGTCGCGTTTGCAGGAGGTGCAGACTCATGATGTCGCGCTGCTGCTCCAGTGCATTGAAACCACGGGCCTTTTGCTTGGCCGGGAAGCGCTTGGCGATATTGCTGCGGTACTGGAAGCAGTGCGGCAGCGCGATGATGGTCATGCGGTCGCCATTGGCGTGGCTTGCGTTCGTGCGTTAGGTGATATTGCGCAACCTGAGGCCGTGCAACTTCTGGGCAAGGAACTCGCCTATGTGCGTACTCAGCCGCGAGTTAATCTGTCGTACGGTGCGGAAATCGTGCAGGCCTGCGCCAAAATCGGCGATCCCGACGCGGCGGACATGCTTACCGGTTATGCCGATTTTCTTGAACAGACAAAGCCGACGGAAACAGAACCCCGGCAGTATTATGAACAGAAAATACAGGAGACGCGCGATGTGGTTCAACAATTACGGAGATAGGAAAATGAAGAAACAATCCGGTCGTCTCATCAGTTGGGCGATAGTTGGTCTGGCGCTGATGGCTGCCATCCCGGCTTGGGCGGCGGCCCCTACCGCAAACCCAGTCTCGGCTACTGCTGTTCAGGGCGGAACCGTGCATATTACGCTTACAGGCAGCGATGCAGAGACCGGCTATTACGATTTGGAGCACATTATCACGAGCCAACCGTCCTTGGGCACCGTTGAGTACCGCTATCTGATCAATTATCCGCGATATAGTCGTGATGTCAGCTATACCCCTACCAACGGGACAGGTGTTGACACGTTCCGCTACAAGGTGCGTGATGAGGAGGGGCTTGAATCCAGCGAAGCCACGGTGACCGTTACCGTGCTGTCCAATGCTGCGCCGACAGTCAACGATGTCAGTGCGCGCGTGGATGATGGCGTGATTCAAATTGTGATTGAGTTGGATGGTAGCGATGATCATACCGATAGTGACGATCTCGTTTACTCAATAGTAGATCCACCTGCGCATGGCAGCTTTGATGGCGGAACATATTACCGGCAGTACTATACGCTTGATCCCGAATTCTCGGGCGTGGTCACTTTCTCCTACCAAGCGACAGACGAGCAGGGCCTGACATCCGGCACAGCTACGGGGACTATCACGATCAACACCAACACCGCGCCGATCGCGCATAATCAAAGTTTAGAGGTTTTCGCGAATGTCACAAGCGAAACGGTGCAACTATCTTTCACTGATCCCGACGTTCAGACCATGACGTTTGAAATCCTGTCCCTGCCTTTGCATGGGGAGATCGTCAACCTGAGCACGACGTCCGGCACATTTAAATACGCCCCCACCGCAGACTATGTTGGCGCGGACAGTTTCACCTGGCGTGTGTATGATGGCGTTGCCTACTCGGAGCCGGCACAGGTTGATCTTTTCGTGCGCCAGGGCGGAGATCCTGACGGCATGACGGTTGCGATCATTGTTCAAGGCAATCTCTATCCGGAGCTGTCCAACGAGGTGCAGCAGCTGGCTGCCGATTTAGATGACGAGGGCTGGACGCCGCTGGTCAAGGTATGGGGCAGTGGCGGCGTGGAGGACATGTGGAACTATCTGCATTCGGTCTATACCAATGAAACCGCCAGACTGAGCGGCGCATTGCTGCTTGGTTACAACCTGCCGTACCCCGCCGATGGCGACATCTGCTACTGGGACATGACTACGTTCAACCAAAACAACGTGCAACAGCCGGATGACATCTGGGTCAGCCGGTTTGCCTCGTATGATATGCGGGAGCTTCAGCTTGCACTGGATGCCAACCATTATTACCGCACGGGCCAGTCACGTTTGCCGTGCGATGCCTGGCGCTGTCTGAACTCCGGATACACGCACAACGCCAATTACCTGGCTGCTTTTTTGGATGTATGGGACGGGGCCACTGATTGGCCAGACGGCCACATCGAAACCCCTATGCGCCAGGGCAGCGAGGTGATCTACCGCAGCGATCACGGTTCACCCGCAACCGGGACCGGACCGCATCAGGGCCGCTTCGGTTTCATCAGCGGCTGCTATGCCGGAGAAATTCACGGCTCGGTGGCCAAGTATCAATATACGGCGTTCGGAGCCAATCTGATGAGTTGTTCCTCGCATTATGTCACCTATTTCGGCTACTTTTCCATTGACAAGGCACTCTACAATAACGACTGGCTTGCGGTTCATCTCAACGCCGGCGAGAGTTGGGGCCCGGTTCTCCTGCGCCTGCCGCATAACGCTAATTTCCGTTTACCCGGCTTCATGTATTATGGCGACCTGTCGCTGGGTGCGAAGATGACTCCCGCCAATCAGCTTCCGCAAATCAGCGGTCTCAGCCGCAATGTCAGCCAGCCGGCGCCCGGCGAACCGGTGACATTTTCGGTCGCCTTTACTGATCCGGACGCCGACCAGCACGACAGCCCGCATGTTGATTTTGAATACCAGACGCATTGGTATATGAATGGCTATACCAAGACCGGATATCCCGACAACAGTTTATCCGACACCAACCAACTGACGCACACGTTTGATGCGTCGGGCGTGTACAACTTGCGTGTTATGGTGATGGATGAGTGGCGCGCCGTCGCCTGGATCGAGCAGAGCGTAACGGTCAATGCGGCGCCGGTGGCCGTGAACGATACGGCGGTGGTACAGGCCGGCAACGAGGTAGCCATCCCGGTGCTGGATAACGATGTGGAACCGGATGGCGAGATGCTGTCCCTGGACGTGATCGTCACATCGCCCGGCCACGGCACCGTGGAAATAGTGGGTAACCTGGCGGTCTATACGGCGACCAACTCCAGTTGGACCGGCACGGATACGTTTGTCTATCGGGTTCGCGATCCGGGCGGCAAAACCGCTACAGCCACGGTGGAAGTCACGGTGCAGGTTGACGATGAGCCGCCATTCATGACCGCCTTGTCCAGCATCAGTGATTCGAACAAGGTATTGGTGGTCTTCAACGAAAAGGTTATGTCCGGGAATGGCGCGCAAGGCGCTGAAAATGCGTCCAATTACGCCCTTGATCATGGCGTGACCATCTCCGCTGCGACACTCCAAGCCGACGGCGGGAGTGTGATCTTGACGGTAACGCCTCTGGTCACAAACACGCTGTATATGCTGAGCGCGCAGAACATTGCCGACATCAAGGGTAATGCCATGCCCCAGCCGCAACAGGTGCAGTTTGAATATATGGGCTTACTGCCGGGCCTATACTATCAATACTATGAAGGCACATACTCTTCCGGGCTGCCGGATTTCGGCACTTTGACACCGGTTTCCGTAGGCACGGTGCCCACGTTCGATATTTCCGTTCGCGAGCGCGACGATAGTTTCGCCTTGCGTTTCACGGGCTGCCTGTTTGTCGAGACGGCCGGTGACTACACCTTCTACACCTCCTCGGACGATGGTGACAAGCTGTATGTCGGTAACGTACTGGTGGTGGATAATGACGGACCGCATGGCACACAGGAACGTTCCGGCACGATCAGCCTGCAGGCTGGATTACACGACATGGAATCGACCTATTTCGAAGTAGCAGGCGGCCAGCTTTTGACGGTGAGCTGGTCCGGACCGGGAATTGCGAAACAAACCATCCCGACGGAGGTCTTGTGGCGGCGTACGGTCATGGATCCCGGTGGCAGGGCGTTGGCTCCTTCCGCTCTGAGCGCCTTGGCTTTCTCGACCAGCCGGATCAAACTGTCATGGATGGACAACGCGGATAACGAGAGCGGCTTCAAGGTTGAGCGTTCGCTGTCCGGCAGCGGCGACTGGAGCCAGATCGCGACATTAGACGCCAATGTGTGGAACTACACGGACACAGGACTTTCCGCTTCCACACGCTACTACTACCGTGTGCGGGCCTGGAATGACAAAGGCGATACATCGTATTCCAGTCTGGCTGATGCCACAACGCAGGCGCCGCCGCCGTCATTTGCCGGGAACTACAGCCACAAGATGAAGATAACCTTTGCCGGCTATGACCGCGACAGCACGCTGGAATATTTCCCGGTACTGGTGATGCTGGATTCATCCATTCCCAACTTCAGCTATGATGGATTCACTTCGCCGGTTGCAGCCGATTTGCGTTTCGCCTCCAGTGATGGAGCGACCGAGCTGAACTACGAGATCGAGAAATGGGACGTCAACGGCACGTCGTACATCTGGGTACAGGTGCCCGAGTTATCCCAGGGATCGCATATCTGGATGTTCTGGGGTAATGCGGCGAACACGGCGCCGCCGGCATACACGGCCAGCGGTGCGACCTGGAGCGAAGGGTTTGCCGGAGTCTGGCACCTGGGTGACAGCAACCGTGATTCGACCAGCTACGGCAACAACGGCGCCGCCGGTGGCGTTGTTGTAGCCGGACGGGTTGGGGTGGGGCGCCAGTTGGATGGCACAGCCGGGATTAATGTCGGCAATCACACATCGCTTAATCTGGCCGGCTCGCCATTGACCATTTCAGCATTCATCAAACGCAATACCGCCACAGAGCAAGGCATGGTTTTCGGCGCCTATAAGCCGCCCAGTTCTACCATGCAGGGGTACGGATATCTGACCGGCTGGGGTGAAACGCCTACCAGGCAACGCTATTGGCATGGCGGCCCCCAATGGTGCGGCCCCAGTACGAGCGATATTGGAACAGAGGTCTGGCGCTATGTCGCGGTTTCCGCAAATGGGACAACTGCGCATTTCAGGCTGGATGGGCAGGCTGATGGATCAGTGAACGCCGGTCTTCCAAATTCATATACAGGTGATAAATATATCGGCAGCGTCGGCACATCCACTCGTTTCAGAGGTGTGATTGACGAGTTGCGCGTATCGTCCGTCGCTCGTTCGGCGGACTGGCTCTGGGCGGAATACATGACAATGGCGTCGAACGGATTGTTCACCGGATACGAGTATGTGGTTTCCGGCAACCCTCAGCGCCAGTTACAGGTTGTATCCGCGCACGGCACGCCCGTGCCTGCGGTTGGAACGCATGTATATACCGACGGCGCGGTTATCACCAATACGGTTGATGCCGCCGTGATTCATGGCAGCACCCAGTATGTCAACAGCGGCTGGAGCATGAGCGGTTGCGCGCCTTGCCTCGGCACCGGCAGCAGCGTTGTCATGACCGTCACCAACGATGCGGTGCTGACCTGGCATTGGCAGACCAACTTCTGGCTGGCTGTTTCCGCAGGTGCAGGCGGCACGGTCGATGCGGAAGCCGGGTGGCGTTTGTCCGGTAGCAACGTCATGCTCACGGCGCAGCCGGAGCAATACTACGCTTTCACGAATTGGGTCGGCGATGTGGATGCAGGCGACCGTTTCAGTAATCAGTTGGCGCTAGAGATGTCTGAGCCGAAAAGCTTCGAGGCGCGTTTCATCGAGCAGGTTACCGCCGATACTGCTACGCCGCATTGGTGGCTGGCGGCATATACCAACTCCACCTATCGCACATTTCAGGAAGCGGCGCAGTCGGATCGTTTGGGCAAGGGCATGAAATTGTGGCAGGAATTCATCGCGGGCACCGATCCGGGAGACGCGGAAGACCGGTTTGTGCTGGACGCACTGGATGGCGCAGCAACTCACCGGCTGGTTTTCCGCGGCAGATTGGGGCGGGTTTACAACGTGTACTACAATCAGGATCTGACGAGCAACACATGGCAGATCCTCGGCACATACAGCAATCTTCCGGGTGCTGGGGAGGACATCCAGGTCGAGGATTCCGCGTTGGATGTCCAGCGGTTTTATCGTGTGGGCGTGCAAAGGGAGTGAGACGGACGCTGCCATTAGAAAGAAAAAATGCGCGTAACTTGACAGGGGCACGTTTTGCCCGGGACTGATGGCCGTCGCGCAGCTACGCCTGTTTGGCTGGCAGCGCCGCTTTTTTGAACGTAGCGCCTGGACCGATGCCGATGACCCTGGCGGCATGGTGGGCAGTATGGCATGTTGGGTGGGGACATTGGCGCCGGCAACGGTTTCACGTACACAGGTGCGTACTCCTTCAAAACCATCGATCAGAGTGAGCAAAAGCGATTTTTGCACGTAGCTTGCTTATGCACCCTTTCATCATAGGCGTGTTTTCACGTCGAACCGCGGCATCATACCGTTACGAGATACGTGGGACAATCTCGTCTCGATGTGTCAATATGTCGAATAAATCCATCATAATCTATGAATTATCCATTTACATTAAAATCCATTATGTAATAATTGACCTTAAATAAAAAATTTAAATAATTAGCCAAATTTAATTATCTAAAAATTTTGCGAGAGCATGGTGCCTGACCGCTAAGTAGAAAGTAACGAACCATGAAAGCATATCGAATCCTACGATTGAAACCTGTATCCTTAACTTTGATGTCGGCGTTGCTGTTGGCCGGAATGCTGGCGGTGCCCATTGCGATATGGGCAGGAAACGGGCCGCAGAACTACCTGGCGGTCTACGATCCGTCGAGTCCGAACAACATCGCCGTGGCGCGGTATTTCAAGGAAAAGCGCGGCATCCCGGAACGCAACATGGTCGCTTATGCTTTCCCCAGGGACGCGACGGGAAAAAACATAAAACGGACGATTTCCTCCGATGAATGCTTCGATTTCATCGTCGCGCTTCGGGATTACATCGCGGCGGTCGGTTTGAACCGCATACACGGCATCGCGCTGGTCGGGGAGACGCCGCTGAACGTCAAAGGGTCCGACGGTGTCGCCTCCATTACGACGGCGCTGTGGTATTCGCCGAACTGCGACAGCGCATCCGATTTGGAGACCGCGGTATGCCTGACCGCCAGCGCTTATGGTTACATCAACCAGGCTTATGACCTGACTTCTTCAGCGGAAATCCGAAGCGATAAGAATTACAGCGGTGACAATTACTGGTTGGCGTCGCATGTGGGCTATCCCGGCACGCAGGGTCTGCGAATGAACGAAATATTTGATCTGTTGGACCGTTCCGCGGCCGCCGACGGCACAAAAGAAGAGGGGACGATCTACTGGCCTATCAACGCGGATGTACGATCCGAATTACGCGAATCTCAAATTCCGACGGCCACGAACCAATGGGACGATCTCGGACTGGCCTATTATATTTTCGGAAAAAGCGATTGGAGCGGACCCTATGGCGGCGTTCCGTACGGTCGTCGCATCGCACAGGATAAAAACCTGCCGCCGGGGCATGCCGATATCACCAACCGCGCCGTGCAGGGCATGATTTGTGGTTTTTCTCCGCCGCAAGACATCGAACATGCGAACAATCTGTATACGAAAGGCGCCATCGCCGAACACGTGACCAGCTTCGGCGGCGTCATGGGCGACGGATTGTTTAAAGCATACGACACCGTTGGACCGCAAATGGCGTTGTCCGAATGGTTGCGCTGGGGCTGTTGCGGATCGAGTGGCACCGTAACCGAGCCCTATGCCCTCGACTACAAGTTTCCGCACGCTAAACTGCACAGCCATTACTATCGGGGTGCGACTCTGGCCGAAGCATTCATGCTGTCGGTACGCAATCCCCGCCAACTGCTGGTGAGCGGCGATCCGCTGTGCCAGCCCTATGCGACCATTCCGACAATCTCCATAAGCGGCATCAGCGACGGCGCGACGATCAGCGGCACGAAGAGCATCACGGTTTCCGTGTCCGGCGGCGCGGAATCCACTCGCGACTTGTTTGTGGACGGCAAGCGCGTGGCGGGGTCCACCGGCAACTTCAGCCTGAATACGACCACGCTGACCGACGGCTATCACGAATTGCGCGTGGTGGCCTACGGCAATACCACGTTGCGCCCGCAGGGTAGCGCGGTGCGTAAAGTGCGCGTCAATAACTCCGGAGCGAGCGTTTCCGTCGCCGCGGCGTCTTCGTCGGTCAATTACCGGGGAAGCGTCAATGTGACGGCGAGTCTTTCCGGCGTGTCGAATGTGGACCATGTGGAAATCGTGGCCAACGGCGCGATCCTGGCCGAATTGCCGACATCCGGCGGCACGGCCGCCGTTCAGGGCAAGTGGCTCGGTTTCGGCGGCGTGAACAAAATATTTGCCGTGGCCGTGAAGTCCGACGGTTCGGAAATCTGGAGCATGCCGACGGAAGTGACGGTTAATTGGTGGAATCTTCCGGCTCAATCGCCGACCCTGGCGTCAGGTCTGGCGCGGGCTTATTTGTGGAACGACGCGACGGGTGCGGGCTTCGACTGGAGCAACCCCAATCAGAGTCAGATCGTAAACGACCGCGAGTTCTTGATCTACACCAACACCGACGACAACGCTGGCGCTATCGTCATCGATTTCCCAATGGTTACGGAAGCGATGCTGGGCAAGGCCGCCATGGAATTTGTGACGTACTTCAACGCTGAACAGGCGGATATGTATGATTTTGCATCCCATCACAACTGCGGATTAACCTTGTTGGTGGACGGGCAAACGATCATGGATTATCCCGCGCCATCCAATAATCCCATCGAATTGTTTAGGAGCGGTTCGATTCAGTACGGTTCCGAGCGTCTGGCCGCCGGGTGGCACGAAATCCGCATTCGCATAAAATACATCAAATCGCAGACTGGTTTCCGGGTTGGCGTGCGTTCGGCGTATGCCCGGTTGGCCCCGCCCAACGCGCCGAACAACGCGATTCTGGACTTTGTGCAATTAGGCAACGACGGAAATTGCTCCGCGGCCGAGTCCGGATCGAGCAATCCGGCGCCCACGGTCTCCATCGTCGCCCCGGCGAACAACACGCAATACAAATCGGCGCCGGCGGCGCTGACGGTGAAGGTGACGGCGACCGATAGCGATGGCATCGAGAAAGTCGAGTTTTACGATGGCAGTACCCTGCGCGGCACGGATACGACGCCGGATTCCAACGGCTATTACACCTACTGGATGAACAATCTGGTCGCCGGAAACCACACGATCAAGGCGAAGGCGTTCGACAACCTCGGCGCGACGACGCTGGCGCAGATTAACATCTCGGTGCTCGACAACGCCGCGCCGACGGTTACGCTGACTTCCCCGGCGAACGGCGCGACCTTCACCGCCCCGGCGACGATCAACTTCGCCGCCACGGCCTCGGACAGCGATGGAACCATCGCCAAAGTCCAGTTCCTGAACAACTGGGCTTTGGTGGGCGAAGACACGATCGCGCCGTACTCGTTCCAGTGGTCGAACGTGCCGGTCGGCACCTACACCCTCCGGGCGCGGGCGTATGATGACGACGGAGCGCAGACAACCGCCGCCGCGATCACGATCACGGTCACGGAGGGATCCGCCAACGAAACGATCATCGAGACCTTCGATAACGCCAGTTTCGGAAGTTACTGGGGCCC
>CAZOLK010000205.1:0-10077 GCA_964580325.1 uncultured Verrucomicrobiota bacterium | reverse complement strand
GGCGCCGACAATGACCAGATCGATGTCCGTTGCCTCGCGCTTTTTCATGGGAGCGGCGCTTTCATGGCTTCGTTGATCCGCGTTGCCGTTTGTTCGAGCAGCGGGATCAGTCGATCCAGGTGCGGCAGCACCGGTTCACACGCATTGAGGACGGCCAGGCCGGCCTGGGGCGGTTCGCCGACTGCCACGGCCAGGGAAGAGGGGGGATCGGCCAGGGCCCAGCCCTGTTGACGTGCCTGTGCCAATAGCTCCAAAAACGTTTCGAGTTCTTTGGTTGACAACTGGTCCCGCAACAGACCGCGCACTTCTTGTGGATCGCGTTGCGCCAGCAGGATGCGACCGATGCTCGATTGCACTGCCGGATAAACGCCGTGCCCGCCAATGGCTGTTTCGACTGGCGCGTCCCGGTTGCCGTGGTAGAGGTAGCCGACATGCGTGCGCCACAACACACCCAGCGCTACGCCGCACGCACAATGAGCGGTCAATGCACGCAGATGCGGCAGAGCCACCTTGAGCAGGCCCGAACCGCGCAGCGACATGGCGGAAAGCAGGTGCAGGCCGGGACCCGGCAGGTACTTGCGCGAAGCATTCTGTTCGGTCAACCCCAGGTGGCACAGCGTTTTGAGTAAGCGGTTGACCCGCGTATGCTCCATACCCACATAACGCGAAAGTTCGCGGCTGCCCATGGGCCGGGCTTGCAGCACAAGCGCGATCAGGCAGGTCAAACTGTTTTCCACGCTTTGATTGGGTTGCGCCGGCTTCATACTCAATCCAGGTAGCTGATGCCTTCGCGAATCGCGTAGCGGGTCAACTCAGCGACATTGTGCAGGTTCAATTTTTTCATGATCCGATGCCGATGCGCGTGTTCCGTGCGTACACTCATGTTGAGGCGCACGGCAATATCCTTGGATGTCAGACCTTCGGCGATGAGCTGGAGCACTTCCCGTTCGCGTTTGGTCAGTTCACCTGATTCGTCCACCTCGTTCTCATCGCTGGACATATACTCGTTCAACTCGCTCAGCACCACGCCGGTGATGACCGGACTCAGGTAATTGTCGCCGGAGATAACGGCCTTGATCGCGCTGAAAAGCTCATCCGACGAACTGCCCTTGACAATGAATCCCGCGGCGCCGGCTTTGAACACTTCGCGAATTGTGCGCCGGCTGGTGTACATGGACAGGATGATGATATGGATGTCGTCTGCTTGGGCCGAAATTCGACGCGTGGCTTCGATGCCATTCATATCCGGCATATTGATATCCATGATCACCACCCGCGGGTTCAGCGATCTGGCCAGATCGATCGCTTCGCGGCCGTTGTCGGCTTCGGCCACCACCTCGAATCCCTGCTGTTTTTCCAGCAGCGCCCGCACGCCCTCGCGTAAAATGTTGTGATCGTCCACCAATAATATGCGTATAGCCATTATGCACCCCTGACAATCGGTTCATGGTACACGCTACTCTAACGTTTGCCACCATTTGGGTCAATAAGGATTAATACGATTATATATATACAATAATGTTGTTATATTTATATTTTTGTTACAATTTAGTATCTTATAATATTATTAAAACCAATTTAAAGAATATTTTAGAGCATAAATAACACTAATGTTTCTTGCTAGATAATTTGGCACGATATTAGCTGCATGATATTAGATAGTTGAATGTTTGCGCTGTCTTTCAACGTGAAAGATGTTGAACCATTATTCTTAAACATAGAAAGAAGAGATATGAGAAGCAAAGTGAAGTTTTGGTTGGGGTTGGCAGCCGTGCTCTGGATGGCGTCAGCCGGTACGGGATGGGCACAGGAGGCTGAAGCCGGGGCCGCGAGCACGGCGGACGCCGCCGCAGTTGCCGCATTTACCGTGAACAACACCTGGATGCTGGTCAGTACGTTCCTGGTATTCATTATGCACCTGGGATTCGCCACCCTTGAAGCCGGTTTGACCCGATCGAAAAACACTGTCAATATCCTGTTTAAAAACACCCTGATTGTGGCCATCGGCCTGTTGACCTATGCTCTGCTCGGTTTCAACCTGATGTATCCCGGCGACCGCTGGCTGCTTTCCGGATTCATGGGTTTACCGGCGCTGGGCTTGAACTGTCCGCCAGGCGATGCCGGTCTGATCGCTTACGCGGATGGTGCTTATACGTATTGGACGGATTTCATGTTCCAGGGCATGTTCGCGGCCACGGCTGCCACCATTGTATCCGGCGCCGTGGCTGAGCGGGTCAAGCTGAACAGCTTCCTGATTTTTTCGGCGATCTACGTGATGCTGGTTTATCCCTGGGTCGGTTCCTGGGTCTGGGGTCAGGGCTGGTTGACCCCTGCGCTGCCCGAGGGTATGGCTGACTGGAAGGCCGTGCGCGAGGCCGGTGGTTCGCTGCCGTTTGTCATTCGCGTGTTCGGCGTCGATTTTCACGATTTTGCCGGATCTACGCTAGTCCACTCAGTGGGCGGCTGGGCCGCGCTGGCCGGCGTGCTGGTGCTTGGTCCGCGTAGCGGCAAATACATCAATGGCATGACCAAGCCGATCATGGGCCATAACATGCCGCTGGCTGCCATCGGCGTCTTTTTGCTCTGGCTCGGATGGTTCGGGTTTAATGGCGGGTCCGTGCTCTCCGCGGATCCTGAGGGCGTATCGTATGTGTTCGTCACCACCACGCTGGGGGCCGCGGCCGGCATTGTCACGGCCATGCTCACCAGTTGGACCGTGCAGAAAAAGCCGGACCTGTCCATGGTGCTCAACGGTTGTCTGGCCGGTTTGGTCGGCATTACGGCCGGTGCCGATGTGGTCAGCGTTTCAGCGTCAATCGTCATTGGCGGCGTGGCCGGCGTCATTGTCGTGGGGGCTGTGCTGTTGTTCGACCGTGTGCGTATCGACGATCCTGTCGGCGCCCTTTCCGTACACCTGGTCTGCGGCGTCTGGGGCACGCTGGCCGTGGGGCTTTTCAGCAGCAGCTTCAGCGTGATGTTGCAGTTGGTCGGCGTTCTGGCCTATGGCGTGGTCTGTTTCCTGTCCGCGCTGGTCATATTCCTGGTATTGAAAGCGACCATCGGTATGCGGGTCAGTCTTGAAGAAGAACTCAAAGGCCTGGATATCGGCGAGCACGGCATGGAAGCCTATGCCGGGTTCCAGATCTTCACCACCTCTTGAACAAATAGAAAAATAAGGAGTTTCAGCATGAAATTGATCATTGCCTATATCCAGCCGGAAAGGCTGAATGCAGTCAAGCAGGCGCTCTACGAGGCAGAAGTCTTTAAAATGTCGGTTACCAACGCGCTCGGTTGCGGGCAGCAGATGGGCTACCATGAAACCTACCGCGGCGTGGATATTGAAGTCAACCTGCTCAAGAAAGTGCGGATAGAAATCGGGGTCAACGAAGAGTTTGTCGAAAAGACCATCAACGCCATTATCAAAGGTGCGCGCACCGACGAAATCGGCGACGGCAAAATCTTTGTGCTGGACCTGTGGACCTGCGTACGCATCCGCACCGGTGAACAAGGGAACCAGGCCATCGGATAATTGGTCATTAGTCACTGATCACTGATCACTGATACAGCTTGGGTTCGATATTATACTTTTTGACCTTGTAGCCCATGATGCGCTGGGTGGCGCCCAGATTGCGCGCCGCGGCAGCCATGTTGCCGCGGGTCGATTTTAGGGTGTCGCGGATGATGTCGCGCTCGTAGTTGTCGACCAACTCCTTGAGCGTGCCATGGGTCGGTGTGCCGGAAGCTTCAGCGGTCTGCAACGTGGGCGGCAGGTGGTGCGGATACACCACGTCGCCGTCCGCCACCAGCACCGCGTGCTCCATGCAGTTCTCCAACTCGCGCACGTTGCCGGGCCAGTGATAGCTCATCAGCATGTCAATTGCCGCGCTGGAAAGACGCCGCACTGTTTTATTGCTCTCGGTCGAATACTTTTCAAGAAAGTGGTCCGCCAACAGCACGACATCGGACTTGCGCTTGCGCAGCGGCGGCACGTAGATCGGAAAAACATGCAGCCGATAGTACAAGTCGTCGCGAAAGCTGTTTTCTTGGACTTTCCGGGCCAGTTCCTGGTTGGTGGCGGCGATCAGGCGCACGTTGACCTTGATGGTTTCCACGCCGCCCACGCGCTCGAATTCACGCTCCTGCAGCACGCGCAGCAGTTTGATCTGGATCGCCGGTGAAATGTCGCCGATTTCGTCCAGAAACAGCGTGCCGCCGTGCGCCAGTTCAAAACGGCCTTTGCGCATGGCGGATGCACCCGTAAACGCGCCTTTTTCGTGGCCGAACAACTCGCTTTCGATCACCGACTCAGGCAGGGCAGCGCAGTGCACCTTGATGAAGGGCTGGTCGGCCCGGTCGCTGTTGTAATGGATGGCATGGGCCACCAGCTCTTTGCCAGTCCCGGTTTCGCCCTGGATCAGGATCGTGGTCGGGCTTCTCGAAACCTGAGCAATGGCGTCGTAGACCGCTTGCATTTCATGGGAATTGCCGATGATATTGGCCGGCCGGAAGCGCTTTTTGAGTTCGTCCTTAAGCCGCCGGTTTTCCTCTTCCAGCCGGCGCCGCCGTTCTTGCGCTTCCTGGCGCAGCTTGACGGCCTGGGCAATCATCGAAGCCACGATACTGAGCAGCTTGGCGTCGTGGGCCAGTTCGTCGACGGCGCCGATGGTGCGGTCGACGCTGAGCGCGCCGACCACCTGCGTTCCGATTTTGATCGGCACGCAGATGAACGACGTCTCCTCACGCTTGCCGCGCTTGGTTTTATTCAGAAATTCAGGCGCCTCACTGGTCTTGGCAATGATGCGCGGTTCTCCGGTGAGCACCACCTGGCCGGTGATCCCTTCGCCCAACTTGTAGCGGCCGCGTCGCGCCTGTTGCGACGAAAGCCCGTGGGCCGCCTCAATCAGGATGTCGTCTGTTTCGCGGTTCAACAGCGTCAGTGTGCCGTAATGCATGTCCATGTATTCCGCCAGCGACTCCAGCACCGGGTTTACGATGTTGCGTATATCCAGGCTCTGATCCAGCAGCCGGCTGATGTGAAAAAGAAGCTCCAGTTCCGTGACGCTGCTCTTTATATCCGACATATCCATCTTTTTTCTCGAATCAACCATGTTATCCAGTAGTTTTTTTTTGTGCCTTGTAAATACAACGACAAAAAAGTAACACAAAAATGTTAGAATACAACCATCGTTTTGCGCTTAATCATGACGGGGAAGCAAAGGTCTGCTAGAAAATATTTTGCGCATTTTGTCCCAAATTAAGTGCGCATGGATGTAACAAGGAAAAGCAATCGCTGGTGGACGAGGAATTTGTCGCCGACAAGCAGCGTCAGAAAGAGTGGCATCTTTCCCTTTAGTGAAATCAAACTCAAAAAACGCAGCATCATCTTCAAAGAAAACGAACGCGCGTTCATTATACGGCCATTTTGTCCTGATCAATCCACCAAGAGCCTCCAAGGGCTTCGCGGCCTCCCATTTTTCTGTCCACTAATTCAAATACATGGATATCTGCCTGGTTTGCACTCCTGCGAATTGCGCCTTGATTCGCGGGGGTATAATGCTTATGCTGTTGCTGAATATGATTTTTTTTCGGAAATGGATGGAACCCATGAAAATTTTGCTTGTTATCGGACTTGTGTTGATCTTTTGTTGGCCCTGCGCGGCCAGGGATTATGACTACCGCGACTGGACGTCCAAAGACGGGAAAAAGACGCGGGCGAAACTGATTTCCGACGATGGGGAATGGATCCTGTTTGAGACCGAAAGCGGGGAAACAGCCAAAGCTCCACGTTCAGCTTTATCGGAAAAAGACCTGCTCTATCTCGAAACGGTCAGGGAGGAAGCCGCGCAAGACAAAAAATCACTGATCAAACCGTTTCAATTTACATTCAAGCGTAATCAGCCCATCCGTTATACCATCCGTGTCAATGCCAGGATGCAGATGCAAGTGGATACGGACAGCATGAAAATCGAAGCGGGCAATACCATGCAACTTGAATGGGTCATCACCCTTAGCGCGGATGAAACCACCGATCTTGACGAGATCCCTCTCGCGTTGACGACATCCGAACTGAAAGGATCGATCATCAAAGACATTCCGCGGGTCGGCAAGGAGCAAATCGAGATTGACGGCGAACACATCGTCGGGTATCAGGCCGGAGTGACCATATTCGATACCAAGCGGGGCATCAATGTGGAAAAAGCCGCGCCTTACCGCGCGATGTTGATCGGTATGCTGACGGACGGCAGTTTGAACCTGCGGCCGTCCGGCCATGTCAGTTCGATCAAGGGCGACACCGAATTCACGAAATTCTGGAACAAACACCTGGAAGAGCAACCCGGCTTTTTCCCGATCGTTTTTCCCAACCACGGCGTATCCATTGGCGACCGCTGGATAGAACACCACACCTTGTCCTCGGTCGACGAAGTGAAGCTGGGCGAAGACGGGGTCGAGGTGCCGACTTTGATGTGCCGCGAAAAAGACTGTGAGATGAAAGGGCGCCGGCAAGCTGTTTTTTCCCAGAGTTTTCCACTCATGCTCACAAATATCAAGGGTTCTCGGCTCGACATGGATAAAATCGTCTCCATCAACCTGCCGTATTTTGAGCGTAACGGCTCAGGCGTGGTGTTGTTCGACGCGGAGCGCGGCCAACTGACGTATGCCAACCAGCAATTGAAGTTCAAGATGAAAATTAAAGGCCCATTCTTCGGCAAACCAGCCGACATCAAGTTGAAAATGGATCTCAACTCGACCATGGAACGCTTGTAATCTGGTCGTAGGAGCATTTTGCCCCTGAATGAATTTTCCAGATGCTTTGGGTTGTCGAAGGATTATTGACGATGGGGATGCCCCCGCTATGACAGCACGACTTCCTCACAGTAGGCAGGCGCGTGCACCTGGCAGGACAGTTTTTCTTTTACCGTGGCGGCGAACGCCCGGGCTGCGTCTTCCTCACCGTGATTGACGATGACATGGCGCGGCGGTCGGTCCAGCGCTTGGATCCACGTCATAAGTTCGCTGCTGTCGGCGTGAGCCGAAAAACCGCTGATCTTGGTTACATGCGCGCGCAGATCATGGTATTGCCCGAAAATACGCACTTGCTCCGGTTTTTCCAGGATATGACGGCCCAGTGTTCCGTAGGCCTGGTAGCCGATGAACAGGAGCGTGCTCTCCGGCCGTTCGATGTTGTGCGCCAGGTGGTGCTTGATCCGACCGCCCGTACACATGCCAGCCCCCGCAATGACAATGATGGAGCCTTTGATGTGGTTAATGGCTTTGGATTGGGCTACGGAACGCGACAAGGTCAGCCCCGCGAAATCGCAAGGATGCCGACCATCGCGCAGCAACGCCCGGGTCTCTTCGTCGAACAATTCAGGATGACGGCGGAAAACTTCAGTGACCCGAATGGCCATGGGACTGTCGACAAACACGAGCAGATGCGGGATGCGATCCTCGGCGAGCAGTTCGGTCAGGTAATAGAGCAGGTCCTGGGTGCGTTCGATGGCGAAACTGGGAATGACCACATTGCCGCCGGCACTGTGGGTACGGTTGATAACCTCGGCCAAAGCTTCGGGAATGGAGCCGGCATCCGCATGGGTGCGGTCGCCGTAGGTCGATTCGACCACCACATAATCGGCCTGTTTAAAGAAGGTGGGATCGCGCTGAATAGGCATGTGGCAGCGGCCGATGTCGCCGGAAAAGACTAGGGTGCGCTGCTGCTCACCATCGTGCATGCTGAACCTGATCATGGTCGAACCAAGAATATGGCCACCCTCGTAAAAAGCAGCGTCCCATCCAGGCCCAAGATCCACGGGTCGCTCATAGGCCGTGGTTCGAAACATGGGCAGCGTACGCTCCACGTCCTCGTTGGTATAGAGCGGAATCAGCGGGTACGGTCCTTTGCGTCCTTCTTTTTCGTGACGACGCTTTTTCTTGGCCACATCCTCTTCCTGAATGTGGGCGGAATCGAGCATCACGATTTTCGCGATCTCGGCTGTGGCCGGCGAACAGAGGACAGGGCCGTCGAATCCGGCGCGCACCAGCCTGGGCAACAAACCGCAGTGATCGAGATGAGCATGGGTCAACAGCACAGCATCTATTGATGACGGTTCGAACGGGAACGGATCCCAGTTGCGCGACCGCAATGGACGCTCCTGGTAAAGACCGCAATCGACCAATACGCGCTTGCTGTCATACTCGACAAGGCAACACGATCCGGTCACGTTTAGAGCAGCGCCAAAAAATTGTAATCGTGTGGGTTTCATGATGCGATCCTTTCCGTTCGGGTTAATGCAATCCATCCAGTTCCATAAAAAAGAAGGCGATGACAAAGGCGACGACCGCGAGGACGAAACAGATGCTGAGCACCACAATCACGGCGCCGGTCAATTGTCGCCAGAAAGCGGCTTTCAGGCTGCCGCGCACGATGTCTTCAAGCTCCGGATCCTGCTCCTGATCGCATCGCGTTTTTGCCAGCAGGCCCATGACCTTGGCGAAGAAAGCGGGCGGCACGAAGCGGTCGCCTTCGCGGTTGAGAAATTCGGCCAGGGCAACGCCGGAGTAGGTGAAGCCGGCTTTGCTCATCTGGCGGCGCAAACGTTTAAGCCCGGAACGCAGAATGACGCGAACGCGATCTTCGCCGCAAGCCAGTTCGCGGCTGAGTTCGGCTTGCGGACGGCGTTCTAAGTAGCGTAGGATTATGGCGTCCCGCCGGCTTGACGGCAATGCCTCGAGGATCGGATCCAGACAGGCCCGTACTTCGCCAACAACACGGCCGAGTTCCTTGGCCTGATCCGCATCGCGAAAATGGTCCAGGTGACGGCACACTTTGCGTGCCTGGGCATACACCCAGCCGGCTGGAACACGGCGACGGTTCACGCGTTTGCGCAACAGCAGCAGGAATACGGCCATGGCGGCCTTGATGGCTTGCGCACGATCTTCGAGACTGCGCAAACAAACGCCGTAGATCATCCGGGCATGGCGTTGCAGCATCTCCTCGCACGTGTCTTGGTCATGATCGCGTTTAAAGCGATCCAGCAGTTGTCGGTCCGAGATGGCTTTCATTGTTTTAAGCTAAACCCTCACGATTTGGTGCGCAACGGCAATTCGCTGCGGTAGACGCGGACCTCGCCCTGTTGCGCGCACAGGGCATACTCGTGGATGCGCGGCATGCGCAGCACACGCAGCGGCGATGGTAGTTCAAGCTTCAATTCGCCGTGAACGTGAAGGCGATTTTTTTCCGTGGTGATGAGAAACCCGCGGTTCCGATCGAACGCCACGAGCGAACCACCATAGAGAAACGCGGCCTTGGGCCGGGTCAATTCGTTCAAGAAAGCGCTCGATTGGCCCTGGGGAAAGCGCGTCCAGAAAATCTGCAATCCCTGTTCAACGACCACGCCGACGCGCGGATTGGTGTGCGGAGGCGAACAGAACAGGTGCAATCCCGGCCCGGCCAATTCGGCGATCCAGACATCGTCGCTGGCGTGATAGACCAGCAGGAAGCGATCGATCAGCACGACGATTTCGCCTCGCAAAAAGGCGATCTGCGCGTTTTCTATCTGGTCGTAACTGAACGATGCACGCGATTCGAGGTAACCGGCGAGTTGGATGGTTTTGATCAGTTGGCCCTTGAGGTAAGCATTGAGCAGCAGGCCGTGACTGCCCAGGGCCAGAACCCAAAGCATCCGCTGATCGTATTCCATGGCCAGCACATGCTCCGGCAACCACGGCGGGGTCAGCACCTGTTGGCGCCTTGGTATAGCGTCGCTGGCAGGAAAGCACTTTGCGGTCAACGGCGCCGTACCCAACAAGGGGCAGACGGCCACGGGTTCGGACAAGGCCCCGACGGTGAGCAGCGGTCGCGGCATTTTTGCGTGAGCAGCAACGCGCCCCGGCTCCAGTAGCCACTGCAAGGTCTGTATATGCCCGCTCCAATCGCCGCGGGCCAGAAACACGGTGTTGGGCAAATGGCTCAAAGCGTAAAAGTGGGCATCCACGGCAGCGAAAACATGCCATGGCTGACCAGGCAGTGAGAAGGCGGCGATGCGCCGCTGCCGGGCCTTGGCTAGCGGCAACACCAAA
>CAZOLK010000204.1:0-10181 GCA_964580325.1 uncultured Verrucomicrobiota bacterium | reverse complement strand
CTTATTCCTGACGATTCATTTCCGGTTTCGACAAAAGTCTTAGGTGAACTTTTGAGCAGCGATTTCATGAATTGGATGTTTTCAAGAATTTTTAACACACACAAAATCTTGAGAGGTGACTTGGAGTCTCTTCCAATTTACAGCCAGTTCCTCAAAGGCTTATCTGGCTTTGACGAAGAGGCATATCTGAGACAACTTAGCATAGCGAGAGAAGACAATGGAACTTACCGAATTAAGAAATAGGATCGGTGATCGGTGATCACAACGGCCACCAACGATTGAGGCAGTGCAAGTCGATCAATCGCTGCTCCACCAAGATCGGAGCTTTGTCGCAAGCCAGCCAAGGGTCTTCAATCACGAGAACCTGAAGGAAGAACGCTCACAGAGCCTGCGCATGCTGGTGGGCTTGAGAAAGTCATGGGCGAGCAGGTCGCTGACTGTCAGAGAAGACGCGGTCGAGTAGGGGGGGGGGCGAGTACGAGGAGACCGACAAAGCTTGCGACAAAGATTGCGACAAAGTTTGGGACAAAGAAGAAATCACTCGGAAAACCCTGAAGTGCCTAATTATTTCTGCGTGCGCCCTAAGATATCTCGCTTGTGGTCTTGAAGTAGTTTGGCAGTTGCATGGTGGCGGCAAAAATCTGGACATCTTCCTCAGCCAGACCGGTCAGGCGCAGGGTATCGGCTTTTGTGTGTTTAGGCAGTTTGAAACGGTCGGTGATGCACAGACCGTAATTGTCGCCCGGCTTGAGTGCGTAATGGACGCGGTCCGGGTCCGCGTGACGCAAACCGCCGCCGGCCCAGATATGCCCGCCCAGCGGCGCCCACCAGTCGCAGAGTTCGCGGATGGTGCGCAGGTTTTCGCGAAAGACGGGTTCATTATCGAGCAACAATTCGACGGACAGGCAGGGAACCGGTTCCAGGCCCTTGCGCTGAGCCGATGCAATCAGGTGGACGTCGCATAGTTCGAGTATAGGGAAGGTCAGGGTGACCGGCGGTTGTCCGGCGTTCATGGCGATGTAGCTCTGATCATAGCCAGCGAACAGGAACGGCTTGTCCTGGATGATCTCCGTACCGATCGGGATGCCGTGGATGGCTGGTATATCCGCGTTATACATTTTGGACAGGTCCAGCTTGAAATAGCGGTTTTCAGCGCCGGCCGTCATATTGATGCCGCGCGCCAGACGGCGGTAGGATGCTTCGATCTCGTCATAGATGGCCAGGGATGTCTCGATGTTGGGGCGCTTATTGTTGCGCAGCCAGTCCTGTTCGTACAGGATTTTGACATGGCGCAGTTCGTCGATGACGTCATTGGCGTGGCGCATCAGGGCCGTGGCATCCTGCTCCGGCTCCATAGCTGCCTCGAGGCGCTGCAGGATGTGAAGCATGCGCATGAAACAGATGCGGAAGTGATCCAGGTGCACCTTGTTGACCAAGGCCTTGTCGCGTGCGTCATCCAGGGCCTTGATGGCGGCCGCGATCCGTTCGCGGTCTTGGTGCAGCGCATCGCGCTGGTCAGCATGCTTGTGTCCCCAACGCAGGTCAGCGAACGCGTTTTGGCGGAAGAGGCGCCAATACTCGCGCGTGTCCATGGCGCACCGATCGGGCAGATCGACGATCAACGGCGTCAGCATGGGCAGCTCGATGCCGTAGAAATCCTGCTGAAAGCGAGATTCGAACGCCAGCGCCGCGTCGCCGCGCCAGCTCGTTTCGCCCAGAAAGGCGAACAGGTTCCAACACAGGTCGCGGTGGTTTTCGTACCCGTTATCGCCCCACTGCGAAGCCATAAGCGCCTCTATGGGGTAGCCCTGACCCTCGCGCGCCCAGGCCGCGATGTTCTGTTTTGCCATGGCAAAGTGGGGGTAGACGCGCGACCAACTGTTGTAACCGGCTAGTCCCCAGATCGGACGGCCTTGGGCCGCGATGTCCTCGAGGTGCTTGATCTGCTCCGTATCGCCGTAGCGCCAGACTACGGGGATGATGTTGTCTTCCAGGCGTTGGACCATGTCGCAGCCGAAATGGTTGTAGATCATGTCGACCCATATCGGCATTTTCTTGCCATAGCGCTTCAACTGGCGCGCGCACCAGTTCGCGTGCGCCAGGAATTCCTCGGCCGCAACGCCCTGTGTTTCGTCAAAGCAACCGTGGAAATAGGGTCCGGTAAACAGCTTGCAGACATCGCCGATCGCCTTTTCCAGAAACTCGCGCACCTCGGGGTTGGTCACGTCCAAGCTGCTCATGGGCTGGAACACTTTGCGTCCCAGATGGGCGTAACCGGGTTGAGCCAGCAGGTTTTCCTGGTGGCCGATGAGCGAGTAGGTGGGCATCAGGGTGATGTTGTGCCGTTCAGCTTCCTCCTGCATCACGGCCACCTCTTTGGGCGTCAGGCGGCCACGGTCCAGGCCGATGTCGGGATAACTGTCGAGGTACAGAACATCTTCAATGTACGGTGTGTACAGGTTGATTTTATACCGCGACAGGCGGCGGATGATGCGCTGGAAATCGCGGATGGTGGAAATCTGTTTACGCGAGACATCGTCGTGGTGGCCGCGCAAAGGATAGCAGGGCCAATCGCGGATCACAACGCCCGGCCACGGGCTGCCGTCTTGTTGCGCCATGCGATGACGCATCAACTGGTCCAGGGAGACCAGGCCCCAGTACAGGCCGTCCGCATCGCGACCGCGAACGGTCACGCCCTGTTCATCGATGACCAGCGTATAGCCTTGGGCCTGTTCTGGGGGCAGGTCGTCCGCGGGTGTGGGACGGCCCGCGCACAGGGTGTGGGCCGGTAGAAATGCGCTGACCGACGAGGTTACGTTCCATTCCTGCGACAACTTATAGGCAATGGCCTTGTGGTTGAGCGATTGGCGGTCACCGAACCAAGGTTGGACAGTCAGGTTGAACGAGCCGGTCCGCTCTTCGATTTCCCGCGGCAGGGGAATCAGTTGCCGATACGCTGAATGCTGCATGATAGTGCTCCTATGCGGCGGAACCGCCGCTATTCAAGGTCTTCCATATGGCGGTAACAGCTCCGTTCCAGGAAACCGGAACTGGAGCGTTCCGCATAGTTGCCATCCTCTTGGCGGACGATAAACAGCGCTTCCGTATCCGGCTGTTTTTCGATAAAAGCTAAGCCCTGTTCCACGCCCATGACGAACAGCGCGGTGGCCAGGGCATCGGCCATCAGGCAGGTGGGTGCCAGCACCGTGACGCCGGCAACCGGCATGTTGATTGGATATCCGGTGCGCGGATCGAGGATATGCGAGTACAGACGGCCTTGTTCATCTTTATAATAGTTGCGATAGTCGCCCGATGTGGCTACCGCGCAATCGGTCAGTTCCAGCACTCCGGCCAGGACCACGTCCCAGTCCTGACTCAAGCGTGGCTGCTCCACGCCGATGCGCCACGCCGTGTCGCGCGGACTGGCGCCAGACACGACCACTTCGCCGCCGATTTCGACCATGTAGTTGGTGCAGCCCATCTCGCGAATCGCGGACGCGACTTGGTCCACGCCGTAGCCTTTGGCAATGGCGCCCAGGTTGAGCTGGAGTCCGTCCATCCGCTTGAGCAAAGTCTGGTTGGACAACACCAGCCGGTGCCAGCCCACGCGCTGGCTGACCTCCAGCACCTCGGCATCGCTGGGCGGCGCCTCGCGGCGGCCCATGTGGCCGAAGCCCCAAAGGTTGAGTAGCGGTGCCACGGTGGGATCGAATGCGCCGTCCGTGGCGCGGCAGACGTCCAGGCTGCTGAGCATGACCTGGTAGAACGCCGGCGACAGCTTCATGGGCTTATCAACGGCCAACTGATTGAAGCGCGTGATTTCGCTGTCGTGTTTGAACGGCGACATCTGGCTCATGACCTGTTCCAGCTTCTGGGCGATGCGCTGCTCGAGCACTTCCTGCCTGGCTGCGTCAAAGCCGACCAGGGTGACGGCATAGGTGGTGCCCATGGTTTCGCCCTGCAATTTGAGCGGTTCGGTCCGGGATGCGCGCGATAAACAGATGCGCACGATCAGCAGGAGCATGACGGCGATCAGCGCAATGGCTAAGCGCGAGGATGGATGGGGCTGTCGGGACTGCCGACGCGGGTCAGCCGAATTCGTCATAAGCGATCATCTCGCTTTCAACGCCCAGGTCATAGAGCATTTTGTTAACCGCGGCAATCATGGGCGGTGGGCCGCAGAGGTAATACTCGATTTCCTGCGGGTCCTCGTGGGTGCGCAGGTATTTGTCCAGGACCACGCTGTGGATGAACCCGGTGGGTCCTTTCCAGTTGTCCTCGGCCAGCGGTTCGCTGAGGGCCACGGTGTAGGTGAAATTGTCATGTTCCCTGGCCAGGGTCAGGAATTCGTCGTGGTAAAACATTTCGCGCACGGACCTGGCCCCGTACCAGAAACTGACCTTGCGCTTGGTCTGCGTGGTCTTGAACAGGTCAAAGATGTGGCTGCGCATGGGCGCCATGCCGGCGCCGCCGCCGATATAGACCATTTCGCGATCCGTATCTTTGGCGAAAAACTCGCCGAACGGTCCGCTCAGGATCACCTTGTCGCCCGGTTTCAGGTTGAAGATGTAACTGGAAGCAATGCCCGGGGGAACGTCGGGCATTTTGCGCGGCGGCGTGGCGATGCGCACGTTGAGCATGACCAGTTGCCCTTCGTGCGGATGGTTGGCCATGGAATAGGCGCGGAAACAGGGTTCCGTGTTCTTGATCTTGTACTGCCACAGGTTCTCCTTGTTCCACGCCTCGTTATAGGGCGGCTTGACATCGAAATCCTTGAAGGACAGCTTGTACTCGGGAATGTCGATCTGGATATAGCCGCCGGCGGTGAAGGTGAAATCCAAGTCTTGGGGCAGGTCGATGATCAATTCCTTGATAAAAGTGGCCACATTGACGTTGGAACGCACCGTGCCCTCGAATTTCTTGATTTCCAGGATATCGGCCGGGATTTCGATCTTGAGGTTCTCTTTGACTTTGAGCTGGCAGGACAGGCGCACGCCTTCTTTGGCTTCGCGCTTGGTGACCAGCCCGGTTTCGGTGGGCAGGATCTGTCCGCCGCCCTCAAGGACTTTGCATTTGCACAGGGCGCAGGTTCCACCGCCGCCGCAGGCTGAGGGCAGGTAGATCTCGTTCTGGGCCAGGGTGGCCAGGAGCGATGAACCTGGCGCCACTTCCAGCTTTTTGTTGCCGTCGTTGATGTCGATGGTCATCACGCCGCTGGGCACCAGTTTGCGTGAAGCGATGAGAATGGCGATGGTCAGCAGCATGATCACGCCGGTAAAAACCGTGATGCTGGAAACGATGAATATCAATGCTCGCATAAGTTATCCCCGTCAAAAGTCAATGCCGGCAAATGCCATGAAGCCCAGGGCCATGAGGCCGGTGAGGATCATGGTGATGCCCAACCCGCGCAGGCCGGGCGGTATATTGTGATAGCGCAGTTTCTTGCGGATGCAGGCCATGGCCACAATGGCCAGCGCCCAGCCAGCGCCGGCGGAAAAACCGTAGACCACGGACTCGATGAAATTGTACTCGCGCTCGACCATGAACAGCGAACCGCCCAGGATGGCGCAGTTGACTGTGATCAACGGCAGGAATATGCCCAGCGCCATGTAGAGCGGCGGGAAGTATTTGTCCAGCGCCATCTCGATGATCTGGACCATGGCCGCGATCACGGCGATAAAACAGATGAAATTGAGAAAGCTGAGATCGATTCCCTGGATACCCAGCCAAGTCAGCGCGTCGGGTTTGAGCAGGAATTCGTAGATCAGCCAGTTGACCGGCACCGTGATGGTCAGCACAAAGATCACGGCCAGGCCCAGGCCCGTGGCGGTCTCCACTTTCTTGGAGCAGGCCAGGAATGAGCACATGCCCAAAAAATAGGCCAGCAGGATGTTTTCAACAAATATATTGCGAATGCCGAGGTTCAATAATTCCATGATCTCACTCCTCCTCGCTAAAACCGGTGATTGAGCGCTGAATCCAGATCAGCAGGCCCAGGATGATAAAGGCGCCTGGCGCGATCAGGGCCAGGCCGTTGTTGGGATACTCGGCTGGGAAAAGAGGGAAGCCGGCCCACGACCCGGAACCGATGATTTCGCGGAACGAGGCCACCAGCATCAGAATCGCACTGTAGCCCAGGCCATTGCCCAGGCCGTCGAACAGCGAGGGCACGGGCGGGTTCTGTAAGGCATAGGCTTCGGCGCGACCGAGCACGATGCAGTTGGTGATGATCAGGCCGACGAACACGCTGAGCTGGCGGCTGATGTCGTACAGGAACGCTTTCAAAAACTGGTCGGCCAGAATCACCAGCGTCGCAATCACGGTCATCTCGACAATGATCCGGATCCGGTTGGGGATGAGCTTGCGCATCAGCGAGACAATCCAGTTGGACAAGCTGACCACGAAGATCAGGGCTAGGCACATGACGAATGCGGTTTTGACCTGGACCGTCACAGCCAGCGCCGAGCAGATGCCCAGCACCTGCCGGGTGATGGGATTGTTGTCCGATAACGGATCGGTTACGATTTTTTTGATGTTTGCTTCCGCCATGATAGTGCCGTTATTTGAGTTTTTCAAAACAGAGTTTATAGGTGGCCAGCGTCCGGTTGATCATTTCTTCGACGCCCTTGCCGGTAAGGGTGGCGCCGCTGATGCCGTCCACGGCGTGCGGGTTGTCCTGGACCATCAGTTGCCCCTTGGCAATGGTGAAACGGGCCAGTTTGCCGTTGCGCATGATTTTCTTGTTCTTGAATTTTTGTTCGTAAGCATCGTTTTCGATTTCCTTGCCCAGGCCCGGGGTTTCTTTTTCGGTAATGAACGTGACGCCGGCAATGGTGTTCATATCGTCCTCAACAGCCATGTACCCATGGATCGGCCCCCACAAGCCTTTGCCCTCGATGGGAAAGGCATAGCGGTTTTTGCGGTCCTGTTGCCAGAGATAGAGAGGCAGCTTGGCGCCGGATTTCAGCTCTGCTTTGGGGATGTCGTTCACGGTCATGTCGGTCAAAAAGGTGTTGTTGGTCACGTCGAATACCATGCCGTTGATGTTATTATCGAAAAGTTCGCGTATTTCGTGACGCGGCAGCTTGCGGTCATTGCGGTCGAGAATGCTGATGCCCAGGGTCTTGAGGATGTTGACCTGGCGATCCAACTCGGCGTTCATGGCCTGACGTCTGCGCAGCAGGGCGGAAGCGCCGGCCAGGAGCAGGCTACACGTGACGCAGATAATGGCCGCGAATTTGAGCGTATATAGATCGTCCTTACGCATGGAGCGTTCTCCTCCTGATATGGGCTTGCAAGACGTAGTGGTCGATCATGGGCGCCATGACGTTCATGAAGAGGATGACCAGCATCACACCTTCGACGAACGCTACGTTGAAGACGCGGATCAGGATGGTAAGAAAGCCTATGGCGAAACCGTAAATCAGTTTACCCATGGGCGTAGCAGCCGAAGATACCGGGTCCGTGGCCATGAAGGTGATGCCGAACGCAAACCCACCCATGACCAGGTGGTGGTAAAACGGCAGCATCATGTAAGGGTTGCCGCTCTCGGCAGCGAAAATGTTCAACAGCGTGCTGCCCGCGATCAGGCCGGCGATGCCGGCGAGCGAGATACGCCAGGAGCCGACGCCGGTGACCAGCAGGATGGCCAGGCCGATTATACAAGCGATGAACGATGTCTCGCCCAGGCAGCCCGGGATCGCGCCCGCGGCCATGTCCCACCAGGAGTAGCCGGCATCCTGCAGCGCGCTCAGGATGTTGGTTCCGGCCGGCGTATTGGCTGCCACGGCCAGGGGTGTGGCACTGGTGAAGCCATCGGCGACTTTGTCCCCAATGGCGGTCCAGACATTGCCGGTGATTTCGTTGGGATGGGCGAAGAACAGAAACGCACGTGCGGTCAACGCCGGGTTGAGCACGTTGTAGCCCACACCGCCGAAAATCTCCTTGCCGATCACCACGCCGAACGAGATGCCCAGCGCCACCTGCCACAGCGGGATGGTGGGCGGCAGGGTCAGCGGGAAGAGCAATCCGGTGACCAGGAAGCCTTCGTTGATCTCATGCCGTCGCGCACAGGCGAACAACACTTCCCACAGACCGCCGAATACATAGGAAGCGATGATGACCGGCAGCATGATCAGCATGCCGCGCCAGAAATCGAGCAGGATGCCGGATTCCTTCATGTTGGCGATGTTGTGTTGGTGTCCGGCATTCCACATGCCTGCTAGCACGCAGGGGATCAGGGCGAAGATCACGGTGACCATATAGCGTTTCAGATCGAGCGGATCGCGTGCATGGGGCGCCTTCCTGGTCGTATGGTCCGGCGTGAACATAAAGTTTTCGCCAGCCTCGAACACCGGGTACAGGCGTTCCAGCTTGCCGCCTTTATTGAACAAAGGTTTGGTTTTGTCCAGCAGTTTGAGTAAAAATTTCATCACGTCGCTTTTCTATTCCTTAATTATGTTCCCTCGGCCTGGATCTCGCGCAGACCGTCGCGGATAATGCCCATGATATCCATCCGCGAGATACAGGCATAGGTGCAGAGCGCAAAATCCTCGGGGTCGGTTTCGAGAATGCCGAGTTTGATCGCTTCTTCCGTATCATGGGCCAATATGGCGCGGACCAGGAAATCGACCATGATATCGAGCGGCATAAACCTGTCATAATGACCGGTGGCGACCATACTGCGCAGACCGCCGCGATCATTGGTGTTCAGGTCCCATTTCCGGTCGCGTTTGAACCAGTGCGAGAGGAAGGTGGGCGAACAACTGTACACGTTCAGTCCCGGCGCAACCCAGCCCATGAACAGGCGCTCGTGGTTTTCGGGGAGCACGGTCACAGCATGATCGTAAAAGCGCACACCTTCGCTGGGCGTCATGCGTAAGCCGGTCAGTATGTCGCCACTGATGATGCGCGATTGGACAAAAGCGGTTTTGCCGTCCAGGAAGCTGGAGAGCACGGCGCCTTCGCGGATGCGGTAATACTTGCGCGCCTCGGGCTTGATCGCGGGGCCGCCGACGCAGATGACCTTGTCTGCGGGCAGCGCGCCGTCCAGGAAAAAACGGCCGATCCTGATCACGTCCGCAGCGCGCACGGTCCAGATGATCTCGTCCGGTTTGAACGGGTCGATATGTTGGATATGCACGCTGGTATTGCCTGCCGGATGCGGGCCACTGAACGTGTGGACTTTGACGTTGCGCGCAAAGGTCAGTGATTTGTCGGCATCGTCCACCCGGGCGTCCAGGCATAGGTGAACCAGGCCGGGGGTTAGCCGATTGAGCAGGTCGAGACCGGCCTGAAACGCCTGTTCGTGCCCTTTGAGCAGCACCCCGACATCCGGCTGGAACGGGGCGGTGTTCATGCCGTTGACGAAAATCGATTTAGGCGTAGCCTTCGGGTCCGCGATATTCGAAAAAGGCCTCTGCCGGATACAGGCCAGCAGGCCGCCGGCCATGAGCTGTGTGAGCACCTCTTTGCGGGACAGGTTTTTGAGCGTATCCGGCGCGACTTTGGCGAACGCTTCGACCTGCTCGTTTTCGTCAACCTCGATCACGATTTCAGTGAGGGCTCGGCGCTCGCCCAGCTTGACTTCGCGCACCACGCCGCCGGCTGGCGAACACCCCCTCATGGCCTCGTTCTTCTTGTCGTGGAAGAGCGCTGTCCCGCGTTTGACACGATCCCCCGCTTTGACCGCAGCTCGCGGTTTCAGGCCCTTGAACTCCTGTGGATAAACCCGCACCTCGCGCGCGCCCAGCGCGTCCTCGATCTCCGGTCGCGGAGCGCCGGCGAGAGGCAAGTCCAATCCTTTTGTGATTCTTATAGTAGCCATAGAAAATAGTCCAATCAAATGATGCGCCTATTGATAAAGCGCACCCGGCATGAAGTCAAGGCTTTAGAGATCCTAAAAATTTTAGATTTGGTTGCAGCAGCCTCCCCGTAGGGTTCGGCTCCGCCAAACGCTCCCTGTTGAGTGATTTGCTCGTCCCCAACAACTTGGATCGTAATCGCTATCGTCAATGGTTCAGCAGCCCATTATTGGACTAATCCAATTTTTCGTAAATTATAATGAACAATTACTTGAAAAATTGGATTAATCCATTATATTATGGTAGAGTCCAATAAGAATTGAAGAAGTGAACATGGCGGAAGAGTTGAAGATCGCAATCGATAAGGCGTCGGGGATG
>CAZOLK010000203.1:0-10184 GCA_964580325.1 uncultured Verrucomicrobiota bacterium | reverse complement strand
TCGTTGCCGAAGGCGTACCTCTGGTCAACGCCCGCATCGAGATCACCGGCGTATTGCTCAAGCGCTACGGCCCCATCCTTGCCCGCTGGGCAGAGGAATCGGCCAAGACGCTGTTGGGCATTCATGGGCTGGATGCTTCGCTGAACCTGGCCATAGGCACGCCGCGGGATGAAGGGCAACACCTGTTGTCCGTGCACGGTCGCTCGCGCACCAGTGCGGACATGGTCTATCCCGTTCACATCGGCGGCACGCTGGAGGATCCGCGGATCAATGCAGCGGGATTGCTGGCCGGCGCTGTATTCGGCCGGCTCAGCGGCGGGGTGCGGGGCATGGCCAGCAACGCGATCGATACAGGCAAGGCCCTGGCTAAAGGCGCGGTTGCCGCCGTGCAGGACGTGCGCGAAGAAGTTGTCGATAAAGCACGTGAAGCTGGAAAAGGCGTTGCCGACCTGGGAAAAGGTCTGGCACGGTTCGAACTGAAGAAGGTTGCCCAGGATCTGAAAAAAATCGCGACCGACACGGTGAAAGATGTCAGGGAAACAGCCGGAAACGTGTTGGAGGAAACCGTAAACGTCGTAGAGAACACCACGGACCAGGCCACGGGCAAAGCCGACCTGGAGGCGTGGATCGAGTCGATTCCGCAACGTCGCGAACAAGCGCTGCAAAACGCACGCGCCAGCCTGGCCGCCATGCCCTATCCGCCGACACGCAGCGGCGCCATGCGTGACGAAAAGGAGGAGTGACAATCCTCGTGGTCCGCGATTCTCTTCTTCGTCGCTCCATATCCTCGTCGCTCCCCATATCTTCGTCTCGATCCTTGTCTCGATCTTCGTCGAATTGAAGTTGACGAAGAGCGGGGACGAAGATGAGAGATCGATGAGGATTTTGGACGAGATGTTTTCCCGGAGATGCACCCTCCACTCTTTTCTGACAAAATAAAACTTGAAAATTGGGCCGACACAATGCATGAGATAGTAACGAGATGGTGTGCGCCTTCTGTCTTCTAGGCTGAATGGAGTGGGAACGAGATGTGACGACGCGCGTAAATGATTGATAACTTATTTTACTGGAATGAATTATGAGTAGCAGGGAAGTGCAATTCGCGGTGGCGGCAGCCATACGCGAGGCAGAGATGCGCAGGAACGAGTATGTGACGGTCGAGCATTTGCTGTACGCTTTGTTGTTCGAATCGGATACGCGCGACATACTGTTCCATTGCGGCGCCGATGTGGAAGAACTGAAGACGGATCTCAAGGCCTATATCGACCACGATTTGCCATCCTACAACGACAAAGACGAAGACAAGGATCCCAAGCAGAGCATGGGGTTCAGTCGCGTGCTGCAAAAAGCGCTTTTCCATGTAAGCGCTTCGGACAAGGAATCCCTGGGCAGCGGCGACATCCTGGCCGCGATCATGCAGGAGCCGGATTCGCATGCCGCCTATTTGCTTCAGAAGCAAGATGTTACGCGGATGGATATCCTGCAGTATATCTCCCACGGCATTTCCAAGCGGACTGCTGACGACGAGTTTGAGCAGGCGCTCATGGACGAGCATTTTGATGAAGGTGAAGGCAAAGAACAGAGTTCGCCCTTGCAACGTTTTGCCATTGACCTGACCCAGATGGCGCGCAACGGCAACCTGGATCCGCTGATCGGTCGCCGCGCCGAATTGCTGCGCATCATGCAGGTGCTCTGCCGCCGGACCAAGAACAATCCCGTATTGCTGGGCGATTCCGGCGTGGGCAAGACAGCCATCATTTCCGGTCTGGCCCAGCGCATTGTCGACGAGCAGGTGCCTGACGTGATTGCCGGCAGCCAGATGTATATGCTCGATATCGGCTCGCTCATCGCAGGCACCAAGTTCCGCGGCCAGTTCGAAGAACGCTTGCGCGCGATCCTTAAAGAATTGCGCACCAAGGACAGGGTTATCCTGGTCATCGACGAGATCCACATGATCGTCGGCGCCGGCGCCGCGGGCAGCGGCAATGTCGATGTTTCCAATTTACTCAAGCCCCTGCTCCAGGCTGGCATGCTGCGTTGTATCGGCGCTACCACCCACGAGGATTACCGGCGCAGTATGGAACGCGACAAGGCGCTCATTCGCCGTTTTCAGAAGATTGACATTGTCGAACCCTCGGTCGAAGACGCAATCAAGATTCTGCACGGCCTCAAGCAGCGCTACGAAGAATTTCACGGCATCAGCTACGAAGACGAAGCGTTGACAGCCGCTGCCGAATTGTCCGCGCGTTATGTACAGGAACGCTTTCTGCCTGATAAAGCCATTGATGTGATCGATGAGGCCGGCGCGCGCAATCACTTGAGCGATAAGGAAGAGCGTAAAGAAATCATTGTGCGCGACGATATGGAGGAGATTGTAGCCGGCATGGCCCGCATGCCTGAAATCAAGGCTTGCAAAAACGAACGTGATCGCCTGGCTGTGCTCGAAAACGAGTTGAAAAGCCAGGTTTTCGGCCAGGATTCGGCCATCGAAGCCGTGGTCAATGCCGTCAAACTCTCCCGCGCCGGCCTGGGTCATCCTGACCAGCCCGTGGGCAGCTTCCTGTTCGTCGGTCCCACGGGCGTAGGCAAAACCGAAGTGGCCCGTCAACTGGCCCGTGTCATGGGGGTCACCTTCGTACGCTTTGACATGAGCGAATACATGGAAAAGCATTCCGTGGCCCGTTTGATCGGCGCGCCGCCAGGCTACGTGGGCTATGAACAAGGCGGCCTGTTGACCGAGGCCATCCGCAAAAGCCCCCATGCCGTGCTGCTGCTGGACGAAATCGAGAAAGCCCATCTCGATCTGTTCAATATCCTGCTCCAGGTCATGGACCACGCCACCCTGACCGATAACAACGGGCGCAAAGCCGATTTTCACAACGTGATCCTGATCATGACCAGCAACGCGGGCGCCCGTGAAATGAGCGCGCGCGGTATGGGCTTTGACGCCGCGATCGACGTCACCCGCGGCATCAAGGAAGCGGAAAAACTGTTCAGCCCCGAATTCCGCAACCGGCTGACCGAGATTGTCGCATTTGACAAACTGCCATCGCCGATCATCCACATGATTGTACACAAGTTCATGAACCAATTGCGAACCCAGTTGGCGGAACGCGAAGTCACGATCGACATCACCAACGCAGCCATCCACTACCTGGCGGACAAGGGCTTTGACGAAGTCTATGGCGCACGCCCCTTAAACCGGCTGATTCAGCGCGAAGTGCGTCAGCCCCTGGCCGAGCACATCCTGTTCGGCGATCTGCAGGAAGGCGGCAAAGTCGAAGTGGACGTCAAAAATGCAGCCCTCACCTTCCACACCGGCAAAGCGGAACTGAAGCGCAAAAAGGAAAAAACGAAATAGCGTGTAGGGTGGCGCGTGGCGCGTGTTGGGTTTTGCCAATATCCAAGGATGGAAAGTTGGACAGTTCGGACTTTATATGAACGCACCACTCTCCCCTCGACACTCTCTTGCATTCTGCATTCTGCTTGCATCTGCCGTGCGGGTTGCTAGAGTGAAAGTTACATGTGCATGAAAGCCTTTAGTCAGGAGCAGGACCATGTTTGATAAGGTTGTTCGACAGGGCGTTGGCGTGTTGTTTGTGTTACTGGCGGCCATGAGCGCTGCTTTGGCGCAAGAGGCTGAGCCCCAGGCGCTGTTCAGGATTGCCGCCGAAAAGGTGCGTCCCGTGCCTGGCGCGCCTGCGGTGACCGTATCCGGTTTGCGTGGGAACCAGGTCATGTTCCCTGGCGGTGCATTCGAACCTTTCGTGTTCCGCTTCCAGTGCCGTGTAACCGACACTGCCGACAATGCGCTGGTTTTGCCGCTGACGTCGCCGTATGCGTTCGCCTGCTATAAAACAGGCTTCTGGGATGGCGCTGAAGTGCGTGTCTATCGCATACGCCAGGGCAAACTGGTCAAAGTCCGTGAAAGCCGCGTACCCAAAGGCGGTTATGTCGCTTCCGGCTGGTTGCCGGTTATGGATATGTTCTGGAACCGCATCGTCCACCCCAAGATCACACGCTACAGCATGAATGTCAGCGAGAGTTTTCGACCGGGACAAGACTATTTTTTCAGCGTCACCGCCCTTGCCAAAGATGGACGCGAATCCTCAAGGTCGCGTCCCGTGCAAATCGCGTTGGCAGCCGATCAGCAGCACATGCGCACAAAAATTCATAACAGGATGTGCGGGTTGCTCCCGGGTAAACCGCACTCTAAAAAAATCGTGCCTGCGCCGCGCGAGCTGAAAGCCACGCTGAAAGACGGCGTGCTGATCCTGAACTGGCAACCGGTCGGCATCCCAGATCTGGCCGGCTATCGCGTGTATATGAGCGAAGAACCTCCAGCCAAACACCAGGGCTATCGCTTTGCCCTCACGCCAGTCAAAGATAAAGCGCTGCAATCCGTCACGCCCCACGATATGATCTTCGTCTCCCACCAGGTTCCTGATTTCTCCCGGCAATGGGTGCGCGACACGGCCTGGAACTGGGGCGCGTTCCGCAATGCCGATGCCGCCTCCGCCGGTTCGCAACCCGGTGACGGCGTACGTTTGCGCCGAGTCGTACACACCGACAAATTGCCCGCCGATTTCACCCATCCCGGCCGCTCCTGTCTTCAGATTAACCTGGCGCAGGACCGTTCGTTCAGTCTATCCGCCTCCTATGTGATCGAGGAAACGCGGCCCGACAGGTTCACCTGGCACACCAACCGATCTTATCGCGCCGAAGGCTGGGTGCGCTACAAGGGCAGTGGTTTGGGCATGGTGCAACTGCATGGAGTTCAGGGACCCAACCAGGTTTTCGAACACCAGGCCGATAAAACGTGGCGCCGTTTTCGCATGATTTTCTCGCCGCCGCCCAGCGTGCGCGAAGGCCGGGTCGAGTTCCGCCTCACCGGTCCAGGCGTCTACTGGCTCGATAACCTGCGCGTCTATCCCGAAGTGCCCGGCTTTCTTCGGCCTGAGCCGGCGCTGCTCGCGCAACTCACCGCGCTGCAACCCACGGCCTTGCGCTTTGCTCTGGATCGCGGCCCCTGGGGACTGTCCCTGGATATGCTCACCGACCCGGCTGGTTTATCTGGCGTCGGCGGTCCGGATGGACTGGCCCAGCCCTGCAGCCTACCGCTCATGCTCGAGCTGTGCCGCCAGGCCGGCGCCGCGCCCTGGATCCAGGCGCCGATCCACTTTTCCGAACGCGAGTGGCTCGGTCTGCTGGAGTATCTGGCCGCGCCTTACGATTCCAGCACGGATACGGCCCAAAGCAAACCCTGGGCTGCCAAACGTGTGAGGCAGGGCCGAACCAAACCTTGGCTCGACGATTTTGAACGCGTCTACCTCGAAATCGGTTGTCAGACCTGGAACCGCCGCAACGAGCCGTGGATTTTCCACCATACTTACACCGAGGCGCGACGCCATTATGCTTTCGGCAAGGTTTACGGGCTTTTCGCGGATCATGTCGTTGCGCAACTACGCAGCGCGCCTTGGCTATCCGACACAGCGGCCGCAAAGCTGCAACCCATCCTCGGCGACCAGGCACAGCATGGCGCCAACCGGCACAGCTATGGTTTACAGGCCGTATGCGGCATGCGCACCCCGGCCATGCTGATGCTGGAGCAGGCGCATGACGGTTGGCAAACCTGGCTCGCGCTCGATAACGTCAATCCCTATAAGGTGTCTCAACTGATGACCGCCTGGCCGCGGGAACGCGAGCGCGCAATGAAACCGCTCATGCTGCGCGAGGGCCTGATCGCCGCCGGTAAAATCCAGCCTTACAAGCTGGGCCTGTCCGGCGCAAAACCATCCCTGGCACCCCATGCTGCGCACGATATAGACAGATTCTGCAATGCGCCCCTCATCGGTACATCGCTGGCCGAAGGCATTGCCGTGCTGGATGCCTGGCTCGGACGCGCCCTGATGGGCTTTGACCTGCTCGATCCGGTCCCGTTTCAACCGGGCGCCCATCCCGGCTCATCCCATCTGCCGCTGCTCCAGAACGCGGCGCCTCGCCCAACATGGCGCGCACTGGCCATGGCCGCGCCCCATGTGCGCGGCGATTTCCTTGCCGTTGACGCACTTTCCGCGCCACGGTTGGATGACAAAGGCCAACCCGATTCACACGCCGCGCCAGCGATCGGCGTTTACGCCACATGCCAGAACAAAGACGTGACTCTGATCCTGATCAACCGGGCCATGGTCCGAACCGATAAAACCGATAAGGGACAGCCCCCAGCCAAGGCCCTGCCCGTGACCATAGAACTGCCTTTCACCCGCGCGGCATCGGTCTCGCTACAGGCTATGTGGGGCGATCCGCTGCGCTCCTGCTTTGATCAGGACGGACTCAAGCAGGAAACCGTACCACAGATCCCTTTCCGAACGCCGTTTACGCTGGAGCGCGCAACCACCGGCGGCATGCATAACGGCTTACCGCCTTCATCGATCCTGGTCTATCGTTTTACCGACACCGACATCCCGGCTTTGGCGCCGGCGCGGACGGCAAAACTGCTGGCCCCCGATCCGAATGTGAATCCCGCCGCGCTCAAGGTTGACGGCCTCATCCCGGCGCTGCCCGTCGATCCGCGCATTGACGGCGCCCTCGACGATTGGCGCGGCATCGACCCGCGCCCCGCACCCTGGATGAAGAAAGAGACCAGCAGCATCTACCTGGGCTGGACCACCAACGGTCTGTTCGGCGCAGCCATTGTGCCGGGCGGACAGATCCAGGTCAACCCGGCCCAACCTTACCTGGCCGACTGCCTGGAACTCTGGCTGCAAAAGGACGCCGCCAGCCTGGCCAAGCGCAACCACCATTCGGCCCAGTACGTTTTCTTCCCGCCGCCCTCGAAAAAACCGGGCCATGCCATTGCCATCGTACCGTTTGGCGGATTCATGGATTTTATCGAAGATTTTCGTAGCGCCTGGACAAAATCCGATGACGCCTTTATCCTCGAGTTTCACATCCCGTCGGCCAGTCTGTACCCGGCTCGGCTCGAGCCGGGGGCAAAACTCCGGCTCAACGCGGCATCCAGCAACAACGGCAAGCCCCACGAACAACTCTTTTACGACAAGAATAAAGACCAGGGCTGGGATAATCCCAGTGTCTGGGGCGTGGTGGAACTGGCGCCGGCGAACAAACATGCCGGGCAATAAAGGACTTGTCCGCCATGTCCGACCTTTCCGACAAGATCCGCACCCATGCGCTGGCCCTTGGTTTTGACCTGGTCGGCTGGGTTCCTGCCGCGCCAGTGAAGCACGCGGCTTTTCTGGACAACTGGTTGCGCCTGGGTTATCACGCGGACATGGCCTGGATGGCGCGCAACCTGGACAAGCGCCGCGACCCGCGCCTGCTGCTGGACGGCGCCGCAACCGTGCTGGTCGCGGCCTGCTCCTACGACATCGCATCACCACTGGAACCGGATGCGAGCCGCGGCTATATCGCGAGCTATGCGCGCGGACCGGACTACCATAACGTGATGAAGCAGCGCCTGCACGATTTGGCCGCCTGCATCCGACAGCAAGCCGGTCGCGTCGTGCGCTACCGGGCTTTTGTCGACAGCGCTCCGCTGCTGGAACGCGAATGGGCGGTGCGCGCCGGCCTGGGTTGGCAAGGCTGGAACACCTGCCTGATCCATCCAACCTACGGGAGCGGCCTGTTCCTGGGCGAACTGCTGTTGGATATCGTCCTGCCTGACGCGACCGGCCCCATGAAACCTGCCGGCGACTGCCGCGAATGTGGCCGCTGCCTGACAGCCTGCCCCACGGGCGCGCTGTGCGCGCCCTATACGCTGGACAGCCGCCGCTGCCTTTCCTACCTGACCATTGAACACAAAGGCGCATTGCCCGAAGAACAACGCACGAAACTGGGCAACCGCGTGTTCGGCTGCGACGCCTGTCAAAGGGTTTGTCCCTGGAACAAGCCGCCGCGTCCAGCGCCGCGCGCGCCGTTTCTCTCCAACGATTCCGCCTGGACCGCGCCGGACCTGGCCGCGCTCATGGATCTCGACGAGGTTGCCTTCAAACGACGCTTTGGCGGCACGCCGGTAGCCCGGACGAAACGCATCGGCTTGCTGCGCAATGCAGCGACAGCCCTGGCCAACGCTCCAAACCCATCCGCAAGACAGGCCCTGGAAAAAGCCCTGAACGATCCGGAACCGCTGGTCCGGAAGCACGCCGCGTGGGCATTGAGGTGATTAGTTAGGGTTCACGGGAAAATAACATGACATTTTGATCACCGTCCTGCGCTGTTTTGCGTGGTCCTTTTACTGGGCCAGCCGTTTTTCTGCGGCTTGGACAACGTTGGTCATGAGCATGGCTATGGTCATGGGGCCTACGCCGCCGGGTACGGGCGTGATGGCCGCGGCCTTTTCCTTGACCTCGTCGAACAGGACATCGCCCACCAGGCGATAGCCTCTTTTGTGGCCGGCATCTGCGATCCGGTTAACGCCCACATCGATCACCACGCTACCTTCACGGACCATGGCGGCGGACACCATGTTGGGTTGCCCCGCAGCTACGACCAGGATATCGGCCTGCTGCGTGTAATAGGCCATGTCGCGCGTGCGCGTATGGCATAGGGTGACCGTCGCATTGCCGGTTTCGCGTTTCTGGGACAGCAGGTTGGCCAAGGGCCGGCCGACCAGGTTGCTGCGGCCCAAGATCACCGCATGGGCGCCTTCGACCGGAACATTGGCGCGCTTGAGCATTTCCACAATGCCATGGGGTGTGCAGGGCAGGAACGTTGGCAACCCCAGCATCATTCTGCCGGCGCTCATGGGATGGAAGCCGTCCACATCCTTGGCTGAATCTATAGCATCGATCACGTCCTGTTCGATAGAACCGTCGGGCAGGGGCAACTGAACCAAGATGCCATGTACAGCGTCGTCAGCATTGAAGCTTTCAACACATTCCAGGATCTGCTCGTGCGAGGCATCGGCAGCCAGGTGGACCAGTTGCGATTGCACACCGATCTCGGCACAGGCTTTTTCCTTTCCTTTAATATAGGACTGCGACGCAGGATCGTCGCCCACCAGCAACACGCCAAATCCGGGTTGCACACCCTTCGCTTTGAGCGTTTCAACCTTCTGTTTCAGTTCAGCCCTGATCTCTCGGGCCATCGCCTTACCATCGAGAAGCACAGCCGCCATCCGCTACCCTCCGCAAAAACAATTGAATACATGCGAAAAACAAACGCATAGTTTACGCTATGGCGGCGTTTTGATCCATCTTTTTTTTCAGGAACCTTGGCGCCCTTTTGCGGCGACGACCATGGCTGCGGCAGCAGGGAGCAAGACCATGAGCAACAGCATCAGGCAGAGCGAAGCAGCGTCGGCATACATACCGTAGTGGATCAGGTTGAAGTAACGAATGGTCAGAGTCGTGCGGCCTGGCGGCGCAACCAGCACGGCCGCGCCGATCTCGGCCATGCAGACGATGAAGACGAGGAACCAGGTGGCCAGCAGCGAGCGCCAGCAGAGCGGCAGCAGGTAAACGCGCCAGCGCATCCAAGCGCCAGTCCCTTCGAGCGCGGCCAGCTCATCGTAAGCGCGCGGGATTCGCTGCAACGCAGGGAGCAGCAGCAGTACAGCAACGGGCAGGGCGCGCAGGACATCGGCCAGCACCAGGATCAGCGGCGAGTCATAGATCATGCCCAACAGTCCGGGCCGGTTGAACAGCAGCGTCAAGCCCACACCCAGTACAGGTGCCGGCGTGCAGAGCATGAGCATAAGCCAGGCATGGGCCAGCCGGCGACCGCGGCGCAAAAGGGTGATGACGCGCGCAGCCCAGCACCCCGCAAACGTACAGATCAGTGCGGCCGCACCGGTCAACGGCAGACTAAACCATAGTTCACGCGCATACACGGCATAGGCGTCGCGAAAATGGCGCCAACTTTGCGCCGCCTTGAACAGCGCACCCAACGGCACGGCCCACAGGGCGATCACAATCAGGACCACGAACCACGGAAGCCAACTCGGCACACGAACCAGGGTGCTGGCCGGCCGGTTGAACGCTGTCCAGAGCGTAGCCTGGCCGTGGCGCCGGACCAGGCGCCAGAGGCTTTGCAGCGCGAGCCAGAACACGACTACACCGGGCAGCGCAAGCGCGGTCGCGGGCCAGGGTTCGGCAAATCGCTGGAACTGGGCTAAGATACATAAAATGAGGATATTTTACTTCGTAGAGCTGCAGGTAACAGAT
>CAZOLK010000202.1:0-10202 GCA_964580325.1 uncultured Verrucomicrobiota bacterium | reverse complement strand
TGTTTAGATTCAATTTAATCGTCATTTTACCCATTTATTTGTCGGAAGACCCTTTCATTTCTGCCGACGAGGACGTCGGCGTTCCCAGGAGTGCTCATCGGCCGGAATCCTCCAGCGCGGGGAAGAGCTGTTGTAAGAGGCCTTGCTTGTGTTGCTTGATGGCGTCGATCTTTCGGGCCTGTGCGGCCAGCAAAGCGTCGAGCGAGGAAAGACAGTCAGCAATTCGATGTTGCTCGGCGGCGGTGGGTGGGAACGTCGATCGCGAAATCCTCCGTTGGTAGGCGTTGAACTTTCCTGTGTAATGATGAACGTATCCCAGATAGGCACCATAGTCGGCGATCTTCTGTTGCTCGACTGGATCGCTCGGATAGCACAGCGGGATGTTTTCAAGTGCTGATTTGCTGACCGCGGGCACGACACCACCAGCATGGTCGATTAGCGAAACGTTGGACCAAAGATAGAAGAGAAAATCGTCCGAACACTTCTCTTCTATCGCTTTTACGCCAGCTGTGTTGTTGTCAATTACTGCTGGCCTTGTCGTGACAACGCGTCGATCTGAGCGGATGGCTTCGACGATCTTTGCGAATAGAATCGTTCCGGCCGGCACGGGTTTGCCCCGGATTTGCTCAAGCACATCAACGTCGATATAGTGATTTCCTTCGATCTGCTTGACGGTGGCGTTGTCTTCGAAGATCGGGGTGCCGGTGAAACCGAAGAGCTGGGAGTTGGGGAAGAATTCCTTGATGGCCCGGTGGTTCTCGCCGAACTGGGAGCGGTGGCACTCGTCGAAGATGAAGACCATCCGTTTGTCACGCAGGGAAGCAAGGCGCTGCTTGAAAGTGGCCCGGCCGTTTTTCTTGTCGGGCTTGTTGTATTTACTGGTTTCGTCGAGGGCGAGGCCGAGCTTCTGGATCGTGGTTTGCATGAGCCGTTCAGATGCGCAACAGGATGCGTGCAACCGCATCTTCCAGATCATCTGCCATGTGGCGTTGCAGGCGCTTGCGCTGGTCGGCGATCACAGCCTGACGCAATGGCCCGTCATGGGCCAGCGCGTGGATCATCTCCGCGGTTTGCGCCAGTTGCTTTTGTTTCAGCAGTACACCGGCGCCGTCCATAGTTTCCGGTATGGCCGCGGCTGCGTAGGCCAACACTGGTATGTCGTGGGCCATGGCTTCCAGCAGCGGAATACAAAAGCCTTCATGCTCACTCAGACATACGAACACGTGTGCGCGACGGTAGAGGGCGTTGATGCAGGCTTGCGTTACCGGACCGGTAAACGTGGTCTCGTCGCCCACACCCACATAGCGTGCCAGCGTGGCCAGCAGGGCCTGGTACAGTTCGTACCCCTGATAGGAGCCGGCGTGGATGAAGCGTAGGCCGGCGTGGATGCCATGTTTGTAGAAAGATGTCGCGCGGATGATGTCTTCGATACGTTTGTTGGGCACGCCGCGGCCGATGAACAGGATGTTGGTTTTGCCATCATCCAAGAGATCGAGTGTGGCCGGATCAGGCGGCACCTCCATGCTTAAGCGGTCCAACAGAAAGGGCAAGACGTGGATCGGGTCGGCGTAACCCATCGTGTTCAACTCCGTGGCATTGAACCGGCTCACGGCCATGACGCAATCGGCTGTACCAACCAGTTGTTGTGCCTGTTCACGACCGCGCCGGAGCAGGTGGGCCATGGCCTGGTAGCCGAAGTCTTCGAAAAAGTGGGGCGGCGTGATGTTGTGGTACATGATCGCTTTGCGGCAAGGCAGGGCGGCAAACGCGTCGTTCACATCGGAACCGATGGAAAGATGCAGCAAGGCCAGGTCGTGCGGTCGGGCTTCGCGCTCGAGCTGTTTCAAGGTCAGGCTTTCGCGGTGGAGCGAAGGATGGATGTGCCCGGCCTGACCCGCGATTTCGGCGTGCATCCCCCGGCGCCGAAACGCGATGCGCAGACGCAGGGCGATGTTGCTGATCGCGTCGCCCGGTGTGAATCCGGCCACCAATTGGTAGACCGCTTCCTGATTCATGACCTCAGCACCGGTGCGAGATACGTTCGCAGCATGTTTTCCAGGTCCAGCGCACGGTAGCGTTCCATACGCGCACGCTGTCCGCGCAAAACAGCCTCGCGCAGGGTCGGGGCGCCGCCGGTCAGGCAGCCCATCATTTCGGCGATCAGGGCGAAATCCTTGTCGTGCACCAGCACGCCGGCCCCGTCCATGGTGCCGGGAACAGCGCCGACCGCGTAGGCCAACACCGGTACGTCCATGACCATGCTCTCGATGATCGGAATGCAGAATCCTTCGTGATCGCTCATGCACAAAAACAGGTCCGCGGTGTGGAACCAGGCGTTCATCACGACCTGGCTCACGGCGCCGGGAAAAACCACGTTCTTCAAACCGGTCTGGCGAACATAGGCCTGGAGAAAGGCGCAATAGCGGTCCGAAAGATCGAACGAGCCGATATGAATGAAACGCGAGCGAGGTTGCACATAGCGCTGGAAATAATAAAAGGCGTTGAGTGCGTCGTCGATGCGCTTGTTGGGTACGCAGCGGCCGATGAAGATGACGTTTACCGCATCGTCGCGGTACGGTTCGAGCGCACCCATATCCGGCACCTGTTCCAGTTTGCCCAAATCCAAGATCAGCGGCAGCACCTTGACGTCGTCAAAACCGTGGAGTTGCAGGTCCCGGGCGTTGAACGCACTGTCAGCCATAGTCACCGCGGCCTTGCCGGCCAACAGGGCAAGTTGGTCGCGGCCACGGGCCAGGAAACGGGCCGTTTCGGTGTTGCAGGCCGTGAAAAATTCGGGCGGCGTAATATTATGGTAGAGCAGCGTGCGCTGGCAGGTCAGGCCGGCAAACACCTCGTTGACCACGGAGCCCATGGACAGGTGCAACAGGACCACATCCTCAGCCGCAAGCGCATGGATGATGGTCTTTATGTCGCGAATATCGGCCTGTTCCCCAGTGAACAGGCAGCGCTCCTCGGTGTAGATGTGCGCTGTATGGCCCCATTTGCGGAAGATGGCGCGCATCATCAGCGCCTCGTTGCTGATAGCATCGACCGGGTTGAATCCTGCCAGGAACTGATGAATCGCCGCCATGCTTAGTCTGCATCCAGCGCGGCGAACATGCGTCGCTCCACGCTTTCCCAGGAATATTGGCGCAGTACGTATTCGCGACCGGCAGCGCCAAGGGCCTGGCGCACATCATTGCGATCGAGCAACAGGATCAATTCCTCTTCGAATTCCGGGTAATGCCGGAACCAGAGTCCGCCGCCGCTGGAATGGCACTGCCAGCGCAGCACTACGCCACGTGCGTGTACCAGGGCCGGGGTTCTGGCCAACCAGGATTCGAGCAGCACAATGCCGAGGCTTTCGTTGACCGACGGATGAATAAAACAAACTGCGCCGGCCATAGCCTCGTGTTTTTCCTCTTCGCTGACAAAGCCGACATCCACGACATGGGGCGCCAGGTCAGCCGGCGGATCGATGGGGCCGCGGCCAGTGAAAACGCACGTGACATCGAGGCCGGTGCGTTGGCGAAATGCGTCCATGTAGTGGACCAGCACGGGTGTGCCTTTAAGCGTTTCGCGTCGGCCTGAATAAAGGATATAGGGCGCGGTCAGGCCATGGCGTTGTGCAAATGCCTGTGGGTCGGCCACGAACGGGTCCAGCCCCATGCCCACCACGGAGCAGCGTGCTTCATTGATCGAGAACAGGCGTTGGGCCAGGTCGCGTTCAGGTTCGGTATTGAACATGAACCCGTCTACGCTCTGGAACAGTTCGTGCATGATACGCAGGTAGGCGAACGCTTCGTCGTGCAGGCAGGGCACGAGCAGGGTTTTTTGAGGGAAAAGCCTGGCCGCGTAAAAGACCAGGCCGAACAAGTAAGGCCCCATGACGATTCGATCGAAATCGGCACCGTGCTCGCTGAGCCAGGTCTGCAGCGGTTTGCTGTTGACGCTGTTGGACATCCAGGCGCGTTCGTCATCCAGGGTGTAGACGCCATCGCTGCAGATGGCGTGTTGGCTTTTGAGAAAAGCTTCCAGGTCGCGGTCCTCGTCGACCGGAAAAAAGTGCACGTCAAGTGTGCCGATTTGCTGTTGACCGGCGGGCCGGGAGTTGTTCCAGGTGAAATGGTCCACGGCGCAGGTGGTCAGGAAGGTAACCTGACGTCCGGCCGCAGCAGCGCGATCAGCCAGGTTGCGCAACAGGGTTTCAGCACCGCCCACGGTCTGGCCGTCAGCGAAACGGGGGCAGACAAAAGCAATTCGTTCAGCGCGCGGCATCAGGAACTCCTTGGGTGGCGAGTGGTGAGTTTCAGCGTCATGGCGTATCTTCCCCGGTTGGATCCTGCTTTCGGGTCAGTTCGGCGACCTGAGTTTCGAGCATCTTGATCCGCTTTTCCAGTTTGCCGATCCGCTCGTGGTATTGCTCGTCCAGGCTTTCAATCGCAGTGACCAACAGCCCATTAACTTGATTTTGCTGGGACCATACGCGAAAGGTGTAGAACTTGAGCAATTTCCAGATCAGTTTTTTGAGCGGAATCAATACCGGGCCCAAGTATTTGCGCCGCTCGCGAATCGCGAAATCATTGGTGTCGACAAATGTGGCCTGGCGCAGGCAACGCAGGTAAAATTCTAGAAACTCGCGATCGTCCTTGAGGTTGGCCAGGTTGGCGCGCTCCGCACGCGCCACGCAAGCGTCGGCATATACACCGCGCTTCATTTTATCTGCTACGGTTTTCTGTATATCAGCGACCAGCGCTTCGACATCCACGCCGTCTGCGCCTATCTCAAAAATAGAATCCGCCATGACCCATTCTCCCATACCACATCAAATCACACAAAAACGCGAAACATTACGTGGTTTTGGCTGAAATGTAAATCATTTTTTTGGGAAGTGGCGAGTGATCGAGCGGCGAGTGGGAGAGTGGCGAGTGGGGGAGTGGCGAGTGGGAGTGGCAGGTGCGGGTGTCGCGTGGTGGGTGCTTGTATGGGTGCTTTTGACAATGAACACCATGCTTGATGTGCGGTCTAACGGGCCATGAACATTACAACAGATGGGTTTTTAACTATGCGTTTTGGTTGGATTTTTGCTTTCTTTTTGATCGCTTGTTCCGCGCGGTGCGAGGAGTTGACGGCCGAGAAAACCGTGATACCGCTGGAGATCGATGCGCCGGATGAGCTTTGTGGCGGTTTGATCGCGGCTGATGTCGATGATGATGAGGTTTTTGACCTGCTGCTTACCCGGCCGGATTACCTGGGCGCCTATACTGTTGATGGTCAACGTTTATGGTCCCGCCGCGTCACCATCCAGTTGACTGGTCGCGCCGAGGATGACGGGTTGCCCGGATTGCATGCTCCAGGCGTGCAAGCCGGCGACATCGACGGCGACGGTCATACGGAGATCGTGTACCTCGACCGCGACAACACACTGCATGTTTTGCGCGGCGCCACGGGCCGCACGCTCTGGACCCGGCGCTTGACCTGCCCCAGCGGCGCTCAGCGCTGGGAGCATGTGGTCATTGCCAATTTCCGCGGTTCAGGCGACCATGACCTACTGCTCCAAGCTACCAATACCAGGGGCTATCGCATGGGACGCTTCATGGCCGCGTACGCGGTGGAAAGTTTGCTGGCGCGGGATGACACACCGCTGTGGCAACGCAACGACTACATCGGTTGCGCCCACAATGGCGCGCGTGTTGCGGACCTGGATGGAGACGGGCGCGACGAAGTTCTCGGCGTTTCCATGCTTGGTCCTGACGGCGACGTGTTGCTGCGGATCAAGCTGCGCGGCCATGCTGATGCTGTTTGTGCGGCCGATGTGCTGCCTGCTCGGGACGGTCTCGAGATGGTGCTCCTGGAAGAAGGCTATCTGAACAGTATATCACTGGCCGCGCATGACATGCTGATCTGGAGCAAGCATCACAAAAAGCAAGAGCCGCAAAACATGGCTGTCGGTCGTTTCATCGCCGCTGACGCGAACATGCAGATCTGGTGTCGCGGTCGGCAACGCCAGGATCAACATCCTTTTGTTTTTGATGCACATGGAAAAATGGTGGCGCATTATGCTTTGAATAACGGAGCGCCCGCAGATTGGACGGTCAGTGGCGTGGAGGTGATCCGCGCGATCCACTGGACCGGCGCGGAACAAATGCTGGCATGCGCTATGGAACGCCATTGCGCCGGTGATGTATGCCTGTTCAACCCTCTCACGGGCCGCTTCCTCTTGCACCTGCCCGACGTAGCCGATCGGCTTTACGTGGCCGATATCCTGGGCGATTGGCGCGAAGAGATTGTGGTCTGGAACGATGACAAGCTCCATATATATACGAATCCGCGGCCCAATCCACGACCGGACGTCCCGCGGCTCTGGAAGCAGTCGCACTATCGGCGCAGCAAAACAACCTGGAATTATTACAGCCCTTAAGGCGTGCGCAAAGATAACTTCACCACGTGATGCAGATTGAAAAAAGAAAAATGTGTCTTCCCGCGTGACCAGAGTTCCTTTTATGGCCTTTATTTGCGGCTGTGTATTGCTTGTCGTCGGAGACCGTTATGTCTATTTCTCGGTCGATAATCCGGACGATGTTCACGGCGCGATCACGGACCAAACGATTCTAGCTAGTCACGCCGTTTGCAGGCGATGGGGCAACCGAACTACCGCAACGGATTCAAGCTGACGTGTCATCACGATGTGCTCGGATATCCGTTGAAATGGAAGAAATCGCAAATGATATTCGTCAACTCCATGAGCGATCTCGCCCGGCTGAGGACGGCGCGTCGTCGTGGCCGGCCCGGGTGCGCTGCGCAACGGCCAACCCGTGTTGCTGCCCGGCTTGAAGAACCACGGACTCTCGCTGGACACGGTTCTGAGCCGACTGCGCGCCGAAAACCGCGAACGGACCGCGGGGCGTGTAACATCCGGACGACGGGAGATCATCGTCCGCACCACCGGCGAGCTTGCATCGCTGGAAGAGATCCGCTCGGTCCTGATTGCCCGTAGCGGCCCGAACAAAGTCTATCTGCGCGACATTGCCCGCGTTGAAGATGCGCACGAGGTCGAGCGGGTGATCACCCGCTTCAATGGCGAGGATTGCGTCAAAATATCCGTGCTGAAGGAAGCCGAGGCCAACACCGTCGAAGTGGCCGATGCCGTGGCCGCACGCCTCGCCGATCTGCACGCATCCTTCCCAGATGCCGTCCGGATCGCAACCAGTGGACCAGTGGATGGGCGTTTATTTCCTTTATGCCGCTCCTGGATCATCAACCTGTCACTCTCTCTTTCTATTTTGCCCCTGCCACCACATCGACCCACCGGTTCGCCGTTGCACCAGGAGACGCGAAGGCGACCGCTCAAGACTATCCAAATCGTTATTCCTTGGTCATTTTCAAGCCCAGGTTATAGGACCAGCGTCCCAGCGAGCAGTTAAAATCCCAGGTGCGCAATGTGCGCAACGCCACATAGCGTTTACTCACCAGTTCGCGCTTAAAAAATACTTCCAGGGCTTTTTCCACCAGGTAGGTCAACGGCCAGAGCAAAGCGCCGCCGTAGTGCACCTCCTTATAGGTCACCCGATCACCCAGCATCTTTTTCAATTCGCCAAGGCTGTAATGCCGGTGACGTATATAGCGAAAGCCCTCGAAAAAGGTCTTGCGCCGACCGTCCGGATGCCGGTCGTGGGGAATCCGCAACCAGCTCAAAAACTGCACCAACCGATTGATCGTGTTATCGCCATCCAACATACCCAGCGGACCCCGGTTGGGTACGGTCAGGATAAAGACACCGCCCGGCGCCAGCACACGCAGAGCTTCGTCCAGGGCGCGGCAATCGTCGCTGACATGCTCCAGAACCTCGGACATGATCACTACGTCAAAGGCATGATCATCAAAAGGCAGACGCTCTGCCTCGGCCAGGACAAACGCGATGGTCGAAAAGGTCCGACGCGCAAAGTCCAGTTGAGCGTGGCTGTGATCGGTCCCCGTCACCCGATCGGCTTTGTGCAGGAGCCAATGGGTGAACACGCCGTTTCCGCAACCGATATCCAGGACATGGGCGGAGCCGTTCGGCGTCCAGTCATAGACCAGCCGGTATCGGTCCATCAAGCGTTCGCGATAGAGAAGCGGTGTTGACATTTTTTTTTGATTTGTTTTACGCTCGCGATATATTTGCATGAATAAAGGAATAACGATCCCAAGGCAATCATATTGACGTAAGGCCAGCCATGGCCTATGGCGATCAATGGGATCGCAAGCCCGCCTTCTTATATCCCCAGGCGCGCACCAGCCATTGTTCCGCTTCCCGCGGATCCATGCCGTTCTTGTCGAAGCAAGCGTCAAAGCGTTGGCGTGTTGTTTTGCGATCCAGCCGCTTGATCGCATAGGCGATGCCGCTCAGTTCGCCGCTATCGTCGAACTGAACCAGGTGAAAATCCAGGTAGGGCTTGTCTTCGGTGTGGATGTCGACGTCCTCGAACAGGGTGTCGGACAGCAGGTCCTGGTTGAAAAAACCGCTGAGCAGCAGGCTGGGGTTCGTGATGCCGATGGCATTCAGCGATGGTTTGGCCACGTTTTCCCAGCGCGCCAGCAACTGCGCCAGGTCGATTGAGAACGGCTTGCGGCTGCCCAGGAAAAACAGGTCGATCTGTTTGCGGGCAAATGGCGCGTGCCAACCGATGTATTGGGGGAAGACCTGACGGAAAGTTTTCAAAATGGACCGGGCCGGTTTGCGCGGCAGGTTGCCCGGGACCCAGCACATGACCAGGCCGTCATCGGTCAATCGCGCTTTGGCGCGCAGGAAATGCTCGCGCGTGTAGAGCCTCGTGCTGCCTTCGCTGATGATGACGAACGTGTCGCTCATCACCAGGTCGTAGCGGTTGGTCGTGACGCTCAGGAAATGGCGACCGTCCATGATGGTAACATGGACGTGGGGCTTTTGCGACACCCGGCCATTGACGCTGCCGAAAAAGCGATCAGCCATGGGTATCATGTCCGGGTCGATCTCCACTAGGTCCAGGCGCTTCGGCTGGTATAGATCGATCATACGCGCGATCTGGCCGATGCCGTAACCGATTTCCACGACGCTGCGCGGATCAGGGTGCACCATCATGGGCAGGTGCCCCTGGAGCGTCTGCACGCGCTGGCGGGTGGGATCCGTAGCGCCGGAGATAAACGGACCGGCCATCAAATAGCGGTGCTCAGCCGTGTCCACCACGACTTTGAGGTCCATATGATTCTCTTTGCCGCAGCGGATTTTCGCGTCCGCGCCGCATTTGTCCAGGTAATAGGGGGTGGAAAACAGGCCGGGACCGGCCAGCCAGGCCACGGCCAGCCAGGCCGCGAGCAGACCGCAACCCAGAGCGAAACTCATCCGCTTCTCGCGCGTGCCCACATACAGCAACAAGCCCAACGCCAGCATAAGCTGGTAGCTGACTTCGGTTCCCAGCCAGGGGATCAGCAGAAATCCGGCAGCCAACGAACCGGTAACGTTACCCCATGTATTGAAGCAGAAAACGCTACCAATGGAATGGCCCAGGATGCACATGCGTTCGGCGTGCATGGCCGACATCAGCGGAAACAGTGCGCCGGCCAGGGTCATGATCACGAACACCAGCGGAAAGATGCAGAGCACCTTGAGCAGGAATGGAAACGCTTGATGTGGCAACAGCATGATCCCGGCAATGGCGGTCGAGATGATGGCAATGGCCAGGTGCAAGCGGCCGACCAGTTCCGGCCCGGGGCGACGGTGCGGCAGGGCTTTGACCAGGAAGCGGCTGCCAATGGCGATGCCCAGTAGGTAAAGGCACAGGATCATGGCAAAACCCAGCATCCAGCCTTTGAAGATATAGGAAAAGATGCGCGACCAAACGATTTCGTAACCCAACGTGACAAAGCCGGAACAAAAGGCCAACGCCACGATGAACCCAGGCTGGTAGCCGGGGCCTCCCGCCCCTGGGCTTTCTGGATGCATGGTGGTCTGCTCTTCGCGGATCACGTTCTCCAGTTCGAGCTGCGGCTGCCGCTGTTCGATGCATAGGGCAACGCCGCCGATCAGCAAGTTGATCGCGGCGCAGGTCAGCAGTGTGCCGCAGTAACCCAGCCACTGGACCAGCAGCATGCCGGCCAGCACCACGCCGGCAGCCGCGCCCAGCGTGTTGACGCTGTAGAGCAAGCCGATCTTCTCCTGCAGGCGATGGCGCAGGTGGATCAAC
>CAZOLK010000201.1:0-10288 GCA_964580325.1 uncultured Verrucomicrobiota bacterium | reverse complement strand
CAGGTTCATGCAAGACTGGTCGTCGATGGCCATTACCATGTCGGTGTTCTTCAGGTTGTGGATCCAGGGCACATGCTTGTCGCCGATGCCCTCGATGCGGTGCCCGCCGAACCCTGTCTGATACAGGGTTGGACACTGCAGCGCCTCGGCGGCCGTGACGCGCAGGCTCGGATAGCGCGTGCGCAGGAAGTCGCCGGCCGCGATGGTGCCGCCTGAACCGGTGGCGCTGACATAAGCGGCCAGCCGCGAACCGGGCTGCCTGATCCGCTCGTAAATTTCGGAAACAATGCCGCCAGTCAGGTGGTAATGCCAGATCGCGTTGCCGAACTCCTCGAACTGGTTGAAAACCACGATCCCGTCGCCGCGCGCAGCCTTGAGCGCCTTGCATTCATCGAAAATTTCCTTGATGTTCGACTCGCAACCGGGTGTGCGCACCACCTCGTCGGCGCCTATGTCCTTGAGCCACTGGAATCGTTCGTTGCTCATCTCTTCGGGCAGGATCGCGATGGAAGGGCAGTCCATCAGCCGGCAGGTGTAGACGCCGGCGCGACAATAGTTGCCGGTGGAAGGCCAGGCCGCTTTCTGGGTCGTGGGATCGAAACGGCCGGCAACCAGGCGCGGGGCCAGGCAACCATAGGCCGCCCCGACCTTGTGCGCGCCGGTAGGGAACCACTTGCCGATCAAACCGATAATGCGCGCCTCGACGCCGGTCAGGCTGGATGGGAACTCCAGCCAGTTGCCCTGGCCAAAGCCTCCTCCGCGCGGATAGGGCTCGTTTTTCCAACTGATCCGGAACAGGTTCAGCGGATGCACGTCCCAGAGACCGATCTTCTCGAGTTGCGTCAGGATGCCGGGCGGGATAGTTTCCGGATGCATCTGCTGATGAAACGTAGGCAGCAATAGGCCACGCTCCTTGGCGCGGCGCACGACTTTTCCCAGGACCGACTCACAAATTGGCTCCAACATCATAACTTGCCTCACCCCGCATATACTGCACGAATAAAGCATAGTATACGCCAAATCACAGCCTGTCGCAACTTATTTGATGCATTCGTCCTTTTCCAGCAACAAATGAAATGCCGGCGACCCTGTCAGTTCGCCGCGAAGCCACCCAGGGCTGGCGCGTATTGATCTACCTCACCTCGGGCCTACTCCATGTGGGCAAGGTGACCCTGGAACCCTGGAAGCCAAGAACCAGGCGCGGATCGATGAACCGTTGCTGCAGGAAGCGACCCATGACGCATTGCGCTTCGGAAATGGTCGTAAAGCTGAAATATCATTATTCAGAAATTCATTCAGAAATTGGTTTCCACCATGGGCCGGTAGGTCAATTCGTGTACCACCACATCGTCCGGGGCCGTGATGCAATGGACGATCATCCGCGCGGCCGATTCAGGCTTCAAATATTCGGGACGCAATTCGGGCCGAAAATCGGTGTCCGTGCCGCCCGGATACACGGCCGAAACTTTTACATTCACCTGGCGCGCCTCCTTGATCAGGCATTTGGTAAAACCCATGAACCCGTATTTCATCGCGCAGTACATGGCATACCTGGGTTGCGACGTATGGGCAATGGTGCTGACGATATTGACAATGTGCCCGGATTGACGCTCTCCCATATCTCTCAAAGCTTGGCGGCAGAGCAGCATGGGTGCGCGCAGGTTGACGGCATACTGTTCCTCCCAATCGGCCAGTTCGATATCGGTGACCGACGCTTTGCGGTTGTTCAATCCGGCATTGTTGACCAGGATGTCTACCTGGCCGAGAGCCGCGCAGGCTTGCTCATATAGATCCACCACCTGACCCACATCGGTCAGGTCCGCGACCGCGCCGAAACAACCGGTTTCGTCTCGAAGCGATTGCAACAGCGTTTCGTTGCGGCCGGAACAAAACAGCATATAGCCTAATGCGCTCAACTGCCGGGCCAGCGCGCGCCCGATCCCGCGAGTCGCGCCTGTAATCAAAACTTTTTTCATATCCGTAACTCTAAAGGTTCCGCTCCGTAATGCAAGGACAAGATCAGCCAATCATCGCGATTCAGGCGTGGCTGCGCCGAAAAAGAAGGCAAAAGTCGCTGTGGCGTTGCCGGATAAACCTGTGTGTGTTAGCCGCTTCGTTGCCGCGGGAAAAGCTGGACCGTTTTCGCGCGATCCCATCGGGCCGCTGAGCTTCACCTTTGGGTCCACGCGCGACATGCTTAATCAGGAGGCAGCGTCAAGCAGCCGGCGCGGTTGCGCATCGTCCTGAGCAAGCGCAACGCGCACTTGCAGGTTCAACGCAGCGGCACTTGGGAAACCCTTAAACAGATCGAGAACCTGGCGCTACGGTATACGACAACCCCAGTTCAAAAAAAACGGGGTCTTTATCCATGGCCTCGATTTCTTCGGCCGTAGGCTGCGGATGCATGATGCCGCCAGCCACGCTGATTGGAACCCGGGTTTTCTCCAGGATGTGGGCTTGCTGCAGGTAATAGACGGCCAGCCAATCCTCGCCTTGGCGCTTGAAGATCACGCCCAGGAGACGAAGTACATCAGGTTCTAAGCAACACGGCCCGGAACAGGGACGCAGGTTTTCGAAAGCCTCATCCGGCGTGCAGTGTTCGATCCAGTATCGGCCCAGCCATAACCAGGCCCCGGCATGGGTCGGTTCTCTGTTTTTCAGGCCCAGCATGGTCCGCAGTGCCGCTGTAGTTTCTCCTCGCTGAGCCTGCTGTTTGGCTTGCTCAAACCATGCGTCGATTTCAGTGGGATGCGTTTTTTCCGGTAAGCGTACAGGAATGTCGAAGATGAGCGAGCATTCGGGACAGCCTATACGCAGTGCGTCCCGGTCCCGGGTCCGGCCCTTTTCAAGTATGTTGTCGAAATGGACCGTGCTGGCACAAAAGGGACAGATACATGAAACCGCGTAAGCCGCGGCGCCAACCTGCCCGTGACGGGTCACGCGCAGGAGTCTGGCAGGCCAGACCATCAGGCCCTCGTGTAGTGAAGGATTTTCTGTTTAAAGATTTCATCGCTTTCATAGGTCATGTTGATGGTGGGGCAGCCGTCCCGGATGAACTTGATTTTATCCTTGATAATGCCCCGGGCAAGGGCGTCGTGATAGATCCGGGTGCCTGGCCAGCAGTCGATCATGCCGAGGTTGATCCGGTAGCGCCGGTTGGCCAGCCACCAGCTAAACGTTGCTTTGGCGGACTCTGCGGTTTCGGCGGGATCGCCGAAAATGAAATTGCCGAAGATGTTCATTTTGACGTGGTGGGTCAGTTCCAGGGTTTTCGCCGTGTTTTGCGGGACGATCTTTTTGTTCATGCTCTTGAGTACGGTCGGATCCATGCTCTCCAGACCGTAGAACACATAGAAGCATCCCGCATCTTTCATCATGGCCAGGGTTTCGGCATCGATGGAATCCACGCGCACTTGGGTGTACCAGGTCAGCTTGCGGGTTTTGATGCGCCGGCAGAATTCACGGACGCGCGCCGGCTTGATTGCGAACAATTCGTCCATAACACCCAGCATGGTGATGCCGTAACGTTCGCGGAGCATATCGATTTCGCCGAACAGGTTGTCAAGTGAGCGCGTGCGAAAGCTGCCGCGGCCCAGGGCGGACCAGCAGAACGTACAGTTGTAGGGACAGCCGCGGCTGGAGATGATTTCAATGGTGGACTGGGCGGCGAGACTGGCCTGTATGTTGAATCCCTCATAGTCAGGGTAGGGGATGGCGTCCAGGTTTTTGATCGGCGCTCGGGATGGTGTACGGAGCACATTGCCGGCAGTATCGCGGTACATGATGCCGGCCACTTGCGCAATGTTCTCGCCTTGCTCCAGCGCCGCGAACAGCTCGATACTGGTCTCCTCGCCTTCGCCGAAAAGCCCGATGTCCGCACCCAGCGTGGTGAAAACGTCGGGTTCGCTGCTCAGGATGCCGCCGCCCAGGATCACGGGTGTGCCGGGAACGGTCGCTCCGGTCAGGGCGATGAGTTGCTGGATGTCATTGTACGCTGGCGTCAGACCGCCGATGCCAATGGCCTCGGGTTGCACGGTTTTAAGTTGGCTGATAAAGGCTTGGCGATTGTCGGGTTCCAGGGAGTTGTTGTGACAATGGACCTCGTGGCCGGTCTGTTTCAACACGGCTGAGACATAGGCGAGGCCAAGAGGAAATCGGTGCTGATTTAATCGTCCGTTCCTGGGTGAAACAAGTAAAATTTTCATGGTATACAGTCCAAACCACGGACAGGAGAAGACCTAAAGCCGGAATCGCAACACGCGCTCATGCCGGTCGGAGCCGCGTGGAAGGTAAAGCGCTGCTCCCATACCGCCATGCCGCCGCCTTTGCAGGTGTAGTGGTCGGTGGCGCGCGCCGAGCGCAGGTTGGCGGTGTAGATCACGCCTTTGGCATCCAGTATTTCCGCGTGGCGCACCTGGATGTGGGTTCCGGCTGGCGCTTCGATGCGCAGGCGAACGCGGTCGACCAGGTTCTGACCGAAATCGAAGCGCCGATTTCGTTTGTCGGCACACGATCCGTCGATGTGATTCCGGGGGACAAGGGTTTTATGCTGGCGCACCGGCACGTCGGGTGATCGTTCGATGGCGATGGATCTGGGTTGGCCGACTATTACGTCTTGCCAACCGGTATCGTCATTATAGGCATCAATCAGAGCGCTGCACCCATGTTGCGCAGCAACGTCAGCATGATCTTATGCTTTTTAGCCATGTTCTGTTTGGGCAGCACGTTTTTCTCCTGCCACAGCCGGCTGCCGGTGGAGATGTCCGCATAGCTCCGGTCCGGTTCGTCCAGGCGCAGTTGGTTCAGCACGATGCCCCCGCGGCCTATGGGGTATTTGACCAGACCCGCCGGCTTGGTCAACGGGATGCACTTTTCGGCCTGACCTTCCGGCAGTACGCGGTGCAGTTCGATTTCGTCGATGGTCACCAGCGGATGGTTTACGCCGCTCTTGGGGTAGTGGCCGGCAAAGCGGAACTGGACCTTGTCGGCCTTGAACGGATCAAAGCCTAGGTCGGTCTTGCCCACTTCCGGCGGGACCACGATGGTGCGCCGGGTTTCGGGAGCGTTGTTGAAGATCACTTCGACCTCCCTGGGCAGGTAATAGGCGTCGCTGCTGTGAATGGTCAGGCTGCTCAAGGTTTCGGGGCGGTCCAGGGTGAAGCTCATCCGGTCGTTGCCGTCGGCGTTGAAGTAACAGGTGTAGATCCAGTGTTCGGCGCTGGTCATGTTGTCGACCAGCGCATCCACTTTGCCGTTGTTGGAGTTGGTCACACTGCCGTAGCCGTCGATGACGAACGAGGCGATGTCCGTTCCCGTGTCCACCACGTGGGTGAACACGCCGTCCGAGACCTGGTAGGTGCCGCCCGGCATCCAGGCTTTGATTTTGGAGTCGCCGTACTGGGTGATGTCGACGGGAGACAGGCTCAGCAGCAGCGGGTCGTCGCGGTTGGCCAGTTTGACGCCCTCGAAACGGAAAGGGCGCATGCGGTGTTTGATGCCGGTCAGCCGGTCGAACGGTTCCAGGGCCCGCGGGGCGAGCCTCGACAGCATCAGCCAGCCGCCCTTTTCGCAGAAGGCCTTGAGCTGGCTCCGGTGCTTGAGCAGCAGTTCGAGATGGGCCGGGCTCGCTTCCGCGATCACGATGGCGGCGTTCCCGCTGATGGCTGAAACAAGCTCGGCCTGGTGTTCCATCTCAACACCCGCATCGCGCAGAAAACCGGTTAGTAAATCGTCCATGGCGCCGGCCGTGCATGTGGGTAGCAGCACGCGGTTGCGCCGGGTATGGGCCCAAGCCACAGCATTGCAGAGAAGGCGATCCGCAACGGGATTGCGGCCCAGGTAGGCCCTCAGATCCATCTGGCATAGCAGTAGCGCGCCCTTGCCCAGGGTCAGTTCAACGATAGGCGCCTGGTCCAGGTTTCCTCCGCCGACCATCAGCACAGTGCCGACCTGGACGCCGGCCGGGTAGGCGCAGCGGTAGATCGGTTCATACACGCTGTCGTTCCAGGTAAAGAAGTCGTCCTTTTCCAGGCCGGCGAAGATCGGATGGTTGTTGGCCACGGGATAAGCGAACGGGAAGCGCGCACCGCCTTTTTCCAGGTAAGCTAACACTTTTTCAGGAGCGTTACGTGTTTTGTCGTTGATGGGCAGTTTAAAGTCTTTGATCGGGAGTTGCGGTTCCTCCAGGGGCCAGGTCTGGTCCAGGACAATGGCCATGCCGCCCGCTTCCACAAACGGCGTCAGGGTTTGGCCTATGGCTGTCCGGTTGTCGGCGGACAGTGCCTCGGAGCCGATCAGCAGCGCCTCGCATCCTTCAGGTATGATCAGCGGGGCCTTGAGTACAGTGAAGCTGTAGCCCAGGGCATCCAGGCGCGCCGCGGTGGTTCCACGGGGATCCCATACACACAGCGCTGTTTTGCCAAACGTTTTTGCCGGCAGCGTATGGGGCAGCAGGTGTACGGGCTTCTCGTCGCGAAATACTTCGCGTCCGTCCACGTTCAAGGTCAGCGCCAGCGCGCCGTTGGTCCGGACCGTGGCCTCTGGCAAGGGAATCTCAAGCGTGTCCTCGTGTTTGTAGCCGGGCTTGACCTGCACGGTTTTACGGCCCGACTGCACAGTCCGTCCGTCGAACACAAGCGCCCAGTTGAACGTCAGCGGTTCGCTGGTGCGGCTGTCATTGAAGATGGCGATGCGCCTTTTCAGCAGGGCGCCGGGATAGAATGCCTGGTCATGCTCTTTGCAGAACACGGCCTTGCGCTTCAGCGAAGTTTCCATGCCCGGCTTCCAATGGGTCCAGAAATGGGCGCCGGCCACATCGGCCCAGCGGTGGCCTTCAATGCCCATGCGCAACAGGCGCACCGCTGCGCGGTTGATCTGCTCCCGACTCTCATACACCGCGGGCCCGCCGAATCCGGCGACAAACGCAGCCGAACCGGTCCAGAAAAACTCCTCGCCGCCGATCAGCGGGTTCTTGTGCGTCCAGACATACAGGTCGGTGCCGTTACCCCAACGTTTGGCGCGGTCTTCACAGGGTTTGTTCACAATGGGGTGATAGAAATGATAGGGCCAGTTCTTGTAGATGCTCCAGGTATAGTGCTGGCAGTTGACTTTGGCCAATCCACCCAGGTCACCGGCGCCGTCGCCCATGGACTCGCGGGTCGGATCCAACTCCTCGGCCTTTTCAAAAATGTCCATCAGTTTGCGCTCGTATTCTTTGTAATTTTCAATGGGCATACCCAGGCGCGCGGCAATGTAGACCAGCTCGTTTTCAATGCTGTAGTGCATGATCGAGGGATGGTTGCGATAGGCCTTGACTAATTGGCGGACATGGCGCTCAAAGTTTTTCCAGACATCCGGGTTGGTCAGATCGTGGGTGATGCCCATGCCGTCGATGCAGGTGCTGAGCCGGCCCGGCACGCCGTGACGGTCCAGCCAGGCCAGCGCCTGTTCGCGATAGCCAAAGAGCTTGTCATGGTCATGGCTGATGCGATGATAGCTGTTGCCCTCCTTGAAATAGCGGCGGAACCACTCATCAGGCGTCTTCTTCTCTACTGGCTCATGCTGCCAGTTTGGATCGACCCAGGCAAAGAAACTCCAAGGCACGCCGTTGACCAGGATGTCCATGCCGTCGTGACTCACCTCGCGAAAGCCGAACAGCTCATTGTGCACGTCAATCGGAAGGCCGTCAGCCAGCAGCGTGGTGCGCAGGATATAGCAATCGGGCAGGTCATCGATGGACTCGGCCGGCCACCACAACTTCGGATTGGACCAGGGCTCCCGCAACTGAAGTGTGCCGGTCTGATCCGCGGGGATAGCGAGTTTGGCTGATTCGAAGGTCTTGTCGACCATACCGCTCTTTTCATGAACGGCCTCAACCTTTATGGTGAGTATGGCGTCCGTTGGCAGGGGGTTCAGCACCTCGTAGCGCAGCAGGATCTCCTTTTCTTTTACCGAGGTGATGATCTGTACATCGCTGACATAGGCCTTGCCGCACGCTGTCAGGGTGACCGGATTGACGATGCCGGTGGCCGCGCCGTCGCCTTCGCCCTTGGTGGATGGTGTGATGGGTTCTATATAATAGGTGTTGGCATTTTTAGGCAGGCTGCGCTTGTCATGCACGCCGTGGGGGTAGAGATCGCCGCGCCGCATATCGTTGCCGCCCTCGGCGGTTTCGCGTACGCCCTTGGGTTTGGGGTCCATGGCATACCAGGGGCTTTTGACCGCCAGCACGATCTCGTTATCGGCGCCGGGTTTGATCTGCCGGGTCACGTCCAGATCCCAGGGCACCAGCACGCCGCGGTGATCGCCTGCGTATTGACCGTTGACAAAGACGCTGACGATGTAATTCATGCCGCTGAAATGCAAGTGGAAACCGCGGCCCTGCTGGTCGGAAGGCAACTGTACCCGTGTTTTAAAAAGCAGGCGATGGCCCAGGTACAACTCGGGCCGTTGCATGATCGCATCGCCCGGCGCCTCGATGCCCATCCAGGTCAGCGCATCCAGATCAGGCAGCGTCTTGACCGGCGCCGGCGTATCCTTGTCCATATCCGGATCGTCATAGCGCGCCACCTGCCACAGACCGCTCAGCTCTAGGTTCTGGCGGCTGCCTGCATGGCCGGTCGGCAGATCGGGAAAGCGGTATACCTTGTCTGCCGCGTCCCGGTCGGCCGGTGTGTCGTAGGATTCACCAGGCTTGAGGTTGTTTGCCGGCTGAAACGGCCCTTGGTTCAGACAAACAGCGTCCAGGGCAAACACATAACTCTTGCGGCCCCGCTTTTTCGGCACCTCGCGGCCCTGCACCACAAAGCTCAGCGTATGTTCGCCGCCGGCCAGCTCGCGCCGTCCGAGCTTGATCCAGGACAGGTCCACGGGCTCGGCCATGGTCAGGTTCAAGCCTTTTACGGTTGCATCAACCTGTTCGACCGGTGCATTGTCCAGGCTCCAGTTGAAGGGTGAGCGATGCACTTCGTATCCGATGCGCGCCCAGATATTGTACATGCCCGCCTGTTTAACATCGAAACGGTAGGTCACGTGCGGATCGTGTTCGAGCGGTTCATGATTGCGCTCATACAGGACATAGCAACCCTTGCCGGACAGGACCCGGTCCGCGCCCTGCTCCCATTTGGGTTTTGGGGAGGATAAAACTGCGTCATGGGCTTGTTCGCCTTCGATCCAGACAAACGCAGGCGCCGCGGCATGCAGTGTTGCGGCATAGAAGAGGCCAAACATCATCTTCAATCCAGTCTTGCTCATAGTCATAGTGTTTCCTATATTATTCAGGTTTTTCATGGGCAACCTGTCGCCTACCCGACGGCACCCACTCTACCAGAACGTTTTCAGCCTAGGCAACTTCTAAATGAGCGATTTCAATTGGTAGCAGCTTGGTCCAGCGTCCACTGTCGTGCTATCATTTTTGCTTTCCGGTTCCAACAAGTGACGCCAACCTTTAACCGCCGCCGGTTGATCGATCCTGTCGCGGAAATCCTCAACTCATCCCTGCCCGGTCAACCTGCGCAAATCCGCCTGAATCGAAGCTTCCAGTTCTTCGCTGTCGGCAAGGCATTGCGCTTTGTGACCGGCTTGCAGAAACCAGATGCCCAGATTGTTCAGCAGCATATAGCCAGGAATGCCTTCGTCGCAATCGATGCAGAATATTTTCCGGTCCAGGTTCATGGGTTTGAGCAGGTGTTCGTGGCCGTGGACCAGGCCCTGAATGCCCAGGGCGCCAAGGAAGCGGTCTAGGTATTGTTCGTCTGTTACCGCATCCGCTTCAAGGACGCTGAAGTGGAAGCCGGCATCACGAAAAGCTTTGGGATTGCGCAGCAGTTGACGGCGGCTTTGACGTTTTGCCATGACTATGATTTCTTCCATGGGTATGTCGGGATGCTGGCGCCGGATGTGCTTGGCGATGATGCGTAGCAGATGCGGGACAACTTCTTTGTCGATATCCAGGTGGGCCGTGGGGCGGCCCGCGCGGATCAGCCGCTGCAGCCAGTTGCGGTGATTCAGCCATCGCAGATCGCACGTAGCATGGAACAGGTCCCAGATTTCTTGCTTGAGCGACGTGGGCCAGGTTATACCCGCGCTGATCGCGTCAGCTTGAAGTTCGTTTAGACGCGTGTTCCAGGCATGCAACTGCTCGCGACCGATGGCTGGCATGCCGTCCAGTTCCACTGGCACGCCGGCGTGGACATAGAGCAGACCCCAGGGATCTTCATAGGTAAAGGTGCTGTTGAGAAAGGTCCACAAAGCCAGTTCACGCAGGTCGGCCTGTTGCGCCTTGCATTCG
>CAZOLK010000200.1:0-10318 GCA_964580325.1 uncultured Verrucomicrobiota bacterium | reverse complement strand
GTGTGCGAATACCTGCCGCGCGCCTGGGCCATGGGCGGCGAAATCCTGACCGACCAGGGTTCCATAATCTATGACACAGCGCCCATGGTCTCGGCCTTGCGCAACTACTGCGAAAGTTTTGCCTACGCCGAGCCGGGGTCCGTGGATTACTGTTGGGATGAACAGGTGGCCGCTTTCTCAAAGGGCGACGCCGCCATGATGGTGCTCTTCATGGCCCATGCCACGGACATCACCGATCGCAGCAAGTCAGCGATTGTGGGCCGTATCGGCCACGACCTGATTCCCGGACGCGCGCCCGTGATGGGCGGCTGGTCGCTGGCCGTCAACCCGCGCAGCAAGCGAAAGGAAGAGGCTATGCGTTTCCTGGCCTGGACTACCGCGCGCGAACGCGCCGTGCCCCACACGCTGCTGGGCGGTTCGACGCCCTGCTTGGCCTTGTATAAAAGTTCGGAACTGTTGGCCATGTATCCCTGGCTGCCCAAAGCCCTGGAGAGTTTTGCACTGAGCCGTTGCCGTACCGTTTCACTGGTCTCCACGCACGGCAAGCTTTCGGAACGAACTTACGAACGCCTGCTGGGCGATGCCGTGCATGCCGCGATTACAGGCGCGAAAAGCGCGGAGCAGGCCATTTCAGACCTGGTGGATCGCATCAGGAGAATACTGCAACCTGACGAAGCATAACAAAGGAGATGACCATGGCCAAAGTAGAATTGGCGTTAGACTTGAACTATGAACCGCTCATGCCCGAGCGGAAAGATTTTCGCATCGGTTGCGTCGGCGCCGGTTTCATCATGCGCGACTGCCAACTGGTGGCCTATAACGACGCCAGCTTCAACCCGGTGGCGATCACTTCGCTTTCACGGGCCGAATCCGAACAGGTGGCGGCGCTTCGTGGCGTGGATAAAGTCTACGACCGTTGGCAAGAGCTGATCCGGGACGAGTCCATCGAGATCCTGGACATTGCCATTCCACCGGACAAACAGCTCGATGTGGTGGCTGCCGCGGTGCGGGAGAGCGCACATATCAAGGGCATCCTGGCACAGAAACCGCTGGCCATGGACCTGGCTGAAGCACGTGAGATGGTCAAGCTCTGCAAAGACGCCGGGGTGAAGCTGGCGGTCAACTCCAACATGCGCTATGATCAATCCATGCGCGCGCTCAAAACCCTGCTCGAACGCAAGGTTCTAGGCGAACCGGTGCTGGCCACGATCGAAATGCGCGCCATCCCGCATTGGCAGGATTTCCTCCAGCGCTACCAACGGCTCGAAATCCTGAACATGGGCATCCATCATCTCGATGTTTTCCGCTACCTATTCGGCGACCCGCGCAAGATCACGGCCACCACGCGCACAGACCCGCGTACCCAATTTGAGCACACCGACGGCATCTCGCAGTTCACGTTACAGTACGACAACGGTTTCATGGCCACCAGCCTGGACGATGTCTGGGCCTGGCCCGGCGAAGGCGCGGAAAAAGACATCTACATCAAGTGGCGCGTGGAAGGCATGGACGGCATGGCGCACGGAACCATCGGCTGGCCCTACTATCCGACGCCCACGCCCAGCACGCTGGATTACACCAGCAAACACTTTCCCGGTTATTGGTTCCAGCCGCGCTGGAACAAGGTCTGGTTCCCTGACGCGTTCCAAGGGACCATGGCCCAACTGTTGCGCGCCGTGGAACGTGACGAAGAGCCGGAAATCAGCGGCAGCGACAACCTGAAAACGCTGGCCGCCGTAGACGCCTGTTATCTTTCCATCCGCGAGGAGCGGACGGTGTATCTCGAAGAACTCGTGTAGGAAGAAGGAGTAAATCATGATCAGTGTCGGTATATTCAATGGCTACTACCCGTATTCGCTGGAGACATCCATCGAAAAAATCAAGGCGCACGGCTTTTCCACCGTGCAATTGGACCTGGCCTTCAAGGACATGGACTTTTCGCCAGGCAACGTGACGCACGAGAAATGCGTCAAAGTCCGCAATGCTTTCCGCGAAGCCAACTTGCCCATTTGCACGGTGTCCGGCTACACCAACATCGTGCATCCGGACGAGGCGGAACGCAAGCGCCGCGTCAACCACCTGAAAGCGATCATCCGTCACACGCGCGACTGCGGTACGGCGTATGTGGTCTCGGAAACAGGAACGTTCAATCCGGACAGCGATTGGGTCCACCACCCACGCAACAAGACCGAGGAAGGCTATGAGATTTGCGTCAAGAACATCGCTGACCTGGTGCGGGAAGCCTACGATCACGGCGCGGTCTTCCTGGTGGAGAATTACGTCAACAACGTGATCGGCTCCATCGAAGAAGTATTGCGCCTGTTCAACGACATCAACCATCCGGCGTTGGGCCTGATGATGGACCCGACCAACTATTTTGACGACGCCAACATCGATCATATCGACGCCACGCTGCAGCGGATCTTCCGCGCCGTGGGCGACAAAATCAGGGTGGCCCATGGCAAGGATTGCAAGCGCACGGACGCAGAGGAAGAAAAACATGCCGACCTCGACGCTTCCGAGGCCCACTCGTTCCGCGGCGCGGGCGCGGTGGAACTGCCTGCGCCGGGCAAGGGTTCGCTCAACTACGAACTGTACTTCAAGCTGCTCAGCAAGCGCCATCCCAACATTCCAGTGATCATCGAACACTTGGACGAGGAAGACATTCCGCGAGCTAAGCGATTCGTCAACGAGACCTTGAAAAAAGCGGGGTGTTGAGATGGCTGAACGCGAAACCGGCAGAGCGCGGGTGCGCAGGGCACTGAACCACGAACAAGGACCCGTGCCCCTGGACATCGGCGGCTCGCCGACCAGCGGCATACATGTGAGTATGCTGGCCCAACTGCGCGACCACTACGGTCTGGAGAAGCGGCCATGCAAAGTAAACGAGCCGTACCAGATGCTGGGCATGGTCGAAGACGACCTGCGCGCGGCCATCGGTATCGACGTCACGCCGCTGGCCAACCGCTGGACCATGTTCGGCTTTGCCAACGAGTGCTGGAAACCATGGCGCACGCCCTGGGGACAGGACGTACTGACGCCCGGCGATTTCAACGTGACCGAGACCGACGACCAGATTTGGATTTACGCCGGCGGCGACACCAACTACGCACCCGCGGGCGTCATGCCCAAATCCGGGTTCTTTTTCGACTCCACCAAAAGGCAGCCGCCCCTGGACGAAGACACCCTCGATCCAGCCGACAACTGCGAAGAGTTCAACCCGATCAGCAACGAGGACCTGGCCTACCTGCGCGCCCAGGGTGAAGCAGCGGAACAAGGCCCGTACATGGCGTTGGGCAACCTAGGCGGCACGGGCATTGGCGATATCGCCCTTGTCCCAGGACCCATGCTCAAAAAGCCCAAGGGCATCCGCGATGTGGCCGAGTGGTATATGGCCACGGCCGCCAACCGCGATTATGTGCATGCCGTGTTTACCCGCCAGACAGACATTGCGCTGGAAAACCTGGCCAAAATCCATGACGTGCTCGGGGACCGTATCGGCATTGCGTTCATCTGCGGCACCGACTTTGGCACGCAGCAATCGACCTTCTGCTCGGCAGCGACATTCGACGAATTGTACGCGCCATACTACCACCGGATCAACGGCTGGATTCACGGGCATACATCATGGAAATGCTTCAAGCATTCGTGCGGCGCCGTGGCTACGCTGATCCCGCGCATGATCGAGGTCGGCTTTGATATCTTCAACCCGGTGCAGTGGACCGCGGCCGGCATGGATATGGAAAAGTTGAAAAGCGAGTACGGCAGCGACCTGGCATTCTGGGGCGGCGGCGTGGATACCCAGCGCACGCTGCCGTTCGGCACGCCGCAACAGGTGCGCGAGGAGGTGCTGAAAGCCTGTAGCTGTTTCGCCAGAAACGGCGGCTTCGTCTTCAACACGATCCACAACATCCAGGCCGGAACGCCAATCGAAAACCTGGTGGCCATGATCGATGCCGTTCGAACATTCAATGGAGAATGAGCTGGTTTCATTCATGCAGCACATGCTCCAATCCGAAATCTGGCTACCTGTCGTTGTGCACAATAACCTTGATGACCTGGTCGTGGTTTTCATGGGCAAAACAGAAAGCTTCGGCCAATTGCGCCAGTTCGTAGCGATTGGGTGATAAGCTGGGTCAGAAACGTGGAGACGTCCAGCGGCAGAACATTGCTACCCGGCCAACCCACCTGGACCACGGCGTCGCCGGCAGAGATGCCGGTGACGCCCTCACCCAACGCAGCCACACTGCCGCTGGCTTCATGCCCCGGCACATAGGGACAGGTCATCATAAACGGGTCCAGTCGACCTTCGACAAAATAGTGCAGGTCCGAGCCGCAGGTGCCATTGGCCCGCATGCGCACCAGCAAATTCGCGCCTTGCCGGCTGGGCGACTTATCTCACAAATGGCGAACTTCTTTTTGCGCACGCCCTTATTAGCTTCGCTTCACTCATAGTTCTTGCTCTTTTCGTGTTGGCGCCCAAGGAGCCCTGCTCCCTTACTGCAATATCTGCGGGTTGGGTTCGGCAGTGGGCATGTTGCGCCCGGCTTCCGTGCGGAACGCCTCTTTGGGTCCCCAGGGCGCGGTGTTGACCATCAGGTACTGGGTGGAACCCAGGCGATCCTGCTCCTGGTAGGCGAAGCGCCACATACGGCCAACCAAATCGCGTTTGATCGCTTCATAAGCGGGATCATCCTCCAGGTTGCACATCTCGTAGGGATCCTTACACAGGTCGTAGAGTTCGTCGCGGCCAAACCCATTGTAGACATATTTGTGATCCTGCGTGATCACCATGCGCTGGGTGAACATCTGCTCCGTGCCCTCGCACTGGGTGCACATCTCCCGGCGCCAATCGGCGGGCGTCTCGTCGCGGAAAAACGGGGTCAGGCTGCGACCGGTAAAATAGCGGTCCGTGCTGACGCCAGCCATGTCGAGAAAAGTGGGCGCAAAATCGGCCAGCGAGACAAACGCATCGCAAACGCGATCCGGGTTGGCCAGACCTTGCGGCCAGCGCACCACGGCCGGAACGCGGTAGGCCGGAATGAACGCTGGCACTTGCTTGTGGAAAAGACCGTGATCGCCCACATAGTCGCCGTGATCGGAGCAGAAGAGCACAAGCGTATTCTCCTTCTGACCCAGGTCGTCGAGTTGGTTCAGCAACTTGCCGAAATTATCGTCGACTTTGGTGCACATGGCGTAAAAATGACGAATCGCCTCTTTGACGCTGTTTTCGCTCAATTGGTCAAACACGCGCTGACGCAGCTTCTTGTAGTAGTCGGGCTTGTCGTTCATTTCATCGTAATAGTTGGGCGGCAGTTCGATGTCGTTGATGTCGTACATATCCAGGTAACGCCGATCCACGAAATAGGGAGCGTGGGGCGCGTTCCAGCCCACGTACAGGACCCATGGTTTGTCGCCGGCCGCTAGCTTGGGCAGTTCCTCCATGGCCCGGGCAAGGGTGCGTTCATCGGATTCGGGGGCGCCTTCTTTTTCGCCGTAAAGGGCATGGGAATGATAGCCGGGCATCATGATTGTATCCTCGCCGTCGTTGTCCGGTTGCGCGGCGCTCTGCCGAATATGCTCCCACTTCTGGTGCTCATCCTGGATGGCATGGTTGCGCATGGGCGGATCGATCTGGCGCCATCCATAGTTTTTGGGCTCCTGGTGCATGTAAGCGCTGACATGCCATTTGCCGGTATAGGCCAGGTCATAGCCGACATCGCGCAGGTCCTGGCTGAACATGCGCACACTGTCATACGGCCCGCGACGAATGGCATAGGCGTTGTTGACATTGTTCCACACACCATGACGGCTGGGATACAGCCCGGAGAAAAAAGTGGCCCGGGCCGGGCAGCAATGGGACATGGGACAATAGGTCTGGTTGAAGATCAGGCCTTCCCGAGCAAACGCGTCGGTATTCGGCGTCAGACAAGCATGCTCAGGCAGCACGGTATCCCAGCGCTGGTGATCGGTCATGACGATAAGGATATTGGGTTTGTCAATCTGTTTATTCAGTTTCATTTTTTTGCTTTCAGTACCTTTTTTCCTCTCTCTGGATGAACCTGTCGATGTTTTTGCTCAACACCACAATCCAAACGTAGGCAACTGGTTCCGTTTGACCTGATGAATCAGCGTCGCCAATTCCCGCGAATACCTGAAATTCACATAACTCACATTCTGCTCCTTCCATTTCTAAAAACTAAAAACAATCCCGTTCCCGCATCATCCGCTGCTCCTGCTCCCTCTCCCCTGCTCCTCGATCGGCAGATGCACGACTACCTGGTCCGGCGTAAACCCAACGCCTAGATCATGGACCCGTACAAGCTTTTCATCTGGGTATTGTAAGCTTGCCTACGTTTTTTCATTGAGCCTTGCTCACGCTCGATCTATGCTGTGTGCTTCATTGACGACTGTATAAGATAAGGAGCACCAAATGCAAACAGGAAGCAAACTGGGATGGATCGGCATCCGGCGCATCGTCATCACAGGCGGTTGGCAAAAAAGCCTGCTGTTGAGCGTCTGCTTGATTCTCATGACAGGCTGCGGCGGCCCGCGGCAACCGGAAGTGGTGGTGTATACCGCCCTTGATCGTGTCTTTTCGGAACCCATCCTGAACGAATTTGAAGCGCAAACCGGCATCAAGGCGCTCGTCAAATACGATTCGGAAGCCACCAAAACCGTTGGCCTGGTCAATGCCATCAGGGCCGAGAAAAACCGACCACGCTGCGATGTGTTCTGGAACAACGAGATCGTCAATACGATCCGCTTGAAAAACGAAGGACTGCTGGAAAACTACAAACCGGAAGCAGCCCAGGACTACCCAGCGAACTTCCGTGACCCGGACGGCGCCTGGTCCGGCTTTGCGGCGCGTGCGAGAGTGTTGATCGTCAACACCAACCTTGTGCCGGCCGTTGACGATCCGGATTCCATCCACAGTCTGGCCGATCCGAAATGGAAAGGCCGCATCGGCATTGCCAAACCGCTCTTCGGCACCACCGCTACCCATGTGGCCTGTTTGTTTTCATTCCTTGGGCAGGACAAAGCCAAGGCTTTCCTGCAGACCCTGAAAGCCAACGAGGTCCGCGTGCTATCCGGCAACAAGACCGTGGCGCTGGATGTATCTGCCGGCCGCTTGGCTTTTGGCCTGACCGATACGGACGATGCGATCAGCGAAGTGGAGAGCGGCAAGCCGGTCAAGATCGTCTATCCCGATGCGCGCGCCGACCAACTGGGCGTGCTTTTCATCCCCAACACGCTGGCACTGATCAAAAACGCGCCGCATCCGGAAGAGGCGAAGAAACTGATCGAATACCTGCTCTCCCCGGACGTGGAAGCCAAACTGGCCCGGTCCAAATCGGCGCAGATTCCATTGCACACCCTGGTGCGTGAACTGCCCCGGGTCAAGACCCCAGCCCAGGTCAAAACCATGCCAGCGAACTTTGCGGACGCGGCGCGTATATTTGAACAAGCCGCGGCATATATTGAGGATACGTTTTTGAACTAAGGGTTCACGGGAAAATAACATGACATTTTGTGGAGTCAAGTTGCCCAGCCCAGCAAGCAACTTGCGAAACCTGAGTATCTGAAGATCATTTTGAATACAAGTCCCGATTTAGCTCATCGATTCAGCCATCTGGATCCTAAACAGGTTCGCGAAACTATTGTGGATAAGCTTTCTCTACGGCGGCTTCGTGGCGAATGCCCACCTTCCTTGCTTGCGGCGACATGAAATGCCGCGCCAAGGATATAATGCTCATGAAGGCCAATAGATATAAACCAAATATAATACAGGGAGGCAGTTCAAAATCCGCAAAGTCTTCATTCGTTTTCATGATGCTTACCCTTTCATCAGATCGCTTCTTACATATTCGGGGTTGTCTTGGGTTGTCTAAAGAGCTTGATGAAGAAATTTGCTTGAATGCCGGGGTTTTTCCGGCTACCGCCCAAAAAGGTGGTGCCCTAACTAGCTCTGAATAAAAACGTTATGAATTTCTTAAAAAAACTCACATTTTCCTCTTGAAACGCAAAGCTAATTAGGTAAATTAGAAAACGAAAAGAGTTATCTGTTTTTCCTATGGGTTCCCCACCCAGACCTCCTTGGCAGATAACTCTTTTTTTTTATTTCTTTACATGCAGCGTTTTTTCCTGCATGGCCAGCAAGGTCTTGATGCCCAAGTCGCCAAGTTTCAGCATCTGCTCCAGCGCATCACGCGAAAAGGGACGTTCCTCGCCGGTACCCTGAATTTCGACGAGTTTACCGCTGGTGGTCATGACCAGGTTCATATCCACCTCGGCGGCGTTATCTTCCTCGTAACACAGGTCGAGCAGCGTCTGATTGGCGACCAAACCCACGCTCACGGCGGCCACGGCTTCGCGAACGGGGTCCTGTTTCAACAATCCATTGCGCAACAAGGTGTTGATGGCTATACGCAAAGCGACAAAGCTGCCGGTGATCGAGGCGGTGCGTGTACCGCCATCGGCCTGGAGAACATCGCAATCGACCCAGAACGTGCGCTCGCCCAGTTGTTTCAGGTCGATCACCGCACGCAAAGCGCGACCGATCAGGCGCTGTATTTCTTGGGTTCGGCCGCGCAATCCACGCACAGACTCGCGCTGGGTGCGTTGTCGCGTGGAATAGGGCAGCATGCGGTATTCAGCGGTGATCCAACCGCTTGGAGATTGCGCCTGGCGCATCCAGCGCGGCATGCCTTCTTCTATGGAGACCGCGCAAATGACATGGGTTTGTCCCATTTTTATCAAAACTGAACCTGCGGCGGCAGGGGCTATGCCGGCAATCAGCTCCACATGGCGCAAATCGTGATGCGTGCGGCCGTCAACCCGTTTGTTTTCTTCTTCATTGATGCTCATACCGCCTCTTTCCGTTAAGTATTTCATCATCATAACCGGTTTACGATGAAGAACAAACAAAATGACGCTGTTTTTGTCTTTTTAGTTGACAGTTTTTTATAGATACTTCAATCTGCTGTTATTAGACAGCGGAAATTATTTGATATAGCTGAGGTGCAAATGTGAAACGTCCGGATTCGTCGTTTACGATTAAAGAATGCAACAACTGTCCGATCTATGCCATGGATGACATTTTTCAACTGGATGGACGCTTTTTTTTCGTGCCTGTAAAGAAAAGCTCCTGCTTGACGTTGGCCAAGGACTTGACCAATGCCACGATGGCCATTAAAAAACACCGAGAGGCCGGCAAAGGCAGCGACGAAACGGTTTATCTCTTCCGGTGCAGCGGCGAAAAAACCAATTGCACAGGTTTTGTGGAGCTGGAATACAAGAAGAAGACTGGAGACGAGTTGAGCCTGCAGGATTCCGATATTTTCGACCTGGTCAAGCAAGGCAAAAGCGTACTGGTGCAGGACAGCGGCGCCACGCTGATTCTAACGTTGTTGAGCCGCTTCCCCATTTTTCGCTCGCTGACTGAAGACGATATAAAAAAGGTGCTGAACTTTCTCTGGATCAAGAGCTATGAAATGGGCGACGTGGTGGTGCGCAAAGGCGACGAGGGCAGGAATCTGTATATCATCGTTACAGGGCGCGTCGAGGTGTTGGGCCAGAACGACGTCAAAATATCCTACCTGGGTAGCGGTGAAGTGTTCGGCGAGATGAGCTTGCTTTCCGGCGACCCGATCGCCGCCTCGATCCGGGTGGTCGAACCTTCCAAAATCCTGCATATCAGCGCCGCCGATTTCCGTGAAGTGATTCAACATTTTCCCCAGCTTCAACTCTATTTTGCCCGTCTGTTAGCCAAACGCCTGTCGAAAACCAACATGGAACGGGTCCAGGACCTGGCTTCTGGCATGACCGGAAAACTCTCGGAAATGCCTCCATCCGTGCTGTTTCAGACGCTGAACATGAACCGTACAACTGGTGTATTGAACCTGGAATTGAAAAAGGGCGAGGCGGTTATCCAAATGAAAGATGGCGATTTGATCAACGCCCGTTATGCCCAGAAAGAGGGTAAGGACGCTTTTTACGAAATCCTGGGCGAAAAAGACGGCCGGTTCAATTTCACCCAGGGATTGCCGGAAAGCGAAGCTAAAACCGCTGAACTGGGCGATTTCATGTGGTTGCTCATGGAAGGTTTGAAGCGCATCGACGAGGATAAGACCGAAGGTAAAACCGCCTGATTTTTGGTCATTGGTCAATGATCATTGATATTCATCATCCGGGAATACAAATGGGCCACGGACACGTTCTCGGCGCCCGGCATAGCCTTTGAAGTCCTGACCCCGGTCGGTCCAAAGCATTCTATCCTCCGTGATGTCCAGTCTCCTATGGTACATAAAACGCTACG
>CAZOLK010000199.1:317-10374 GCA_964580325.1 uncultured Verrucomicrobiota bacterium | reverse complement strand
ATCGGTCCCGGGCCCGGACGGCCGTCTTGCGGGCCGTGATCCAGGCGCCGGCCAACGACGCTTTTGCCTCGGCCCAGACTATCTCCGGCACGAGCGGCTCCACGTCCAGCAGCAATGTCGGCGCAACCAAGCAGACCGGTGAGCCGAACCATGCCGGCGACCGCGGCGGCAAGTCGGTCTGGTATCGTTGGACCGCGCCTGGCGACGGCGTTTGGTCCTTTCATACAGGCAGCAGTTCTTTTGACACGTTGTTGGTTGTATACCAGGGCAGTGCCGTGGACGAGCTGACCGCGGTGACGGCCAACAACAACGCGCCCAACACCAATACGAGCCAGGTCGCGTTCAATGCCGCCAACGGCGCGGTCTACTACCTGGCTGTCGATGGCGGTTATTCCGCCCAGAACGCGACCGCTGCGTCCGGTGCGTTTACGCTGACCTGGACCCAGCACGCCAATGTACCCGGCATCACCGGATTCACGCCAACCAACGGTTTGCCCGGCGCGCTGATCACGATCCAGGGCGCTAATTTGAGCGGAGTCACCGAAGTCAGCTTCAACGGGGTCGCGGCCGGTTTCCGCGCAATCTCCTCGACATTGATCGAATCGGTCGTGCCTGCGGCTGCGTCCACTGGTAAAATTCGGGTCACGACGCCGACCGGAACAGCCGTGAGCGTCAACGATTTCCGGGTAGACACACCCGTGCCCAACGATCATTTTGCCAATGCGCTGACCCTGGGCGGCAGCGGCGTCACCAACGCATCCAACCTGAGCGCTACCAGCGAGATCGGCGAACCGGATCATGCCGGGAAATCGGCCTTGCGCTCTATTTGGTACACCTGGACCGCGCCCTCCACTGCGCAATATCGGTTCGATACGCAGAACAGCGATTTTGACACGCGCCTGGCCGTTTATACCGGCAGCGTACTGGATGGCCTGATTCCGGTGACCTCCGATGACGATAGCGGCGGCAACCTGACCAGCGCCCTGCTGCTGAACGCCTCGCTGGGCACCACCTATCGCATCGCCGTGGACGGCGCCGGCGGCAACGTGGAATTGCGCTGGACCCTGGCCGCCAGTCAGCCCGAGATCAGCGGATTCAACCCGCAAACCGGTCCTGTTGGCGTCTCCGTGACCATCAGCGGCTCATCGTTCAACAGCGCCACGGCAGTCAGCTTCATGGGTATCGATGCCGTGACTTTCAGCGTCGATTCCGACAACCAGATTTCCGCCACCGTGCCGCCTGGCGCCGCCACTGGTCCCATTGCCGTGACCACGCCCAACGGTGTGGCCATCAGCAGCAGCAACTTCATCGTGGCCGCGGCCACGGACAATGACGACTTTGTTTCCGCCCAGGCCTTGAGCGGAACCGACGATTATGTCGTCGGCGATAGCTCCAGCGCCACGCGCGAAACCAACGAGCCCAACCATGGCGGCAACGCCGGTGGCAAGTCCATCTGGTTTTCATGGACCGCGCCTGCAACCGGAACCTGGACGTTCGATACGGTCGGCAGTGGATTTGACACGTTGCTGGGCGTCTACACCGGCTCGGACATAGGATCGTTGAGCCTGGTCGCCGAAAACGACGACTGGAGCGAAGATCGGTCCAGCCGCGTCACCATATCCGCCTCCATCGGTACGAGCTACAAGATCGCCGTGGACGGGTACAGCGGTGCCGGCGGCGACGTGGTGCTGCGCTATTTCCAGCACAGCGCTCCGACCACGCTCTATTCCACCCAATTCGAATCGGACCAAGGCTTCGTCAACGGTGACTTTCTCGCCGGCAAGGACAGTTGGCAGGAATACGGCTTGGGCTTGGCTGCCGTGACCGCGGGCTCGTTCCCCGACCTGGGGCAACAGGCTTATGTTGGCCCGTATTTCAGCACCGACACCGGTATTTTTGCCTATCGCGGCTTCACCCATTCTGCCGTCTCACAGCCCGTGCTGCAATTCAATATCAAGATGGGTATTTACGCCTCGTCCAACTTCCTCTACGACTATTTCTACTGGGAGGCCTACGATTCCAACGACGCCTACCTGTTCACCATTGCGTTCGACAATTACAGCGGCCGCATCTATTACCTGCTGAACGATGGGCAGGGCTTGCGTGATTCGGGCTATACCTTCTACAACCTGACCATCTACGACCTGAGCGTGACCATGGATTTCAACGCCAACAAATGGTCCGCTTCGCTCAACGACACCACGATCATCGCGAATCAGAACATATCGACCAATAGCGTGCCCGGTCTCAAGTATTTTGGCGCGGGCTGGCTGCCGACCTACGCGGGTTATCCCGGTGACAATACCATGGCCTTCGACAATTACGAGATCGTCACTGCGGACAATCCGCAACCGGTCATCGTCAAAGCGCCTAAGAACCAGACCGTGAAAATCGGTGAAAAGGCCGTGTTCGGAACGGTCGCCATCGGCGTGGAACCGTTGACTTATCAATGGCGCAAAGACGGTCAGGACCTGACCGGCGCCACCAACGCGGCGCTGATCGTGGAGGATGTCAAGGAAACCGACGCCGGCAGCTACAACGTGCAGGTTGTCAACTATGCTGGCAGCGCCAACAGTGCATCGGCCACGCTGACGGTGTCCCAGGACATACCGGTGATCACCAGCCATCCGCAATCGCGCAGCGTACTGGTCAACGCCGACGTCACCTTTTCGGTCACGGCCGCCGGCTCGCCGCCGCTCGGTTACCAATGGCTCAAGGATGGCGCCGGCCTGATAGGTGGTTCAGGTGTCAAGTTGATGCTGGACAACGTTGCCGTATCCAATGCTGGCGACTATGCCGTGGTGGTCAGCAATGCCGGCGGCAGCGTGACCAGTCAGGTTGCCATGCTTCAAATCAGGCTGCCGTCGACATTCGGCGAATGGCAAAACGCCTACCTCGACCTTTATGCCGCGTCCAACCGTGTGCTGGACGCCGACCCTGATCTGGACTGCGATCCCAACCTAGCTGAATACGCCCTGGATTCGCTGCCCGGCAATGCGAAATCGAGCAGTTCGCTCGCGGCAACCATCAGCAACCGCAATCCGCAAGTTTATCTGACCTTATCCTTTATGCCCAACACCAATGCCACGGACGTGATCTTCATTGGCGAATACCTAGCCGACCTGTCGACCTCCAACTGGCAGACCAATAACGTGATCGAGCTGTCGCCCGGTCCGCCGGTCGTGCTGGGCCGCGAAATAAGCGGGGAAAGCAGCGGTTATCTTCGGTTGCGGATCAAGCTGCAATAGACCATCGTTAGACGCTTTGTAAGCTATTGTTCGCAGGCCCAAAGGAAGCCTCGGATGGTCATGGCCAGAACCTGGGGATAGGTCGTGAATTCTTCGGCCGTGTGGCCCAGGGCCGAGAAGAAGACTTTTCCTTTGCCCCAGCGCTTGGTCCAGATGACCGGCATGGCGATCTTCTGGTCGTCATGGTCGTAGATGGTTTCAGCCAGCACCATAATCGACGGCTCTACCTGCATGTAGTATTGCTCCGACTTGTAACGAAACGTTTTCGGCAGACCTTCGGTGATCGGGCTTGGCCGGTCCGTGAGCATGACTTCGTAATCGCCCACGTAGGGATGGGCCAGGAACTGGCCGCCGGTCATCCATTGGTACATCAGGTTCTGGCGAAAGCTGTCGCACATGCCGCCATGTACGCCAGCCATGCCTACGCCGCCCTTGATCGCTTCGGACAGATTGTTGGCCTTTTCGTTCTCGATCTCGCCCATGGTCCAGACTGGAATGATCAGGTCCAGCGTTTTCAGGTAGTCCAGGTCTGCCAGCGCGTCCTGGTTGTTGTCACGGCGCACGTCAAAGTCTTTTTTGACCAGTTCGCGCTCAAATACCGCGGATGTGTCCTCCGGCGTATGGCCATTCCAGCCGCCCCAGAAAATGTATGCTTTCTTGCTCATGCCGTTCTCCTTTTATGGGTTAGTCCAGTTCGCCTTCGATCAGACCGCGCTGCATGGGCGCCGGCCTTTCGCAGGTGCTTTGGATCGCGATATGGGTTCCGCTGTCAGCCGATTCCTCGAACGCGCACATGACGTCGAGCACGTGGAAAGCGAGCTGGCCGTTGCAACGATGTGGCCGGCCGGTGCGGATGGCGCGCGCCATGTCAGCCACGCCGATGCCGCGACTGTTTTCTGTGTAGCCATGGGTCAGGGGAATCTCGGTGAAACCGCCCGGGGCCGAGGCGTTGACCGGACCGCCAAAGCAATTGGGGTCAGGGCATTGCAGACTGCCCAGGGTTCCGTGAACTTCGATGCGCGGCAAGGTATGGGTCCAGATGTCGAAGCTCATGATCACGCTGACAATAGCTCCGTTGGCAAATTCCAGGGTGCCGGCCAGATGCGTGGGCACGGTTACGGGCATGCAGTCGCCTTTGCGCGCCTCGCTGGTGGCCACACGTTCGGTAAAGGCCATGCCCGTGCAGGCCGTTACGCGCTTGACCGGTCCCAGCAGCATGACCAGCGCGGTGAGGTAGTACGGCCCCATGTCGAACAGCGGCCCGCCGCCCGGCTGGTAGTAGAATTCCGGATGCGGATGCCAGCTCTCGTGACCGTGGCACGCCATGAACGCGGTGGCAGCCACGGGCCGGCCAATCCAGCCGTCATCGATCAGCTTGCGGCAGGTCTGCAGACCGCCGCCGAGAAAAGTGTCTGGCGCGGATCCGACCAGCAGGTTTTTGCGTTCAGCCAGGGCAAGAACTTCGCGCCCTCCCTCGCGGTTGATGCCGAACGGCTTCTCGCAATGTACATGCTTGCCGTGTTCGAGCGCTTTGAGGTTGATCTCCGCATGGGCACCTGGCACGGTCAGGTTGACAATGATTTCCACATCAGGATGCTGCAACAACTCGTCTACGGTCATGGCCTGGCCGCCATGCTCCTCGGCCTTGGCCTGGGCCCGTGCATGGTCCAGATCCGCGCAGCCGACCAGGGTTAGGTTGTTGAAGGTTTGCGCGCCTTTGAAATAGATGTGGCTGATGTTGCCGCAGCCGATAATACCAATGTTTACTTTGTCGACCATTTGCTTCCTTCCCGGTTAAGTTTACACATAATCTCACCATGCCCTGGAATCAGGTCAAAATCAATGGACGTTATCGTTAGTTTTATGGATATTTTTCTCGAAAGCGAGTGTGAGTGGCGGTTGTTAAGTCTTCCTTCTCCCTTCCTTGGACATGGGCTATTCCATGTTGGATCTTGACCATAACAAAAAAGGGGTTGCCCGAAAGCAACCCCCCTTCATAAAAGGATTGAAAAGCCTTATCCCAGGTGTTCCAGCACGATTTTGAGCATGCGGCGGATGGGTTCGGTCGCGCCCCAGAGCAACTGGTCGCCGACCGTAAACGCTGCCAGGTATTGCGGGCCGAGGTTCATCTTATGGATGCGGCCCACAGGTACGGTCAACGTACCGGATACGGCGGTGGGGGTCAGTTCCTTTTCGGTGATCTCGCGCTCGTTGGGTATCACCTTGCTCCACGCGTTATGCTCCGCGATCAGGGCTTCGATATCGGCGACCGGAACGTTTTTGGTCAGCTTGACGGTCAGGCCCTGGCTGTGGCAGCGCATGGCGCCGACGCGTACGCAGATGCCGTCTACCGGGATGGGCGGTTGAGTGCCGAGGATCTTGTTGGTCTCGACCAAACCTTTCCATTCCTCGCGTGTCTGACCGGCGTCCACCGGCGAGTCGATCCAGGGGATCAGGCTGGCAGCCAGGGGTACGCGGAAATTGTCTACCGGCAGCGCATCGCCGCGTATGGCCTCGGTGACCAAGCGATCAACTTCCAGCGCGGACGAAGCGGGATCAGCCATAGCCTCGGCCGCAGCAGCGCCAAGACCCTGCATTTGGGCCACCAGTTCCTTCATATTCTTGGCGCCTGCACCTGAGGCAGCCTGGTAGGTCATGGTGGAGAGCCATTCGACCAGACCGGCTTTGAACAGACCGCCTATGGCCATGAGCATCAGGCTGACCGTGCAATTGCCGCCGGCATAGGTTTTAATGCCTTTGGCCAAGCCGTCGCGAATGGCATCGCCATTGATCGGATCCAGGCAGATGATGCTGTCGTCCTGCATGCGCAACGCGGAAGCAGCGTCGATCCAGTAACCGTTCCAACCGGCTTCGCGCAGTTTGGGATAAATGTTTTTGGTATAGGAGCCGCCCTGGCAGGTGACCACTATATCGAGCGATTTCAAGGTTGTGATATCCGTGGCATCCAGAAGGTTGGCACCTTTAGGACCCGTCTGCCCAACCTGCGAGGTTGAGAAGTACGATTCCTCGTAGCCCCCAAAATCTTGCTCCTGGACCATACGCTGCATGAGGACGGATCCCACCATGCCGCGCCAACCAACAAATCCAACCTTAATCATCGTTTGCTCCATGGTTATCTATGTTAGCGAAACCTCTCGGTTTCATTATGCTTGGTGACGAGTCAGAACATAGGATGTTTTTCTTAAAATCTTCAAGTGCAAAAACGATGTTTTTTATGTCAGAGGCTTGAACCCATGCCTACAACGGTTATGCTTAGGACCATGGACTTTATTCACAGGCATACGGCGCCTTTGCCGCGGCGATTCGCCACGCGCTTGCCGGTAGCGACGGTCGGCTACTTGGAGAAAACCGGGCAGGATATCATTACGCACCGGTTCAAGAGCTGCAATTTTTCGTTTATCCTGGCCGGCTCCGGGTTTTACGAAAAGGACGGCAGGCGTTGGCCTGTCCAGGCGCCGTGCGTGTTGATCCAGGTGGCGGAAGAGGATCAGCGCTATGGTCCCGTCAGCTTTTGGCATGAGTTGTTCCTGATCTACGAGGCCCACTGTCGCGCGCAACTGGAGGCTTGCCGTTACCTGGTGCGCGAACGACCGATTTGGAACATCGGCAATATGGTCCAGGTCCACGCACGGCTGGAGGAATTGACCGATCTGCTGCGTCGTGTCAACGAGGACGGTTCCGTAGACCGGTTGGACATGGTCTGCGAATTGCTGATCATGGAAAGCATTCTGGGCCGGGCGCGGCCGGCTGAATCGGAGGAGGAGCAGGCGATCCGCCGGATCCACGCTTATTTACGGGGGCATTTCTTGAAAGACCACGACTATGACCAGTTGGCCCGGGAACAGGGCATGTCCCGCTCCACGTTCAGGAGGCGCTGGGCCAGGATGTATCACGAGCCGCCCGGTCGGTTCGTGGGTCAGTTGCGCCTGCGCGAAGCCTGCCGCCTGCTGGTGGAAAGCAAGGCGCCCATCGGCGACATTGCCGAACGCAGCGGGTTTCAGGATCAGCTCTACTTTTCGCGGATTTTCCGCAAAAAGACGGGCATGACCGCATCAGCTTACCGCAAACGGCACCAGGAGCATGCCGCTTTCTATTAAAGGCGTGCGCGGGCATGTGAGAGCTTGTGGTGTATGACGACTGGTTATCATCATTAAGTCATGAACCTGGGGGCCGGAGTGCTCAAACGTTTAGGCTGAAGCCTGGACTACGAACCTTATGCAATAGGAAGCAGGCTAAAGCATGCTTTCTATTCGCTTGAACCTTCCCTTTTGATTGGCCGTCATCCATTCCACCGTGTCCCAGTTCCATGCCATTATCCATGCAGCCCCCTGATGCCGAAGGGCTGATGCGCTGGTGGGTCGGCGATTTTATCGTCCCTTAATGGCGCCCGGACTCAACCGTAAACGCATCGATGAGGCACCGTAACATTGTGCAATGGTGAATGCTGTTCATCAACTGCGGCCAGGGAAAACATCGTCAATCTGATGATCAAATTGACGGCCCCTGGGCGTGCGCAGGACCGACAGCCGCGTAACAGCAGGCGCCCTCGTAGCGCCCGTATTATTTATGCGCTAAACCATCGGCAAGTTGCCGATCTGATCGATATCCGTGGGTTCTATTTTGCGCCAGGCGGTTTCCTGGTCGTCAGGACCGTCCTCGCTGGAGAACAGGCGACGCCAGCGTTCTTTGAAGCGCAAACCGTGTTGAATAACTATGCGCGTATTGGGCAACGATGCAGTACCGGCCGTGGTCACGCTTTCGAAATGGTACATCTCGACCGTGGGTTCATACCACAACGTGAACCCGTGGTCGCGCGCACGGTAGCACAAATCGAAATCCTCGAACTGGACCGGGTTGAAAGCTTCGTCAAAGCCGCCGCAGCAATCAATGACAGCGCGTTGCATGAGCCAGCAGGCACTGATCAGGCACTGTACCGGCCCTGCCCGGTTGAAGCGCGGATCGTCGCGCGCTTCGCCGCGGCCACGGAATTGCACGCGGCCGGAACGCGAAATGCCGACACCCGCGCACTGAATGGCGTACGGCGGCAACGGGTATACCAGCTTGGGCCCCACAATGCCTGGCCCGGCTTCCAGGCAGGCATTCAGACGCTCCAGCCAGTTCCGCATGCGCAGGGCCACATCGTTGTCCAGGCAGGCAATGCAGCGACCGCGCGCCAGATCGAGCGCTTGGTTGCGCGCTGTTGAACAGCCGATATTGTCGCTGTTGAAATGTACGCGTAGCCCCACTCCATGCGCACGTGCCCGCTCCGCGAACGCGCGAAGCCACTCGGGTGTGCCATCCGTGGAACCGTTATCCACAAGTACGATTTCCAGCGGTCGATAGGTTGTATGCAGCCAACTGGGCAAGCAACGTCGAGTTACGTCTAGTTTGTTATGGGTCAGCGCTATGAGCGAGATCATTTTCGTGTTCAGCCTTCCAGCACGTCCATGATCCGGTTGTAGATGCAGCCCGCATCCGGCAGCATGGCCCTTTCCAGGGCTGGACTGGACGGTACGGGCACGTCGGGCGAGGCAATCCGCAGCACCGGGCCTTCAAGCAGGTCATAGGCCTGTTCCTGGACGCGACAGGCAATTTCGGCCGCGAAGCCGCCAGTGCGGCAGCCCTCTTCCACAATAGCCAGCATGCCGGTTTTAGCCACGGACTTCAGGATCGCGTCCATATCCAACGGGCAGAGCGTGCGTAGGTCGAGGTGCTCGCTGTGTACGCCGTCTTCGGCCAGCATGTCCGCGGCCTGGATCGCATCGGCGGTCATCCCGGACCATGAGACCAGCGTCAGGTCTTCGCCCGAACGCAGGCATTGGGCCTGGCCAAAAGGAATGGATGCGATGTGCGCGGGCTGTGTCGCGAGCGGTACGGTTTGACGGTAGAGCCGTTTATGTTCGACAAACAGGACCGGGTTATCGTCACGTACCGCGGTTTTCAACAAAGCGCCTGCGTCTCGCGGCGTACCCGGAACAACGACTTTGATGCCTGGAATATGGGTGAACAAAGCCTCCAGGCTTTGGGAATGGGTCGGGCCGTAACAGCGACCGCCGCCTGACACGGCGCGGACCACCAGCGGGCAGTGCGCCTGCTCGCCAAAAACATAGTGCAGTTTGGCCGCTTGATTGATGAGTTGGTCCATTGCCAGGGTGATGAAATCCATGAACATGATCTCCGCCACCGGCCGCAACCCAGCCAGGGCTGCCCCAACGGCCAGGCCGATAAAACCGCCCTCGGAAATGGGCGTATCCACGACGCGTTGCGGACCGAACCGCTCAAGCAATCCGCGCGTCACGCCAAACGCGCCGCCGTAAACACCGATGTCTTCACCCAGCAGAAAAACGTCGGGATCGCCGTCCAACTCGTCGGCCAGGGCCTGGCGGATGATTTCCACGGTGCTCTGTTCGGTTGCGTTCACATGAACACCCCTTGCGCCAACAAGGCCGGATCCGGATCCGGGCTTTGTTCGGCGAAGCGTACGGCCTCGTCGATCTCACGCTGACATGCGTCGTGCAACTTCGCTGCCTCGTCAGCCGCGAGTATGCCGCGCGCTTCGAGCGAGCGAGCATAACGCGCTATGGGATCGCGCTCTTGCCAGGCGCGCTCTTCGTCGCGCGTGCGATAGACGCGCGGGTCGCCCCGCGAGTGGCCAGAGAGACGATAGGTCTTGCATTCGATCAGGGTGGCGCCTTCACCGGTCACGGCGCGGGTGCGGGCCTGGCGCACGGCCGCAAGTACAGCTTCGAAATCGTTGCCGTCCACCACCACGCCCTCATCGAAGCCGT
>CAZOLK010000199.1:0-307 GCA_964580325.1 uncultured Verrucomicrobiota bacterium | reverse complement strand
TCGCGATATCACGCACCGGCACGCTTTTGGCTACTGGCATAGACATGGCATAACCGTTGTTCTCGCAAATATAGACGACAGGCAGACGCCAGAGTCCGGCCATGTTGAGCGACTCGTGAAACGCCCCCTGGTTGGACGCACCGTCGCCAAAGAAACAGACGGTCACGCGATCTTCGTTGCGGTATTGTGCGGCAAAGGCCAGACCGGTCGCCACCGCGATGCTGCCGCCGGTGATGCCGTTGCCGCCGATAAAGCCGATGCTGTAGTCGGCCATGAGCTGGCTGCCGCCGCGGCCGTGCGAATAACC
>CAZOLK010000198.1:0-10415 GCA_964580325.1 uncultured Verrucomicrobiota bacterium | reverse complement strand
GTATGTCCCGCCTTTTTTTCTTAGCTGCTCCCATTTATTTGCCGGAAGACCCTAATATAAATGTATCCAGTCGTTGAAAAATCGTTTAGTACGATCATTGATTTTATAAAGGATGACTCCGCCATTCAATTCGGAAAGGTATTCTGGAAGGTCCGAGTATTCAGGGATCAGTTTTTTATATTTATCTCTTACCCCACATATTGCATACGAAAAAGCGATGTCGTAATCTTGCAATATGGGAAACACATTCGTTATATCCGCGTTAATCTTTACATCAGTATCGAGCGCCAAAGTTCTTTCATATGGCGATCGCATAAAACTCTCCAACCTTGACCTATTATGTGGCTTATCAATATTATAAACGCTATCAAAAAAAGCATGATCGGAAACATGAATGTCAGTAAATAAAGATATAGGAAGATCTCTACAATACTTTTTAATTGAAGCAGCAGCCATCTCTGCCTCCTTGATATATTTTATTTTACTTGAAGCGGTAAAAATTATTCCATTATTCATAACCATCAAATTTCAGTGACCTTAGATCTTTCATAGAACGAGCAGCGAACGTTTTCCACTCGAGGGACATCTTAATTCTGAAATCAGTCGTGTTTTTCCAAGCAGCTATTTCCGCAATTTGCCTCCATGGCTTTACACCAATAAAATGGCATAAATAAACATCAGGATTATCCTCACACAGCAAAGTGCGATTTCCATACCCTTTGTGAAATCGAAAATTCCAACGATCATCCAGGTATATATTGTCATTAGCACCTTTCTGTGATGAAAATGTCGCCAATAATGTTTGATCACCAAAACCTATGTTTGACAAGTTGAGCTTCTTTATCGTTCTATAGACTGCCGTTATTCTTTCATAAAAACTATTTTCTTTGCAGCAAGCATTATTCCAAAAAACTACGCCGGTATTAATGTTTGGCTCCGTCATCTTCACTAAGTCAATATCCAAACCGCACTTAATCAACGGGTGTTGGTATTTCTTTAAGAAACAATTGCCGGATTCATACCTTGGCAAATTCTCAACACCTGCATAAAAATCTACATCAGAAATCCAATCAAGACATAATTCATTCAAGCAAAACACATCACCATCTACCGAGCAACTGTAATCAAAACCTAATTCATATAATTTCTCAGGACCTCTAAATATCCAAAAACATATAGGCTTCCATTTCCCCCAACAAACATCATATTCATCACTTAGATTCAAATGCTCAACACTTATTCCTGTTGTCTTTATTTCATCTATTTGATTCTGAGACAGGTCGTTCATATTTGTGAATAAATAATATCCACATTTATTATTATATCTCTTTATCGACAACAAAGCTATTACAGCCTTACCGATATAAGGAGCATCACAACAGCAATAGAATGCTATCCTATTTCGCAAATCCAACAACTGCTCCATCTATGTCGTCATTTACCTTCAATTTAATCTTGCCATCAAAATACCATGAAAAATCATATCTATCCAAGTTCCGGTACTTGCTTCTAAACTTTTTATCATCAGTGTAAAAAAAAGTCCTCTCCCATAAATCCATTTCGTTTCTATATTCTTTTTTAGCATTCATGTCATGAATGCCGACAATTACTACATTGTCATAGTCGATTATTTTCTTGGCGAGATTGATAGCTTTTAATCCCTTTGGTCCATCTATAAAAACACCCAATCTTCTGTTTGAATATTTCCGGATGTATTTAGGCATCAAAACATTAGAATCACCTTTGATAACAATAAGATTATCATATATAGACAATCGCTCCTTTGCATAACGAAAAACGGTATCCCCATAAGCTGATGCAGTATCTATGGATATAATTGATTTATCATCAAAATACCTTGCAAATATCTCCGCCGATCGTCCTAGCGCTATGCCAGATTCAATTATAGCATCACAATGGTACTCATCAAACATAGTGCATATCGCATACGCTTCACTTGTAAGTATACTGTATGGTTGCCACGGAACAACTCCTACTTTAGTTTTAAATTTATTCAACTTCGCATCAATAATCATAGTCAAATACCTCTATATCATCCTTATATTTATCATACACAACATTAACTAAATCATCATCATAATAATATGACCTGTAACATTCATGATTTGATTTATTTATGTGCTGCAGTTCTGTTTCTGATGATATGCCAAGCCGACTAGCAATTTCTCTAAAATCAGTGACCAAAGTTTCATAACGCCCAACAAAATCTATCATGATTTCTTTTTTTTCATTACAAATGAAATCAACAAGCGGTCCCCACCGGCCGATTCTAACTGGGTGTCTATGCACAAAATCCGAGAATGATTCATAATTTCTAGTCACTTTTGAATTTTCACTTTTCTTATGAAAATAGAATGAAACAAGGCGATCCCATGGATTGCGCACAAAGGCAAATTTAAAGGCTCCCTGCCAAAAATCACTTCCAACGATTCTCTTTAATTCCTTCGCTCTCATATGCTTTATAGATTGATCTGCATTCTCTATTCTAGCTGTACTTGCTGTGCCATAATCCTTTAATGCTACTTGGATACTAGATCCAGATGTTTTCATTGGATGAATAAAAATGAAATTATAATCGTGAGATATCATTCCCATATCACAAACCTTTCAAAGTTTCATCCCCGTCTCCATACACTTGCCATACCATAACCCGTCCATTTCGTCGTCTTCTCAATAAAATTGATAGCAGAACCGGAGAAACGCATGCGAAACAACACATATACCACCCAATCGAAAGTGATGATCTTACCGATGCGTAGTTTCCGACCTTGCACAATCCCAGCTAGTTGCCACTTATTCAGAAAATAGGCCCTGGAGCGTTGCAGCCGTTCCTGGTTCTTTCTGAATTTGTGTTTGTATCTCATATCCATGCCGGGATAATGATCAATAATCACATCAGGCGTTACCGCAAAATGCCATTGCTTTTTGTCTTTGTGAGATAGATAAAAATCCTCGTGCTCACACCCTATTTTGTAGAATTCGTCCCAGGGCTGTTGCCTTAAGCAATCCGTGCGGAACAAGGTTGCGTTGTCGATCTGGTCTAACAAGTAACAGCTTATGTTCCCGATGGTTTCTGTTTTCGGTTTGCGGTCCAAATGACGAAAAAGGTATCGGTCTCGCACAAGCAGATCACAGGAATGACTCATCACTTTATTGCATTCATACAAAAAAGCGGATATGCCGCCCAATCTTGCATCATCTTCCAAGGCCTGCCGCAATGTACCAATGTCTTCACGAACAGCTTCGTCATCGTCCAGCATCAGCAGAAACGGTGTCCGGCATTGCTCGACAATGCGGTTTCTACCGTAAGCCAGGCCAGTATCGTAATCCAGGCGCAAAAGATCCATGGGCAAAAGCTTGCTGAACTCGTCATACACAGCCTGCTTTGCTGCGTCGATCTCACCGTCGTCAGCAACAATGACCCGGGCAAAAGGCTTGTCCACCAAGCTCCGCAAGCATTGAGCCAGGCGGTCAGGTCTGTAAAAAGTTTTTATGCCAACCGTGACGTCATTCATAGGTCATGTATCCATCTCCTGGACGCCGCGTCTCCGTGGTTTCCCTTGTCAGCCGCGGGCAAGCATGCAACCATTGACTAAACCGTTGCTGGCGCGGACTGCGGTTGAACCATTCGTAGAAAACGCGCACTACCGCTATCCAGGATTGTACGCCTAATGGGCGGTTGCGCAACTGTTTTTTCATGAAGCGCCCTGCCATGGCAAAATTACCCGATTTGCTGGCGACCTTGGCCCAGCGCGCGTAGCGATATGCGGCCCAGTTTTTTCGTTGCCCGATAACAGGACGCTCGCTTCTACCATTCGCGGCACGTTGCGCGGCATGGAGCTGCTCTTTTTTGCGGGTTGAGTCAATGCTGGTTTCGTGCTCTCGGCGCATGAGCAATGGTTGTTCCAGGTTGGCCAATTTGCCTCGTTTGGACAGGCGCATATACAAGTCCTTGTCCTGAGCCACGGTATAGGTTTCATCATAGCCTTCCACCACCAGCACATCCTCGCGACGAGCCATCAAAGTCGGGTGCGGAATGCCGCCCTTGCCGCGTTGCAGGTCCATGGATATGCGCTCCGGATCCGTTTCCCAGGGATCGACGCCGATAAGATCGCCCGCCGCGCTAATAATAAATACCGCACTGCCCAGGGCCACGACGTCGGGATGAGCGTCCAGATAGCGAACTTGTTCGGCAAAGCGCGCGGGTAATGCGATGTCGTCCGCGTCCATGCGCGCGATCAGCGCTCCGCGGGCACGCGCCAGGGCGCGATTGAGCGAGACCGTCAAACCCATATTTCGCTCATTGGGGAGCAGGATAATGCGCTCATCACGGAAGGCGTCCATCACAGCACGGCTGCCATCGCTCGAAGCGTCGTCGACAATCAGAAATTCGAAATCGGCAAAGGTCTGATCGAGTATGGATTGTACGGCCATGGCCAGATATGGGGCCATATTGTACACACTCATGAGCACGCTGATCCTGGGATTCATGACGTCAGCAGTTCGCGATAAACCGCAACCTCCTTATCCATGAGCGTTTCCAGGGCACAGTGCTCTATCACGTAGCGGCGCGCGGCCTGACGCATGGCCTCGACCTGTTCGTCGCTGTTCACTAGACGTGTTATGGCCTGGCGCAGAGCCGCGGCATGGCCTTCGCACAAAAGACCGTTCTTTTCGTGGTCAATGACGTTGCGTATGCCGGGCGCATTGGCGCCGATGCAGGCGCAACCGCATGCCATGGCTTCCAGCAACACCTTGGGGTTGCCCTCGTAGTGTGAGGGCAATACAAACGTTTTGGCGCGATTGTAATAGTCAGGCAGGCACGTGTTTTCGACGTTCTCCAGAAAAGTGGCGTTGATCCTTAACTCCTGCGTCATTTTTTCCATTGTTTTTTTGAGTTTGCCTTTACCGATCAAGCAAATGCGCCAGTCCATATTTTGCATTGCCTGCAATAAAGCAAACAAGTTTTTCTGCGGCTCAAATCGGCCTACATACAGCACGTCGATATTCCTGGTCATGGACTTCCGGTCGAACAGCTCGGTATCCACATAATTGGGTATCCAATGTACGTTGTCGGCCTGCAATCCTTTTTTATTGATCAGAAATTCCCTGGCCTCGAGACTGGTCGACATAACCGCATCACAAACAGGAAAAACACGTTTTTCGGCATAGCGCTCGCTTTTATCGACAGGCTGAAAATGGCCATAATAATACCCCATACGCACCACGAATTTCGTATGGAACCTTTTCTTCAACCGGCAACCGTATTCACTGCCCGGTAATTGATTCGATTTGACAATATCGATTTGGGCCAATTGGCGCGCATGGTAATGGGGGCTGAACAGGTTGTACAAACGATTGAACAAGCGCTGAATCCTTGCTGGAAGAAATGGAGCATCGGGAAAGAACCACGGCTTTTCAAGGACATGCAGACGGGGGTAATCGGCGACATACTGACTGTCCTGCTTGCCATAGGAGTAGATATAGACGTTGCCTATGCGTTGCGCCAATTGGTCATAGATCATGAGTTCCCTGGACAACTGCCCAATCTGCGCCCACTTCCGCAGCGACATGCCATAGGTCATGAGCAATAGCAATGAAATACGCATGGCCATTAAAATTTGCATGCTCGTTTAAATTGGGGCAAGGGCCCAATATCGTAGATATAAACATCTTGATGCCTGAGTCTGCGGACTTCCCGCAAGCACAACCATGGGATCGCGTTAATGAAGACGCTCTCAGGGTTTTCCTTCATCGCTTCCCTTAAAATCTCCTGTTGGGCCAGCACCACCAATACCTCGATTTGCTTCTCGTCAACGATCCTATACAGGTCTTCTTCGGTTTTCCAGGTATCGAAAAACGTCACTGCATTGGTATAATGATTCACCAGGTCATGCTTTGGGACGGATGCATGCAAACTCCAACGCCATTCGGGCGTATACGGGCGCTCATTGCGATAAAAAGCGTAAAGGGAAGGATTGCCTGAACCTTCAATAAGAATCCTGGCGCCAGGATCTAAAGCCTTGACGACCTTGTCGGTTTCGCGCAGATAGCCGTGTTTGAAATAGGCATTGAGTTGCCCGTTTCTGGACATGAGCAGGGAAGAGAAAATGGCGATCGAAAAGGAAAACAGACCGAGGAGCATGATAAACAGGGCACTTGCCGTGCGCCTGGTTTCTTTATTGATATAGAGCGCATAAAATTCATAAACCAGAACAGCAAAAAGCATGAGATTAAGCAGCACTTTGATCGCAATGAATTTAACTTCAAAGGTAAATCCCATCACCATGAACAAACCCGCAACAAGCAGCACGCCGGCTGACCACAGGGATTTGCCCAGTTGGTCACGTACGAAAAGCAGGAAAAAGAAGATGATGACCGGTGTCAGCGGGATCAGGTAGCGGCCATGACTGACTCGCAACAAGTAGACCGTCAGGTACACCCACAGCATGAAGCATAATCCCATATAGAGAGTCTTCCGCTGCTTGAACCACTGTTTGAAGGCCAGGAAAGACATGAGCAGCGCAGGCAGGATAAGGATTTTCGGGGTTGCGATCAGAGAAAAGGTTCTGGGGTAGAGGATTTTGCTCACAAATACGCCAATCGCGGACACGCTCTGGCCCAGGGCTTTCATGAACACATCTACGAAACTTGCTCCCGCCGAAGTCTCGCTCTTGGAAGAGAGGCCTGATGCAACGGCTTCCAATTGCTGATATACCGTGAACTGCTCAACTTCGTACCCCACTTTGGCCAGATTGTATTTCATGGTGTCGATATTGACAAAGTGATTGACCATGTATTTGGAACCACCCTCTATAAACCCGAACACCATGGCATTCCAGTTGTTTAAAGGTATGGCGCTGGTGCAGAACATGAGCACCAACCAGGTGAAAGCAGGCAGAAAATAGGCAATACAGCGTTCGCATGATTCGCGCAGGAAAGCAGGTATGTTTCGTTCCGTTTGCTGAAACCAGCTATCGCAGAAGGCCCACAATGCAACGGCCGGCACCAGTAAATAAAAGATGTACTCCTTGGCGTCCAGGGCCAGCAAAAGCGCGAATCCGAGCAACCATTTATTGGCACGCTGGAGAAACAGGAGGAGGAATACCAAAAAAGCAAACGCAGCGGGGATATCGCGCATAAACGTAGGCAAGCCCTGGATAAAATTGTAGTTTGTAACAAAAAGCAAGGCTCCGCCAAAAGCCCATAGCTCATGCTTGAGCAGTTGCTTTAACAGGAAAAAACACAAAACTCCGGAAAGCGCGGCCAGCACAATGTTGAATACAGTAGCCACGAAAACCGAGTTGCCAAAAACGAGGAATAGAAGAGCGACAGGCAATTTAAGCAGGAAGCCATGCGTGCCCACGGCTTCATTGCCAAACCATTGGCCTTTCCTTATGCAATCCGCCATCACTGCGGCTTCACGTAAATGCAAGACTTCATCGCCGAACATGTCGCGAAATATGGACAAGAACAGTCCTACCCAAAAGACTCCAAAAAACAATGAACAGGGATGTATTATATAAGGTTTGTATTTCCAGAATACATCTTCTATTTTTTTAATATTTAACAAGATATATAGATTCCGCTCACTCATTGGTCAACCATGCTTGCCAGATTGCATCACATTGCGACATTGCAAATTGAGGTCTCTTTTTAATTGATTCTTCCCGAAGTCTAGTATACTTCTTTTCATCCGTCAATAAGGCAAGCAAATTCTTCGCAAGCGCAATGGCATCTCCAGATTCAAAAAGAATTCCATCGTGATCATGTTTTATATGTTCGGCAATAGTGCCTACATTTGAAGAAACAGGAACGAGACCGCAACATATCCCCTCCACCAACGAAAAGGGAAAACCTTCCATGTTCGATGCAATGACGATAATCTTTGCTTTCTTCATTTGAGAATGTACATCATACCGCATACCCATAAAGTCAATCTTAGATTCAATCCCGAGTGCTCGAGTCAACATTTTCAGATCATCTTCTTCTGGACCCTCACCAATTATACATAGCTTTTCATTAGGAAGCGTTTGAATTACCTTGGCAAAGGCTTGGATAATAATATCAACTCTTTTGCGCTCAATGAGCTGCCCCACATAAATGCATGCGTATTCACAATCTCCAGGATCGTTGATTTCGAATTTATCCAAGTCGATGGCATGTGGCAAAACAGCTATTTTCTCTTCGATAAAACCATTTTTTACCAGCGCTTTTTTCATTGCTTCACCAGTAACTGTAAAGAAATCACCTTTCCGCAATAGGGGAAGCAACACTCCTTTAAATTTGCTTTGACAATCGCGAAACCAATCAGAACCTATAAATCCAAAGTGAATTTTTTTCTTATATATCCAAGCCGCTAAAGCCGAAATTAAACCGTATGGAATTGGATTGAAAGAACAGAAGATTTTCACCTCTTTGCGACACGCTAATTTCAAGCTTTCGAAAAACATACATATTAAACGCAATATCATATTTCTCTGAGAAACAATAACATACTCAACCTTCGATATCTTATGATTCACAAGCCTTTCATGACGTATAATCCATATCTTGCTTACCAAGTGGTTTCTGTTGAGTGGCTCAAGATGATAATATACCTGAGATTCATTTTTAGGGCAAGACAACATACTATTTCCATATTTCCATATTTCCAATAAGGTTACTATTCTTGCTTTCTATTCAACGTTTCCTCAATCTGGCGTACGCGCCAGTTGAGCTTTTCGAGCAGACGACGGTTGACGGACAGGAGATCGGCCAACAGGGCTACGATGAAGAGCAGGAAGCCTATGCTGATCAGCATGGAGGCCAGGATCAGGGATTGGATTTTGCCTGTTTTTTCGGCTGATGTGCCGTAGAAGAAGATCCGGATAATGGTTTCCATGGTGTAGGAAAAGTTGCTGAATACGTTCATCTGCATCGCGGCTTTGCGGCTGATGGCGCGGAAGCCGCTGGGCGCGTCTTCCACTTCCGTGCGGCTGACACGCTGCAAGGTCCAACGGCCCAGCTTCTGCATGCATTTCTTCAAAAATGAAAAGTGCGGTATCTGCATGATCGGTCGGGCGCCCACCACAATCTCGGCGCGATGCTCTAAAATCGGCTGCACCAATGTTGGAATGTCCCGGGCGTAGTCGATGCAGGCTTCCAGGCCGGTCATGAACGCCTTGGCCAAACCCAGGTTCTTGGGATGACGCAGAATGTGGTCCACCCCGTGTTCCCTGGCTACGTCGACCGTGCCGTCACGGCTGCCGTCGTCGATGATCAGCCATTCGACCACGTCCATGCCGGGCAAGGTGCGCGGCAGGTCCTTCAGGGTCTGAGCCAGTACTTGCTCCTCGTTGTAGCAGGGGATCTGAATGATAAGTTTCAAGTTTTTTACCAGCTCAGGTTGTTGGCCCGACCTGAAGGCGGGACTACGAACGGTGGCATATCAGGCTGTCGCAGGCACGCCAAACAGGAGATTTGACGGTGGAACCATGCACAAAGCAGATAGAAGAGATAAAATGGAAACAGAATGATCAAAAAGAGCACTATCAGCAATATCAACATTTTATCAATCGATTCCATTGTTTTGCGTTCTTGTATTTATGTCCCGTCAAGCGTGTTAAAGCATAGCGCATGCCATGGTATAACTGTCGTGACTTGCGACGGGGTAATAAAGCATGGAATCCCGGGTGTGTCAAGAGGAACCACGAATGAACACTAATTAACACGAATGGGACATAAATATGTTGAAGAATTTCAAACCACTGATGGACTGATATTTAACATCGCATTGCTTGATTTGTAGGAAGTAAAAACAATATTGAGAATATATGATTTTTAATCTTTTGGTCTTCCAGTTCATTTGACTAGCCTAGCCTGCCTTTTTGGTTCCGGCAATGCTGGGTCAATGTTCATTCGTGGTTCAAAACCCCCCATTCTTTTCTCCATGTCTTGCCAGTTTTCCGCCAAAACCGCTTGGCGTTGGAGTGACTTCAATTGGTCCAAGTTGTGACAAGCAGCAATTCTTTCGATCAGGCGTTTGGGAACTTTGCCCAATCTCAAAAAAAATTGATAAGATATTGGTTTCTTCATGAAAATCAGTGTTCATTCGTGGTTCCATCTTTCTTCTTCCAACCATTCGTGTTAATTAGTGTTCATTCGTGGTTCAAAACCCCCCATTCTTTTCTCCATGTCTTGCCAGTTTTCCGCCAAAACCGCTTGGCGTTGGAGTGACTTCAATTGGTCCAAGTTGTGACAAGCAGCAATTCTTTCGATCAGGCGTTTGGGAACTTTGCCCAATCTCAAAAAAAATTGATAAGATATTGGTTTCTTCATGAAAACTAACATATTAAATGACAGTTGCAAAAGCAAGATGAAAAACGAAAAAAGTGTTGGATATTTTGTCCTGT
>CAZOLK010000197.1:9584-10451 GCA_964580325.1 uncultured Verrucomicrobiota bacterium | reverse complement strand
TCCCACTCATGTCGTACAGACCGCTCTCATTCCCTTTTTTCAGTCCCACTTCCTTCGTGCTGTTCTCACCATACCACGCCACTTCCGACAGATCATCGCTTCCGCTATACTTATACCCGCGACCAAGCGCATCTCCACGTGCCGCATATTCCCATTCCGCCTCCGTCGGTAGACGATACTCATACCCCTCCGGCAAGCGTCCTGCGGCACGCTCCTGTTCACTCAGTTTCGCACAAAACTCACACGCGTCGTGCCAACTCACTCTCTCCACCGGACGGCGCGCACCCTTAAAATAACTCGGATTCCTACCCATCAGCGACTCCCACTGCTCCTGCGTCACCTCATACTTCCCAAGCCAATAGTCGCTGCTTATCAAAACCTTATGCACCGGCTTCTCATCAGAATCCCCATTGTTCGACCCCATCAGGAAGATGCCGGATCGAATTCGCACCAAGTCAAGCTTCACTCCTCCCCCAAGATCCACTACCCTCCACCCAAGATTGAATTGCGCAGTTGCCTGCCTTTGTTCAGCGGCCTTGCGGTACCACTTGACAGCCTCTTCCAGGTCTTTCTGCACGCCTTCACCGTTGGCGTAGCAAACCCCAAGATTGTTTTGCGCCCATGCATTCCCTTGTTCAGCGGCCTTGCGGTACCACTTGACAGCCTCTTTCTGGTCTTTCCGCACGCCTAAACCGTTGGCGTAGCAAACCCCAAGATTGTTTTGCGCACCTGCATCCCCTTGTTCAGCGGCCTTCCGAAACCACTTGACAGCCTCTTCCAGGTCTTTCCGCACGCCTAAACCGTTGGCGTAGCACCACCCAAGATTACATTGCGAAATTGCATGCCCTTGTACAGCGGCCTTGCGGT
>CAZOLK010000197.1:0-9484 GCA_964580325.1 uncultured Verrucomicrobiota bacterium | reverse complement strand
ACCACTTGACAGCCTCTTCCTGGTCTTTCCGCACGCCTTCACCGTTGGCGTAGCAAACCCCAAGATTGAATTGCGCACCTGCATCCCCTTGTTCAGCGGCCTTGCGGTACCACTTGACAGCCTCTTCCTGGTCTTTCCGCACGCCTTCACCGTTGGCGTAGCACCACCCAAGCTTACATTGCGCACCTGCATTCCCTATTGAAGCATAGCATCGCCAAAACAGTATTGGATCGACCACAATGGCAACACCATATCCAAGTATCACAACAGTAAAGTAGGCTGCGACTCGATTACCCCAATGCCATGTCCTGAATCTTCCTTCTGAATCCTTTTTATTAACATATATATTTCCTGTAATTAGGATTATAGAAGTAATGACAATTACAATTAAAGTTGCAATTAAAGAAGATATGACCATGTATGATAACCACAATTGAGCTATCGTTAAATAAGAAATAGTAAAGGAGGTTATAGAAAGGATGATCGGCAATGTTTGCAGCCAATTCATACTGGATGATCGGCGGTACCAAGGTATCTCATAAAAGCTCTGAAATGTATTCTTTGGGCTTGGTCGTTCTGAATATTGATTGCTTTGCTTATGCTTGCGGAATACAATCATCAATATAGCGGCAAAAAAAACGATAATTGAAGCATAGCATCGCCAAAACAGTATTGGATCGACCACAATGGCAACACCATATCCAAGTATCACAACAGTAAAGTAGGCTGCGACTCGATTACCCCAATGCCATGTCCTGAATCTTCCTTCTGAATCCTTTTTATTAACATATATATTTCCTGTAATTAGGATTATAGAAGTAATGACAATTACAATTAAAGTTGCAATTAAAGAAGATATGACCATGTATGATAACCACAATTGAGCTATCGTTAAATAAGAAATAGTAAAGGAGGTTATAGAAAGGATGATCGGCAATGTTTGCAGCCAATTCATACTGGATGATCGGCCAGTTCCACATGACGCACGTATTGATCCTCATACACGCAGCCCAGAATACGGTTGTCCAGGCTGATCGTGTCCACGTGTGCCGATCACCATCGCCTGCGTCTCGGCTTCTCGTTCTACGAGAAACCCGGTATCTGGAGCGCGCATGCTTTTGGCATTACCGAGCGCGCCTGGAACAAGGGCGACGAATTGTTCGCCAATTTGCCCATGACCGACGGACTGCACCTCGATTTCGAACACGGCCATGGACTGTGCCGCGATCGTAATGAAAATCCTCGAATCTTTCGGCATACTCCGGCGGACAAGTGAACGGGCTGTGGGGCTCGTCGTAAGACTCCACAAGCAGAAAAGGTTTGTTGGTATCTCGTTGTTGCAAAAAATCGATTGCCTTGTCGCTAATTCTGTGGGCCCAGGTGAATTCGGGTTTGATATTGTATTTCTTCAGGTCACTAACTGACTTCAGTTTTTCTCTCCAAAGGGTAACTTCATGATCTTCAAGGTCGTTCAAATAGCGTCTGCCATCATACCAGTATTTGTCATCCCAACCCTCATGACATATTCCCGTGTCAAAGTAATCGTGGCCATCGAGATGCCATTTCCCGCTGTAAGCGGTCTGATAACCATGTTGACTGAAATACTGTCCCATGTGCCAACGATTCTGGTTAAGGGCAAGGTTATTGGTGAATGGACCTGCCTTGCTGGGGTACAAGCCGGAGAAGATTCCAGCCCGAGCCGGGGAACAGACCGGGCAGGTCGTGTAGCCACGTTCAAATCGGACGCCCTCTTCCGCCAGTTTGTCGAGATTCGGTGTATGTAGCGCCTGCCCCGAATAGGAGCCAAGTACATTGGCGCCCTGCGTATCGGTCATGATGAATATAAAATTCGGTCTTGATTGATGCATTCTATGTTTTCTCCTGCTAACGTATCGAATGAGTCGCTTCGGTTTAGCCGCAAAGCGAAGCGGCACGGCTAACTCGAAGTCGTGCTCGATTCGTTTGTTCGGCTCCTCATCATTCGGATCGCTTTGATCTCACGGATTGACGGCAGTATGGGCATGAGCGCCAACGCGCCGAAAATCCCCGCTCCAATCAGCATGCCAGGTGCTCCATCAACGATAGCGACAATGCCCGTAACGAGAGCCATAGCCACAAGCATAAGCCCAACTGCCAAGAAGAGCACAAGAAAGAGCAAGGAGATGAATCCGCCGGGGCTAAAGCCGGTCTGTCTCCCACCTGGGCCAATTTCACCTGGGCCAATGCTCGATTCGTTTGTTCGGCTCCTCATCATTCGGATCGCTTTGATCTCACGGATTGACGGCAGTATGGGCATGAGCGCCAACGCGCCGAAAATCCCCGCTCCAATCAGCATGCCAGGTGCTCCATCAACGATAGCGACAATGCCCGTAACGAGAGCCATAGCCACAAGCATAAGCCCAACTGCCAAGAAGAGCACAAGAAAGAGCAAGGAGATGAATCCGCCGGGGCTAAAGCCGGTCTGTCTCCCACCTGGGCCAATTTCACCTGGGCCAATTTCACCTGGGCCAATTTCACCTGGGCCATGGGAACATAGAGGAAGATTCTCTTTATTAGAATTACGTACAGGGGTGGCAAGGGCATTGACAAGTTGCTGAGAGCTTTGAATCCTATGATCTGGATCAGGTTCTAGCAGATTTTCAATGAGTAGATTTACTTTATCGCTTACAATGGTATTAAGTTCCTTGGGCGCCTTGAATCGTCCCAATGGAAGTCTGCCAGTCCAAAGCCAGTACATAACAGCACCGAAACTGTATAAATCACTGCTCCCATCACCTAAATGTTCACCAGACGCAACTTCGGGTGCAATAAATGCAATTGATCCGGCGCTCGATTGTGATTGGGTAACCGTTAGAATAGTATTGAGGTCGCGGGCAATTCCGAAGTCGCCGAGTTTATAAAACCCGGTTTTATCATCAAAAAGGATGTTCTGCGGTTTGATATCGCGATGTATGACCCCTTGTTGGTGAATAAACGCAAGAGCTTGGCCTATTTGAGAACAAATGCTATTGATTGTATCTGAATCGAAAGAGCCGTTTTGCTGACGTGTACGCCACAGGTCACCGCCAGATAGATATTCCATGACCATATATGGGCCCGCACCGTAAGGCCCTTCTGATGAATGTCCTGCGTCAAATACAGTGACAAGGTGAGGGTGTTGAGGAAGTTGACTGTGTATCTTGACTTCCCGTCCGCCCTTCACAAGGTTTGGTTTATAAAACTTTACAGCAACTTGTCTTTGCGTTGAAGCCTGTGTAGCTTTCCACACACCACCAAATGCGCCCTCACCAAGTTTTTCTTCAAAAACATAATTTTCTGATAACCAATTCTTTTCATCCATTACATTAATCCTCATGAATAGCGCTTGCGGAATACAATCATCAATATAGCGGCAAAAAAAACGATAATAAGAATGATGGCCAGAAAGCAGTAGTTGATACCGATGTTGCCAATTTTCCATGTAAATTGACTACTAACATCAATGGGTTCAGGTAATAAGAAGCAGGGAGGAGGTGGACCGATATCTTTTGATATGAATTTTGTCCCGATCCAGATTTCCACCTCAACGGTTCCGACAGAAAACCGTTCACCTGAAACGCAGATATGTCGATGGTGCTCTTGGTCATACCCCGCAATCCATATTTCCAAGGATTTGCCTTTTTCTATGCGAATTTGATGTTCACTGGGTATCAATATGTTGAGCTTGATATCTGAGGTTATAGCGCTACCTATCACCCATGGACCATCGCCACTCAGGTTATGCGACTCCGAGATAGCGCCAGAAAAAACGCGGACCTCAATTTGTACCATGAACCGCTCTGGATCCATGTCATAGACGACCTCTTCCATAAAAGGAATAATGGCCTGGCAATCAGGATACCTGCACTGCAAGGTGCCTTTATTGGTCCCCTCCCTGGGTGATACGACACCACATGCTGGACATACAAAATATTCAGCATAAATATTCATATTCACATCACGTCATTCAAATCGTTTAAATATTTATCCATACTCACATTTTTTCCACGTATGCTTTCGATAGACGGGTCATCCCAGCTGAAACAGCGATATTCTATGGTAAGCTTAGGCTTGTATTCCTGCCTTGCTTCGAATAAAAGATGGTCTGTTGACACTTTTTGATAATCAGCTTTACCATCCAGTTGTGCATGTTCCAGCACACCACTGCTCTTATTGAACTGGCCGTTACCGTTAGCAATAAAGCGGCCGACCACAGCATTACCCTTTTGCTGGTCTCGAACCGTTACATCCATATCCAGATGTAGTGGGGCGATGGTCGCGTCCGCACCAGGCTGATCTTTTTGGCGAGTAAGGGTGACAATACCGCCAATTTTCCCACCCATGTCAGGATCAAAACACATGGCGAGTTCAGATGCTGGCACAGTCCATGATTCGCCTTGCTCCATATTTTCCTTTGGCAGAGTTCTGGCATCCATTAGCAAAGAGGCATCCCTGAGCATTTCGATTTCTTCCTGTGTCAGCATGTTGCCTTCAACCTTAACATCGTGTTCTTTCATGGTATCAGGCAAGGTGAGAACAACTGTCTTGCCCTCCAGAGAGTGAGATTTCCATTTCACTTGCATGTCATCAACAGATGGTCCCAAACTCAGCAATGTATTTATTCCAAGTTCTGCGAGCTTGACAAATTTACCAAATCCGTCATACCCCAAATAACGGCCACCGACTTCGACGGCCATAATCCATTTGGTGCTGATATTGATTTCACGAGGCGCTACAATCAACCATGTTTTATTTGCCAGGAACCGTCTTTTTTCCTTAATGTAACGACCATCATTGCGAATGATTTCGCTGTCGTAAATAACCTCCCACCTGTACAAGAAATGTTGTACCGTGCTAAGCCCCCAGTTTCTATTCAAGGCCTCACCTCGGATCTGACCTACAGAGCTTGTTCGGTACTTTTTGCCTTCTTGCTTACGAATCCTTATGATGTCTGGCGGTGGTGGAGGGATTTCCTTCTCCTTCTCAGCGACTATATTGCGTGGGCTAGTTTTTTTCAGGTCTTCTGGCGACCTATTTCTACCAAGTATGACCGATATCAGGGCTATGATAATGGCAGTCATTCCGATGATTAAAATCATCTTTAAATCAAGCTTTGAATGTTTCATAGAACAACCTCTTTTTATTCAACTATATTTCATCTCAATTAACTGACAACCAACTGAACCGACTGATTCCATTCGGTTTTTGATAAAACCCGTGGCTTCCTTGGCTGATTCACCTATGGCCTGCGCCAACCCAAAGCCCAGCAATTTCAACACGCATTTTCTTATGCTCATACCATCTCCCATTGAATTCAGTCATATTATACGCGATTATGGGGCTGGTGCAAGGTCGGAACTGGAATCTATGCATAATATGTTGAATACAAATATTACAAGAATGCCCGCGTATTGATGAGGTGAAGAAAGCCTCATCACGCTCGCCTTCGCCGATCCGATCAAGGGCGGTCTGGTTGATGAAATCGAACACCGGGCTCTCTCTGGCGCGGTTGCCGATGGTGATTATTTCAATCCTAGAACGTCAAGAGATTTCTTCGCATTTACCCAGCGGAAGCGCGCTATTGGGCGGCGTGTGAAGCATGGGCGGTTGAGTGTGTGACCGATGTGTGTCGGGAGCCGCATTGGCGTGCTGATCTGCGCGCTATAGCGCTCATCACGGGTGAAAAAACGAATTCAATTCGCAAACTGGGCTGATAATCTCAGCCCTTTTTTAGCTATCAGCCTGCAGGAGCCCGCGCTGAATGGCCTCAGCATAGAGCTGTTTTTTCAAAGGATTCCAAGCCCTGACGAAAATCCAAATGCTTGAAGCTCTCGGCGAACGTGAAGACAATCAATGCTATACGTCACAGACTTTCCCTAAAACAAGGCTCCACAGAGTTAAAGGATACAAAAAAGCAATCTACAGAGCAGATATCGATAAAATATCTGGATGGCGAATGCACGTTCAGTACATCAAAGGTCAGTTTCATTTGAAGGATGTCATTGATGGCAAACGTCATGATGACGTCATTAAGGTAATTAAAGCAAAAAAGAATCGATATGAACAAAGGACACAACAAAATAAGGATTAGTCGCCGACCGTTTAAAAAAATGTGTCAAATTGGAATCAGGACGTGACACGGCAATTTGCGCCCTATCATTATAAATAATATTAATTTCGGTTTGACTATAAGAATATTATCGAAGACAATACATATATAATTTAAACATGATGTTTGGAGTACAAGGTGAAGATGGGGGATAGAATTCGCGGGTTGCGTCGGGTGGCAGGCATGAACCAAAAGGAGTTGGCCTCGTTGCTGGGAATTGGCCAACCTGCGTTGAGCGCAATGGACGTGTTGCTCGGACGTGATCCACAAACAGGCACGCCCCTTACCCGGCACCGCCACGCGCATTTGATTTCATGGAGTAAAAACATGCCGCCCTGGGTGGACAATCTGGTGGGATGGGGCAGCCTTGAACTCATGTGTCGCCAATTGCGCGCTGAAACCGGAATGTCCTTGCCGCAACTGGCCTGTTCATGCAACTGGATCAGTTGTATGCCGTATCTGGCGCCCAGATACGTCAAACCCAAAGGAAGCAACAGCTTGGCAAACCAAGTGGCGGCTGAATGCATGTCCCATGGCTTGCCTGAACCGGCGAAAAACGATATCCTGGACAAGAACGAAGTCCTGAAACGCCGTTTCCACAGCTATATCCGCACACGCCGACCTAATCGACCGCAACCGCCGCAAACCCGGCCCTGTTGCTTGCGCCTGACATTTCCCGAGGAGGTGTGTGGTCCGGTCGCCTTGGGTTATGCGGCGCATTACGGTCTCGGGCTGTTTGCCGCCGAGGACTGAGGACATGCAAAACGAAGCGTCACAGCCTCTGGATGCGTCCTGTGCGGATGTTTTTGATCGGGGGCAACCATTGCCTGTTCGCATGTTGAACGAATATGCGTATTGCCCCCGTCTTTTTTTCCTCATGCACGTGGACGGGCGTTGGGATAACAATGCGTTTACCGAGGAAGGTCGGGCCGTACATGCCCGGCCCGATGCCGTGGATACACCTTTGCCTGAACCGGCATCGTCGGCGGTCGCGGCAGATTCGGACCAGGCGCCCGTGGTCTCGCGCAGCGTCTCCCTGACCAGTGCGACGCTGGGCTTGACCGGCAAGTTGGACCTGGTAGAAAAGTCGGCAGGCGAGGCCGTACCCGTGGACTTCAAGCGCGGACACCCGCCCAAGAACCCGGAGCGTTGCTATGAACCCGAGCGCGTGCAGCTCATGGCGCAGGCCCTGCTTCTGCGCGAACATGCGTATACCTGCCGCACGGGTTGCCTCTATTTCGCCGGCGCCAAACGGCGCGTCGAAGTGTCCATGACCGCTGAACTGGAACAGCGTACGCTCGCGCTGCTGGCCCAGGCGCGTGCGCTCACGCACACCACGGTCATACCCCCGCCGCTGGACGACAGCCCCAAGTGCCACGGATGCTCGCTGTCCGCCATCTGCCTGCCCGACGAGACCAATCTATTGAACCTCGGGGTCCGCGCCGCCGCTGAAGCCGCGATCTGCCTGCCCGATGTGCGCAGGCTCTATCCTGCCCAGGACCATGCCCTGCCGCTCTACCTGCAGGAACAGGGCGCGCGCGTGGGTAAAACCGGCGAGTCGCTGCAAGTCACCAAAAGCGCTGAAAAACTGGGGCGCTTTCCGCTCAAGGATGTATCGCAACTGGTGTTGTGCGGCAATGTGGGCGTGACCGCGCAAGCCATCCATCTGTTGTGTGAAAGCGAGATCCCGATCGTGCACCTTTCCTCGGGCGGTTGGTTCTATGGCGTCACACGCGGGCACGGTTTGCGCAACGCTTACGACCGCGCCGCCCAATTCGCTACCGCGGCTGATGAGACCCGGTGCGTCGCGTTTGCGCGGGCCATTGTCGAAGCCAAGGCCCGCAACCAACGCACCTTGTTGCGCCGCAACGCGGAAAACGCGCCGGTGCTGGAGGACATGGCCCGACTGATCAAACATGTGCCTGACGCGCCCACCTGCCAGAGCTTGCTGGGCATCGAGGGCAGCCTGGCTGCGCGCTATTTCGCGGCCATGGCCGCCATGATCGACCAACCCGACCTGGCGGCCGGTTTCGACGCGAACGGCCGCAACCGGAGACCACCGCACGACCCGGTCAACGCCTTGCTCTCCTACGGCTACGCCCTGCTGGCCAAGGAATGCACGGTTGCCTTACTGGCGGAAGGATTGGATCCCTGGTGGGGCCTGTACCATCGCCCGCGGCACGGCCGCCCAGCCCTGGCGCTGGATTTGATGGAGGAATTCCGCCCGCTGATCGTGGACAGTGCCGTGATCACGGCCATCAACAACGGCATGGTGACACCTGCCGGTTTCGCGACCGGCGCCAATGGCTGCCTGATGAAACCGGCAGCGCGCAAGTCGTTCATTCAAGCTTATGAACAGCGGTTGGACCACATGATCACGCATCCGTTTTTCCGTTACCGCTGCTCCTGGCGCACGGTGATACGCTTGCAAGCCCGGTTGCTGGCGCGCTGGTTGCGCGGCGACATACCAACCTATCAAGGCATCACGACCCGCTGAGGACAACATGACCCGTCGCTTCACTTTGGTCAGCTACGACATCACGGACGATGAGCGGCGCAACCGCATCTACAAAACCATGCACGATTTTGGCGAACGCGTGCAGTACAGCGTGTTCTGCTGCCAGTTGAGCAAGCGCGAACGGATTGTTTTGAAGCGAAAACTCAACGATTTGCTCAATCACGACGAAGATCAGATCATCCTGCTCGATGCCGGTCCCATACAGGGCCCATACCCGGAGCCGGACATCGAATACCTGGGCAAAAAATTCAAGCCGACACCAAGAGTACAAGTGATATGATGTTATGAAACAAAAGAAATTCACATGGAATTTCGCGAGCGGTGAAAGTGTGCACAAAACGTCGGCGCCGCTCGATGTTCTTTGACAATCAAATAGTTACAAAAACGATGCAGCCTTTTCAAGCTGCGAGTGGACCGGACAAGACGGATGAAAAAAGACACCGCTCGATTTTTGACTTGAAACTTCCTTAAAATGAAGTATTTATGAGGCTAACTATTTCCGCGCCTTAACCGGCGCGGCCACATTGAAGCCCCGCCTTTTACTACGCCGACAGTGGCGCCGCGGGATTTCCGCGCCTTAACCGGCGCGGCCACATTGAAGCTTAGTATCTATAGACATTACACCCTCTGGAAATCATGGATTTCCGCGCCTTAACCGGCGCGGCCACATTGAAGCAATGTGGGCATAGTCCTATGTAGGCTATTATATAGAATTTCCGCGCCTTAACCGGCGCGGCCACATTGAAGCAATGTGGGCATAGTCCTATGTAGGCTATTATATAGAATTTCCGCGCCTTAACCGGCGCGGCCACATTGAAGCAATGTGGGCATAGTCCTAT
>CAZOLK010000196.1:0-10471 GCA_964580325.1 uncultured Verrucomicrobiota bacterium | reverse complement strand
GAACAAGTCCTGGGTGGCATACTGTGGCACGCGGCGCGGCGTCACGTTGAACTGGGCAAAAAAAGCGCGCGCCTGGGCATCCATGTCCGGCCAGAGACTGACCATGCGCCCGTCAAACGCCAGCGGACTGGTTGGACCCGCGGCTTTGCGGGCGACCAGCAGATAGGACGAGGTTTGGATCCATTGGGCAATGTTGACCAGCGGCGTGCCATGCGCGCGCCGCTCCAGGGCATCGGCCAGCAGCGCGGAGCAGAACGTGGCGCGCCCGTCGCTCAGCGCATCCATGGCGCGCGGATCGGGACTGCTGTTCAGGATGCGCACCTCTAGCCGGCGTGTCGCGTAAAAACCCTGCTCCTGTGCCATGTAATAGCCGGCGAAACGGGCGCCCGCCTGGCGATGGGGCATAAAAGCCACCTGCGTGAACGCGGGTTGGGCGTCCTGTGCGGTTGCCGATTCAGCCGCTATCCAGGCCAATGCCGCCATCGCGATCACCGCTGCCCATCTGCATTGCTCCGTGTTCATCATTTCAAGACACCTTGAACCGCGCCACTTCGTCGCGCAGCCCTTGCACGGCTTGGTTCAGTTGTTCCGTTGATTGCTTGAACTCGCGCAGCGTCTCCCGGGTCTGATCCGCGGATTCGGAGAGCTGGGCCATGGTCTCGCTAATGGTCTCCGCACTCTGGACCTGTTCGTTCATACCGGCCTGGACGTTTTCGAACCGCGGCGACAGGGCGCGTACCTGCTCGATGATCCGCGCGAGTTGACGTGCGATGGTGGCCACGTCGTCTGCGCCGCGGCGGAACTCCTCGCCGAACTTGTCCATTTCCATCACGCCGGCCGACACTGCGGACTGCATATCGCGCACCATGGCGCCGATATCGCGGGTGGCCTGGGCTGTCTGTTCGGCCAGGCGCGTGATCTCGCGCGCCACCACCGAAAAACCGCGACCGTATTCGCTGGCCTTTTCTGCTTCGATCGCCGCGTTGAGCGAAAGCAGGTTGACCTGGTCCGAGATCCGGTTGATGGCCGTGACCACGCCGGTGATCTTGTTGGTCTTGCCGGTGATCAATTCCAACTTGGACGAGATCGATTCCGTGGCTGCGATCAGCCGACGCATGACCGTCTCCATTTTTTGTAGATCGTCCATGCCGCTTTGGGCCATATCAGCGGTTTCGCCGGCCACGGCATTGACGTCGCGCATGGTGCTGTGCAGTGCGCGTGAGGTGGTCGAAATGCGTTGCGTGGTTTCCGAAACCTCGTGGGTCGAAGCGGCCTGCTCCGCAGCCGTGGCTTCGATCTCGCGAGCCGAGGCCGCGATCTCGGTGGCAGAGGCTGTGACCTGGATGCCCGAGCGCTGGACCTGGCCGATCAGGGCGTCGAGGTTGCTGATCATGGCTTCGAACGCCTGCTGCAACTGGGTGACCTCGCGGATTTCGTGCAACAGCACGCTCCATTTGCCCGAAGCGCGCAGTTGAGCCAGGCGCGCCAGTTCCTCACGGGTCTGTTGAAGGTCGCCGTCCGCGATGCGCTGCGCCTCGCTGGTCAACAGCGCCAGCGGTCGACTCAGGCGCCGTGCCAGGTAAAACGAGAGCGCGATCAGGGCCAGCACCAACGCGCCGCCGCTCCAAGCCAGCCTCCGGACCATGGTTTCGGTGGCATCCTCGATGCGTCCTTTGGCCACGTAAAAGTCGTCTTCATAAGCGCCAGCGGCCACGACCCATTGCCAGGGCGCGAAAAAAGCATAGCCCGAGAGCTTGCGCCGCGGCGCGTCGTCGCCCGGGTTCTGCCAGGCGTACCAGGTATAGCGCACATCGCCGGGCGGCTGACCCAGTGCGTCTTCCACGATGCGTTGAATGACCAGGTCGCCGGCGTCACGGGTGTGCAGAATATTTTCACCGTTGCGTTCGCCCTGTTTGGAGACCAGGTAGACGCCCTTTTCCGGACCTTCGGCGCCGACCACCCAGACATAGCCGGAATCGCCGACCTGAATCTTTTGCAGCGTATCGGCCACGTCCAGAACCTCGTCCATGGTCGCGGCAAGGCCGAGCATACCGATTACGCGCTGAGCATCGTCATGCAGGGGCATCCAGACAAGCATCTGACGACGCCTGTCGCGCCATTGCTTTGTGCGCGTCCGAAACCCTTGGACCACCCTGGCCAACCCGGGATCGCGCGAACCCTCAGCGCGTTCTGCGGATAGGAATGCACCGGGCCGGCAGGAGAACGCATCGGCATCGCCTGCCGCGGCCAGGCAGAGCATATCGCCGCTCTCAGAGATGCGTTGGAACAGTGCGCAGGGCAGGCCGGTCAATGCGTGCAGGTGCGCCAACACCATGTCGCCATTCGCGACATCGCACGCGATGTTTAACCAGCGGCTGCCGGTTTTAAACACGGGCAGTTCTCGTTCGAACGCAGCGTCGTCAGTGGTGCGCACAATGCGCCGCCGCTGTGTTTCCGGCCCAACGGCGCAGTCGCCCGACGGCGCCAGCACGCGTTCGACCGTATCCAGGGCCAAGTTCAGCCTGCGCTGGAAATGACGGTTGGCCAAAGTACAGATGGTATAAGCGTCTTCGGTGACCCGGGCCACATAATTGCTCATCATGCGATCCAGCTCCGCCTCGGACCGTCCCACCACAACCCGCTCCAGTTCGTCGGTCAGCAGCAAGACCACCACAATCGGCAATACCGCTGAGATCACGCTCAGGGCGGCGATGCGGGAATGCAGGTTAAACTTCATTCGTCATAAAAACCTTTCATTTCACGTATTCATCGCATCCTGCAGTGTGTTGCGAATGGGAAAAGCCGTATCGAATCCCGAATACTCGACCACTTCCTTAACCATACCGTTAAGGCTGCATAGGCACAGGTTGCCGCCGCTGCCGGTCACTTTTTTGGCCAGGGTTAGCAGGCTGCGCAAACCGGCGCTGCTGATATAGACTAGGCTCACGCAATCCAGGATGATCTTTTTCTGTCCCTGGGCTAGGCGCGCATTGACTTTCTGCTCGAAAATAGCGGCCGAAGCCGCGTCCAGCCGGCCAGACACGGCTAGGATCAAGTGCCCGCGTTCCTCTTTGACTGTTAACTCCATCCGTCTGCTCCTATCTGAATTCTTATCGAGTCTAGGAGCTTTGGCAGGAAAAAGAAAGCCATTTTTGACAAGGCCTGTTTTTCTCATATACTATAGGTAAGGTGCAAAGCGAAATACAGTACACTATCGCGGACCGGCTCGAGGAATTGACGCGACTCCTGGACGCCGTACGCGGCATGCTGGAAGCTCGTGGCGTCGACGCAATCGTGCGCTACAAGACCAACCTGGCGCTTGAAGAAATGGTGACCAACATCATCAAGTATGGCTTTGACGATGACGCGGAACACCTGATAGACATTCAATTGGGCATCGATGACGGGCGCGTAATGGTGCGGATTCGCGACCGCGGCAAACCCTACGATCCGCTGCAAGCCCCGGAACCGCGAACCGACCGCTCCCTGCGCGAGCGCCAACCGGGCGGCCTCGGCGTCCACCTGGTGCGCAAAATGGCCTGCCATATCGCCTACCGCCGTGACGGCCAGGTCAATGAGCTGACCCTGGTCATGGGGGGGAGTTAGGAGTTGGGAGTTCGGAGTTGGTTGGGAGTTAGGGGGGCGGAGTTGGGATTGGAAAATTGTTTTTTATCGGTGTGGATATTAGCCTGTAAACAACACATCATGGGGGTGACCTGGGCGCTCTTGATGTTGGCGGTTGTTTTTACACCGGAATAGATTGCATCCAACCACTCGATGCTGCTGATGGAGATATCGTCAGCCGAACTGGCCGACTTGTTGCTGCCGCCGCCAATGAATCGACAGCCGTTTCAGGCTGCTTCGGACGAACACCCGCAACCCTCCCCACCGCGCGTCACTCCAATTGCCTGTCTTTGCCTTCCTCTTCTTCGCGCTCATAGATCCTCGATCCGGGATGCACCGTGCCGGATGGGTCGATATAGACCGTGTCGATCACGGTGATGGTAACGTCTGGGAGTTTTGTTTCCAGGACCAGTTGGATAATGTTCGGGTCGCGTTGGAGTTCTTTTTGTTCGTCTTCTCCACGGCGGAAGGTGATCTGGTAGGCATTTTCCGACGGTTGGTTCAGGGGCCGGACCCTGATGCGTTTGTTTGTCTGTTGTTTCTTCGCTTTGCTCTTCTTGGACAGACGCGCCTGGTAGCACTCCGGGATGGCGAACGGCCAGGCTTGACCCAGAAGCGCGTCGATACGTTGCTCGCATTCCCAGATCTTGACAAAGGTCGCTTCCCGCTGCAGGAGCAGATCAGCCAAACGTGCTTTGGTTTGCGTGTCCATATAAACCGATTCAACCGAAAAATTCACACGATTCGCGGCCGCATTGCCGCATAGCATGCGTTATCGTCGAACTAACGGTGTTCAGCCATCTTTCTTTTTGGTGGAGGAACCTGATTTGCCGGACGATGTGTCGGGTTTTTCCTTTTTGGTTGTGGTTAGCGCCGAATCGATCAGTTTGTCGGCTTCCTGGTCGTCGGTCGATTCCGAATCCGGTTCATCGGCTTTGCCGTCGGTCGGCGGTTGCGGTTTAGGTTTGGGTTTAGGTTCAGATTTGGGCCGGGAAACGGGTTCCAGCTTGCTCAGACCGGCCACGGGCAATGGCGGCGGAGGGAAGATGAATTCGCCTTCTTCACCCACGATCTGATCGACCTTGTTTTCGATCTCGGCGATTTTGCGATACGCTTCTTCGCGAACCACCAGCAGCTCATCGATTTGGACCCGCGCTTCGAGCGCTTTTTTAATGGTTTCGGCATCGGCGCCTAGTACGATGTCGATGAATGACAACTCCACGATCTTCTTCTTTACCATCTTAGTGTACTCCCTTTTGCTCTACTTAGAACTTGATAAACTCATTGATCAGGTGTTCAAAAAATCCGCTTTGGCTGGCTTCCTGGGGTATCTCCTCCCAATCGTCGCTCAGCAGAATGTCGCGCTTGGGCAACTCTTTCGCAGCCAGCCGCTCCTCGGCGACGAGCGCCACTTCCGGGCATGGATCGCTGGTCAGGAAGGTCAGCACGCGTTTGCCTATGGACGTGTTGTGCGCCAGGCGCAGGCGCACCAGTTTGCAGGGATCCTTGCACAGGCGCGGGATCTCGTTCTTGCTCAGGCGATGCGACGAGGCGGCAAACGCGCGCAGGGTCGGTAGCTCGTGAAAAGCCAAGTTATGCGTCATCTCCGCGCTCGTGTCCAGAAAAACATAACCAGTGAAAGCCAGGTGAAAAATCACGCCGAAATCGCGGCGTTCGTTGACCAGCTCATGCAGGTGGTCGCCGCTCAGATCGCGTCGTGCGGCCAGCACTTTGTGCGCCGTGGGCAATTCGTATTGGCAGAAGCGCGTGATCATGTCTTCGTCCAGCGCGGCGTTGGCGGCCAGCGCCGTGTTGGTGGTCTCATCGGCAAATAACAGGTCCAGCACTTCCGGCGCCAAGTTCCTGTTCATGGCCAGGGTCCGGCGCACGTCCTGGCTTGAGTCATTGGCCAGGATGGCCTGGATCGACGGTGGCAGGTCGTCTTTGCTCGCTATCAGTTTGCGTACATGCTCGCTTTCCGACTCGGCCCAGCCCAGTAGTTCGTCCGGTTTCAGGTTGCGCTGCGATATGGCATAGCAACTAATTTCCGGGTGCGGGCTGAAACAGAGCGATTCCAGTACTTCGGGGTGCAGCATCTTACGCTTCAACAGCAGTTTCTGGACGCCCAGGTCGTCGGAATCGGCCCAGGCCAGTTGTTTGTCCAGTTGGGCTTGGGAAAGCACGATCAGGCTGGTCTTGATGAAGACATTGTCGTCTTTGCTGAGTTTGGCGAGTGCTTCGCGGCTCAGGTTTTTCTGGCGCGTCAGCGCGGCGCGTACCAGCGGTTCCGGATCGTCAGCCAGGACGCCTTGAACCCGTGCGAACAGGATCGGATTTTCCGCCAGTATGGCGCGCACCACCATGTGCGGGTCGCCGGCCAGCACATCGGCGATTTGCGGCGTGATCGATTTGTTTTCCGCCACGGCACAGCGGATTTCAAGTGACGGATGCTCCGCGAGCCGGATCAGCATCTGGCGCGATGCGCGTGGATGACGGGCCAGGTTCAGCAGGATCGAGGGTTCGTCCGTGATTTCGGCCAGATCTTCGAGCAGGCTGCCCGGCGTATGGGCATAGGAGCTGATAAACTGGTAGGTCAGGGTTCCGGGATGACTGCTGAACAGCTCTTTGAGCAGGCGCGAGGGTAGGGGAGGGCGATTGTACTTGGCCAACATGGCTTCAAGGCCCTGGTTGGTCAAATCTTCAAGTACTTCGAGTACAGCTAATTCTGCGTCTTCCATTAAAAATCCGGCTCAACTGTAAAAAAAAACTATAGCGCAGACTTCCCAAAAAGGGAATGGAAATGTTAGGGATGTTGTTGAAAAGGCGTCGGCTAATGAATGGGCGCCCAACAGCGAATGGAGCTAACATGAAGACATTGGATGAAAAACTCGATTTTCTGGCACAAATGGTAACCTGGGATTGGCCCGATGAAGGCACGCTTTGGTATCGTGAAGGTCTACAATCGGAAGATGACGCCTGCCGGCTCAAGGCGGTTCAACTGAGCTGCTACGCACTGGTGGATGAGAGCATCGCCGAAATTCTGATGCATATCGTCAAAACCGATAAGAATCCGGAAATCGCGGCCGCGGCCGCCATTGGCCTGGGCTCGGCCCTGGAGGAGTACGATATCGATGAAGGCATCGAGGATGAGTATTCCGAGACGCTGTCCACGCCTCTTATCGAAGCGATCCAGCAGACCCTGAAAAACACCTATTACAACGGCGAAAACGACGATCTTTTACGCCGGCGTTGTCTCGAAGCCGCAGTGCGCGCGCCCCAGGACTGGCAAGTCAAAGAGACGCGCGCGGCCTTTGCCAGCCCGGGAAAAGACTGGCGCGTCACCGCACTGTTTTGCATGGGCCAGTTGGACGGATTCGATGATGAGATCCTGAACGCTTTGGCGGACAGCAACGAAGAGATCCAGCGCGAGGCGATTCTGTCTGCCGGGCACCGGGAACTGGTTCAGGCCGCCCCGTTCATTGTCGACGTGGCCACGAATGTAAACCAGGACCTGGAAATGCGCCTTGCGGCCATATCCGCGTTGGGTTCGTTGTCTTCGCCGGACGTCATCGAGTTATTGGAACAACTGAGTCACGATAAGGATGAGGACATCGCCGCCACCGCAGAAAACGCGATGGAGGAGCTTGTCCTGATCAGCGGTATGTATGACCCGGACGACGACATTGACATCGATGTCGACGACGAATGGGAAGACTGATTTGGGCATTAGTCACTGATCACTGATCACTGATCACCTGGAATACCTGGAATCAAAGAAACGATCAGAATTTTTACGTAAAGGCAGACAGCATGAAGAAGAGCGAACGACCCAACATACTCTTCATCACCAGCGATCAACACCATTGGACCAGTATGGGCATCCGCAACCCGGAAGTGCGAACGCCGAACCTGGACAAGCTGGCCGCGACCGGCCGCTTGTTTGACCGGGCCTACACGGTCAACCCCACCTGTACGCCCACGCGCGCGTCGCTGATCACCGGGCAATACCCGTCCCAGCACGGGGCTTACAGCCTGGGTACCAAGCTGCCGGACAACGTCCACACCGTGGGCGACGATTTCCGCTGCCACGGCTACCGCACCGGCCTAGTGGGCAAGGCTCATTTCCATCCGCTGAGCAGCAGAGGCGAACACATCTCACTCGAGGCGTACCCGATTCTGCAGGACCTGGAATTCTGGCGCTCGTTCCGCGGTCCGTGGTACGGATTCGACACCATCGATCTGGCGCGCAACCACACGGATGAAGCACATGTGGGCCAGCATTATGCGTTATGGCTCGAGGAGAACGGCTGCGAAAACTGGCGCGATCATTTCCGCAAGCCGACCGGCTATACAGACGGCGAAAAGCGTACCTGGTCCATCCCGGAAAAATATCATTACGACGCCTGGATCGCGGACCGTACCAATGTGCTGCTGGAAGAATACAAAGCCAACGAGGAATCGTTCTTCCTGTGGGCCAGCTTTTTCGATCCGCATCCATCCTACCTCGTGCCTGAACCGTGGGACAAGATGTACGATCCGGAAAAGCTGACCGTACCGCGATTCGTGGAAGGCGAATTCGACGATATGCCGCCCCATTTCAAAGAAACCCAGAAACCGTGGGGCGAAGCCGACTTTTCCGCCTACCATGAACCGGACGGCAATGCTTTGCACGGCTTCCACTCGCACGTGCATGAAGAAAAGGAACTGCGCAAGGACATTGCCGTTTACTACGGCATGGTCAGCCTGATGGACAAGTATATCGGCAAGATCCTGGACAAGCTCGAAGCGCTGGGCCTGGCTGACAACACCATAGTGATCTTTACCACGGACCATGGCCATTTCTTCGGTCATCACGGACTGATCGCCAAGGGCGCTTTTCATTATGAAGACATGATCAAGGTGCCCTTTATCGTGCGCTGGCCAGGACAGCAACAGCAGGGCACATGCAGCGACGCACTGCAATCGCTGGTGGATATCCCGGTAACTTGTCTCAAAGCCTGCGGCATCCAGCCGCCGCGCAGCATGACCGGCCTGGACCAGAGCGCTGTGTGGCGCGGCGAAACGCAACGCATCCGCGACCACGTGGTGGTCGAGAACCGGCACAACCCGACAACGGTCCACGTCAAGACGCTGATCGACGAGCGCTATAAACTGACAGTTTACTACAATCAGGCCTACGGCGAATTATTCGACTTGCGGGAAGATCCCGGCGAACTGAAAAACCAATGGGAAAATCCTGACTACGCCACGGTCAAAGCCAACCTGCTGCTCAAGTTCATGCACGCGGAAATGGGCAAGGAACCGCTCTGGATGCCGCGCATCGCGGGAGCGTGATTTGGTCATTAGTCACTGGTCATCAGTGTCCACCCGCTGAACTCCCCAGACACCGACCCGGTCCGGATCGATCCCGTAGGTCTCGGCGTGAACCCGGAAGTACCGGATCGCACACTTGCAATCCTCAATCGCCGCCGGGAATATGGCTTCACCACTCAAACGGTAGTTGATGGTAGCGCACACATAACCTCGTTGAGCAAAGGGTAGCAAGTTACGGAGGCCACTGCTTTTATCCCCAGCCCGGAAACCACCCCCGTGAATGAACACGAGGAGAGGACGCAGACCCTGCGACGCGATGTCGGGTCGAACAATATCCAGCTTCAGGATTTATACCATAGACAACATTCGGCTCGAACACCACACCACACCATCGGGCATCGCCGGAACAGGTGCCTGCAAATTCCGTCCCTTATTGCCTCCGGCACCAAGTTCCCGTCGCAGTTCAACTTTGTCGATGAAACCATCGCCATTCTTGTCCAGTCGCTTGAAACCCTCCGGGCTGCCCCGGAATTCTTCCCGGCTAACGCGACCGTCCCATTCGTGTCGTCCCGTTTGAAGGCTTGAGGGACTCCTTGAGCAACTGCTCACGGTGGTGCCACTAATAAAGCGTTGACCACCCACACAATGATCCAGATTTTTGTTCTCATCTGAGCGTTCTCCATCATTATCGTTTCCTCATGTGCCATGAATATAGGCATCAAGACTTGTCATGACTTTCCGTAAACCCCCAGATGCCGACGGGGAGTCCGTTGGCGGTGAGCAACAGCAGCGTCGCCTGCACGATAGTAGGAATAACCAGGAGTCGCTGTTTGACTATGTTTATCCCTGCCGTGAGGAAAATCCATGTGAAGTGAAAGGCGAACACAAACATGATGAACTTTGTCGCGTCGGGCTTGGTGCTTTTCGGCAACACTATGAACAGAAACACTCCGAAAGCGAAGACCAGAAATGCACCGAAGGCGATGACAAGACCGGTGTAAACTTTTTGTGCTGTAGTCATTCTATCATTCCTTTTGCCAACGTGTGCCTGACCGGACCCGAAAGGCACGTCCGTGCGCTTTTCAGGGTACGGTCGAGGCAATGGTTCGGAAGTCTGTCGTTCTCATCACTCAGCCGACTGCCTTTCTGACGCCAGCCATGGCTGACCATGCAATGAATCCAATGCAAGGCCAGATCAGATCGTTCCACCGTGCAGTCAGAATCGCCATGATCGTGACGGCGATCATGGCGCAGGCTGCAACGATTCCACACAACACCCGAAGCGCTTCGTTCTGGAGGAACGTGTGACCGAGGCAGAGCAACACTGGAGCGCCCATGGCCCAGAGCAGCCTGGGATTGTGTTCCATCCAATCTGCGATGCCCTCAGTCATTGTTTCTTTCTTCCGAACGCCCGAGGTAACCGACCGCCGCCAGAAGACTATGGTTTCAGAACCCGCGTGATCGGCGGCTCCGGTTCACCGCTTTGTTGTGTGCCGGGCCTGGCCCGGTTGCTTGCCGGTGCGCTCCGCGAGCG
>CAZOLK010000195.1:0-10503 GCA_964580325.1 uncultured Verrucomicrobiota bacterium | reverse complement strand
CCAAGTCAAGGCCACCTACAACTTGCCGGCGCGCTGGGCGCTGATCTGCATAGCCGCTTTCAGCATCCTGCTGCTCTCCGTCGCCGTGCTGCTCAAGCTACACAACCTCGAATACTACTGGTACCAGCCGTGGGTCAACCTGTACAGCATTTCCGTGGGCGTGTTCATCCTGTCGCGTTTCATCATCGCCGCTTTTTACAAGGCGCCGCCCGATGTGGGTTATGAACCGACGATTACCGTGATCGTGGCCTGCATGAACGAAGAGGGATCCATTGAAAAGACCATTGGCCGCATCTATGCCGAAGGCTATCCGCGCGAGAAACTGGAAGTCGTGGTGGTCAACGACGGTTCCACCGACAACACGCTGGAAGAGATGATGCGCGCCCAGGGCCGCTATCCGGGCCTGATTGTGGTGGATTTCGACAAAAACAAAGGTAAGCGCCACGGCATGGCCGTCGGTACGCTGCTGGCCCGCAACGAAATCCTGGTCTACGTCGATTCGGACAGCTTTTTGATGAAAGGCGCGTTGCGCAAGGTGGTCCAGGGGTTGGCCGATCCTACCGTGGCTGCGGTATCGGGTCATACCGATGTGGAAAACGTGGACGTCAACATGCTGACACGCATGCAGGATGTACGCTATTTCGTATCTTACCGGGTCATGAAAGCGGCCGAGGATGTTTACGGCGCGGTCAGTTGCTGTCCGGGCTGTTTCTCGGCCTACCGCCGCGTTGTTGTGCTGAACGTACTCGACATCTGGCTCAACCAGACGTTTCTGGGCGCCAAGTGCACCTACGGCGACGACCGCAGCCTGACCAACTATATATTAAAGGATTATAAAGTGCTCTACGACGACGAAGCCCTGGCCACCACCATTGTCCCGGAAAAATGGCGCCAATACATCAAGCAGCAGTGTCGCTGGAAACGCTCCTGGATCCGCGAATTTTTCTTTGCCGCCCGTTTTTTCTGGCGCAAGCATCCCATGGCCGCCATTGCCTGGTACACCATGACCATCCTGCCCCTTCTGGCGCCCATTGTGATGACCAACGCACTGGTGATCGGCCCGCTGCTCTACGGCCGGCCGGCTGGGTTTTATGTGATCGGCGTGCTGGTGGTGTCGCTGCTCTGGTCGCTCTACTACCTGGAGAAAACCGGGCGCGCGCACTGGTGGACCGGTTTCGTATTCACGATCACCTATATTTTCTTTTTTAGTTGGCAGGGCTATTACGCCGCGGCCACGGTCTATAAAACCACCTGGGGGACGCGCGGATGAACGAAATGTGGAACGCTGTAAACTCGGCCTGGGAAACCGCAGACCGGGACACGTTGGCGCACGCAACCGACGGTTATGTTCGACCGCGCAAGGTGAGTTATGCCGTCGACTGGATGTATTTCCTGATGGGGATCTGCCTGTTCATGGCCTGGTATTTTCCCATCAACCTGGTGGTCAAGCGTCTGCTCTGGCCGCCGGCGGCGCGTGGCGTGCGCGACGCGCATACGTTCGCCGTCCTGGCCTATGAAGGCGTTTCGCGCAAGTTGGGCGAAATCGAACCGGCCCGCTTGCGCGAACATGTGCGTAAACTCAAGGAAAACGGTTACCATCCCGTGCACATGCGCGAGATTGTCGACCTGTATCGCGACAACCAGCCGCTGCCGCGCAACGCCGTGCTGCTGACCTTTGATCAAAGCCGTAAATCCTCCTATTTCAACGTCAAGCCGATCCTGCGCCAAATGGGCTGGAACGCGGTCATGTTCCTCTGGATCAAGCCCATGCGCGATCATGACCAGGCCTCGCTGCTCTGGCCCTATGTGCGCGCCATGCTCAAATCGCGCCGTTGGGAGATCGGCGCTCAAAGCTACGACGGCTTTCACAAGGTTCCGCTAGGTAACGACAAGCATGCCCATGCCATGACCTCGCCCCAGTGGCTGGCCAATGAAAACCGCTACGAAACCGTGCGCGAATACCAGCAGCGCCTGGCCGGCGATCACCAGGCCTGCATTGCGGCGATCAGGAAATATACTGGCCAGAAACCCATGGCCTACGCTTATCCTTATGGCGATTTCGGCCAGTTCAACGCCCATGCGGTGCTACCGCGCCTGCTCAACCTGGCCCTGGTGGAGAACAACTACGACCTCGGCTTTCTCACCGGCAACCTGGCGCTCAATACACGCCACAGCGACCCGCGCCGGCTCAACCGGTTGCTGGTGCCGCCGTATTGGAGCGGCCGCGAACTGGTCGACCACCTACAACAGGCCTGGCCCTCGCCGAGCACCGAGGTCAGTTCGGAAAACGTGATAAATCCTTCCGCCTGGATCGTAAACTGGGGCAGAATGCACACCATGCGCGACCGCATCTGTCTCATGGCGCCGGACACGATCACCGGCGCCAAGATCTGGCTGGCCGGCAGCGACCTTTGCCGCAACTACCACGCGCGTCTGCGCTTTTACCTGCGACAGGGCCAGATGGGCATCTATCTCCGGGCCACACCGGACAGCGAGTCCTATGTTTACCTCGGCCTGGACGATGGCGCAAGCGACACGCCTGCCGGAAATTCCGACGACATCGTCCAGTCCGGCATCTGGGTGCGCCAGAAGCACATCGGCTCCGACCGCTTTACCCTGGCAGCCGCACAAACCTCCATAGACCTGGCCAGCGAGCACATCCTTGAAGTTTACTTGCGCGATCACATACTCTATGCGACACTGGACGGCCAACGCCTGTTCGCCGAACAGATCGCGTTGCGCGGACAGCTTAAACCCGGTATGTTCGGCCTCAGCATCTGGCATCCGCAAAAGGGGCAAGCCAACCTGGAACTGACCGGCCTGGACCTGCGCAGCATGCGCCCCGTGCTGGCCCAGTGGGAAAACACTGACGGCGAATCCCACGTGTTTGACTGGATCAACCGCAACGCGTACCGGATCACTTCGATCAGCCCGGAATGGCGCAGTTACCGCACGCTCGAAAACGGGCGCATGCACCATTTCGATGCGCGCACCTACCGTTTGCTGGCCCGAATCAACAGCCTGCAACTGATCCCGCAACTGATCGTCAACTACCCCAACGTGCTGCACATGCTGGCTCCGGAACACTTGGCCGACCAACTGGCAACCATGAACGCGGACGGCATGTTCATCAACCTGGGCGACCTGCACGACGCACGCATGAAGGACATAGCCTCCTGGCTGATCCAATCCGGTCGCATCCTGGGCGATCGCGGCATGGCGTTTATCCTGCGCATGCCCTCCGCGCTCGAATCGTTTGCCGCGGTGCATCCCATTCTCGACAAAGTGCCGGGCGCCACGTTCGCGGTCCCGGCCGATTCCGCGCTCTGGCAGGAACGCGCCATCCCGGAAAACCGACTGATGCTGGTCAAAGACATACCCAAAAAGAAAGAGGGCTCAGCCGATCTGCTCTACCACATGATCAGCAACCTGCCCACGGACCGCGAATTCGAGACCACCGAAGCCAAGCGGCTCAGATTGGAACGCCAGGGCTGGACCGCGTTCAACGAAAACGAATACAAAAAAGCGGTGGAAGCATGGAAACAATGGCTCGAAATCGACGCGAACAATGCCCGGGCGCTGATGCTGATCGGCGACGCTCACCTGCGCCTGGCCGATAAAACCGAGGCCCTTTCCTTTTACAACAAGAGCCTGGAAATCGATCCGGGCCAAATCGCGCTCGTGATCCGCCGCGCCGAGTTACTGACCGACCTGGGTCACGAGGACCAGGCCCGCGACTCACTCAACCTGTACTCGCGGCTCTTTCCCGGAGACGTGCGCATTTCCATGGCCCAAACCCGCTGGCTGCTGCAACAGCGCCGTTACGAAGAGGCCGGAACCATTGTTAAAAAGATGCTCATGCTGGCCCCAGACAATATCGAAATCCGCGGCATGGCCCTGCGCATTTTCGAACCGCGCGACGATCTATACCGCCAGACCATGCGCAAACTGGAAACGCTGGGTAGCAAGGCCATCCACCACGCTGCGCTGATCAAGACCATCTGGAACTACGAAATCCTGGCCATGCCCTATTCCCAAAAACTGCGCCGGATCGTACACCATATCGCCGAGATGACCCGGCAACCGTCCGAACTGCTCATACGCATTGCCCCGACCGACCGCGTGACACGCGAAGATTTTTCGCAACCCGTCATCAGCAACGACTGGATCACGGGCGGCGGCGTCTACACCAACCAGCAAAATGTCTGCTCACTTTCGGTCGCGCCGGGCAATACCGAGGCGCGCATCACCCTGGCCGGTTCCATGCACTATAACAATGCTTATATCGAAGCGACCGTCTCGGACATTCGCGGCAACTGCTGGCTCTATGCACGACGCACCGCCGAACATAACGTGCGCTTCGGCATCGACCAGGAGGGCCTGCTGCGCTTGCAGGTCTGGCGCAAAGGCGCGCTGTTGCGCCAGGAGACCATACCCCGCGAATGGAACGGCCATCCCGTGACCCTGCGCCTGGAAGTCAACGCAGCCGGCGCCATCGGTTATGTAGACCAGGTCCCGGCTGTCAAAAGCAAACTGTTTGTACCCGAAACCGTGGCCTACGGCTGGACCGGCCTGGCCGTGCACCATCCCACACGCAGCAACGCCGGGATGCGCATCCATCGCATCAAGTCAGGCCCCCTGCCCTTCCACGCCGCCATAGTGCAGCCACCTGAACAGACCGAACAACCAATTGACGAAAAAATCGGCGAATTGCTGGCTGAAAACAAGAAACTGACGGCTATAACTCCGCTCTGGGGCAGCGTTGACCAGAACGGCAAGTGGACCGAAAGCGAGAACAGCAACCTGAAACTGCTGCGTCTGTTCTCGCGTTACTACCGGATCTGGTTCCTACCCATTGCCCGAATCGACCTGACCGCGACTATCCCACCCGTGGAAGTGCTCCGCGCCCAGGCCCGTGCAGCCCAAGCCGACGGCTTTATCCTGCTCACACCGACCTGGCCGCCAGACGAATACCTCAAGGCCTTGGACGAACAACTCGAGAACGAACAGCTCAAGATCGTGGTCGGCAAAGAGAGCGCCGGATTGATGAAAGTGCGCGGCCTGGGCGCCGGCCAGGACCTGTTCCCGCCCGACGCGCCCGTGTACGAGATTCCCATGGTCCAGAACACCAACCGCACCAGCGAAGTGTTTCAGACCACATACGAAGGCGACGCATTCGTCATCTATTGATGGGTGCAGAACTCCTCAACGCCCAATCCCAACAAGTATAGTTCATGTTCAAAATATAAGGAGTTATGTGATGAAGAAAGTTGTGAGTCGTTTATTTCTTTTTGCGAGTTGCCTTGCTGCCGGCGCTGCGTGCGCTGACGCGGACCAAGCCTTGCTCAAAGCTATCGCTGAAAACGACACAGCGGCCATGGAAGCGCAGATCGCGGCCGGCGCCAATGTGAATAAAGACGTGCGCGCTGGGTGGCAGCCCATCCATTTTGCGGCCGCGCGCGGCGTCAACGAAGCGCTGATCGTGCTGCTCGAACACGGCGCGGACCCGAACAAGCACACCGGCGATCAGAGTGCGCCGCTGCACCTGGCTGCCGAACGCGGCCACCTGGAAGCAGTCAAAACGCTGCTCAAACACGGTGCCAAAGTCAATGCTCCAGCCCGCAAAAACTGGAGCGCGCTGCACTACGCCTGCGTCAAAGACCACACCGAAATCGTTACAAGCCTGCTCGAACACAGCGCCGAGGTCAATGCCCTGAGCACAGGCGGCGGAACACCGTTACATGAAGCAGCCCCAACCGGTTCAGAAAAAACCATCCTCATCCTGCTGCAAAACGGAGCCGATCCGCACATCAGAGCCAAAGACGGCAAAACCGCCATGGATCACGCCAGAGAGCGCAAGAACAAGGCCTTTTTGAAGGCAGTGGAAGCAGTGGAATAGGATGCGGGGAGGAAAACGGTCACCATATTCGTTTAACAGGATAACTGTCATACACCCTATCATTACTTGTCATTGATTGGCAGATGCCCAGAAGCCCCGATATTCCACTGCTTCATCCTGCGCCAGACCGTGGTGCGGTCCACGCCCAAACGGCGCGCGGCCGCAGACTGGTTCCAGTCGCAGGCTTGCAGCACGTCCAACAGCAACTCGCGACTCAACGCAGGCGTCGGTCCCCGGACCGGTAAAGCAGCTTGCGTCCGGCTGCCGGAACATTCCACGCTCCTTTGCTTTGCCGACCGGATTTCCGGAGGCAGATCATCCAATTCAATGCTGTGGGCCTGACAGGTGACATAGGCGTGCTCCAGCGCATTCTCCAGTTGGCGCACGTTGCCCGGCCAACAATAATCCATCAGACAGTGGCGCGCGTCGTGGGATACGCGGGCGATCTGTTTGCCGGTGTGCGTATTCAGTTTATCCATAAACGCCTCGCACAGCAACGGGATATCCTCGCGGTGCTCGCGCAGCGGCGGCATGGTCACGGCAAACACATGAATTCGATAATAGAAATCCTCGCGAAACTCACCGGTCGTCACACGCTCTTTTAAATCGCGATGGGTTGCGGCGATGAAGCGCACATCCGCTTTGCACGACCGGGCCTCACCAACCCGCTCGTATTCCTGTTCCTGTAGCACGCGCAGCAGTTTGAGCTGAATCAAGGGACTGACATCGCCGATTTCATCAAGCAGCAAGGTACCACCGCAGGCCATTTCAATCCGGCCGATCTTATCTTTAACCGCCCCGGTAAACGCGCCTTTGACATGACCGAACAACTCGCTTTCCAGCAAGTTTTCCGCCAGCGCCGAACAGTTGACCTTAACTAGTGGCTTTCCCTTGCGTGCGCTCATGCGATGGATCGCCTCAGCCACCAGTTCTTTGCCCGTACCAGTTTCGCCCTGGATCAGCACGGTCACATCCGCTTCCGCGGCCAGCCGGATACGTTCGTAGACTTCCAACATGACCGGGCTGGCGCCGATCAGACGACCCACCCGGCGAATGGGCGAAGCGTCGTGGCGCATGGCCGCCAGGTCCTGCTCGAGTCGACGCAACGTGCGCAGGTCGGTCAGCGTAACGATTACACCGGCTGGTTGTCCTGTCTCGCCATTGAGCACACGCGCATTTTGCAGCACAGGAATAGTCGCACCCTCGCGTGTTTTCAAGCGACATTCCTTGTGCAGCACCAAGGGTTGGTCACTGACCTGTTGCAGCAAAGCGCAAACGCTTTCGGCAGCTTCATTCTCGGCGCAGACCATCTCCGAACAGGGCTGATGTCCCATCATATCCGCGGCGTTCCAACCGGTCATCTCTTCCATAGCCCGGTTCCAAAGCACAATACGACAATCGGCGTCCACCACAAATACGCCCTCTGCCATCATATCAACCACGCGCGAAAGCGGAATATTTCGTAGATTGGTCATTAAAGAAGTGCCTGTTGATCAAAGACGAGATTGGCGAGATTGACAGGGAGTTCGGTGTTCAGAGTTGGACAGGGAAGTCGGAGTTGTCAGATCAAACAACGTCATTGGGTATTTCGTAACTCAACTAACTCCCACCTCCCAACTCACAACTCCCATCAGCCCCATTTCCCTTCCAGCGCCGCCGGCGGCTGCTTGATGGACTGGATGCGGGCGAATTTGGCCGCGTCGCTGTTCTTGATGGACATGAGCGGCATGATGCCCAGGTCCAACAGCTTTTCGCCGGCCGTCTCACTCATCCAGATGCGGGCGCACGGAGTTGCCCGTGATTCGCCGTCCTCTTTATAGGTGTGGCAGGTGATGCCGCCCATGCCGTCGATAACGCCGGCATGGAAATTCCAGCCGTGGTCGGCATAGGACTGGCCCAGCAAACAGGCGATCAGCATAGCCGGATTGCCCCACAAAAAGAGGTCCGGATCGTAATCGCCTTCCAACTCGTCAAAATCGAACGTGTCCACGCTCTCGGTTTTGGGTCCATAAGGCTGACGCAGGAGAAAGCCGGGCGTAGCCAGCCCCAGGTAAACAGCGTCATGGCGACAACGCAAATCGTCCCAGCAAGCTGGCAGTTGCAGGTTGTCCGCTTCCATGGCATCACCTTTCCGCAACAGGTCATGAGGCAAACCGGCAACAAACGGCGCATCGGCTTTGGCCGCGATGATCGCGATTTTGCTCAGCAGTTCCATGTCATCCGGCGAAAAGGCGAACGTGTAATGGCCCGCAACCAGCGCCCAAGCCTTGCCGCCTGCCGTGGCCACGCTCTGCTCGTAGATCAGCTTGTGCAATTCGCTCTGTTCAGGGCCGGCGGCCAGGTCATCGGCCAATTCGTCGCGCGAAACGTCCAGCACGTGCAGCGTCAGGTTTTCGTCAGTCTCGAGGTTATGAATGATGAAATCGAGACCGCGCCAGGCTGCTTCGATCTCGCGGAAATGGGGATGGTGCAGGATATCGCGCATCTGGCTGCTCATGGCCGCGTCCACGGCGGCGACGAACTGGTCCTGCCGCGGGTCGGGTGAAGGTACGATATGGGGCGCCACCACGCGTTTCAGCAGCGCATCCACGCTGGAGGACACGGGCGCGCTCCTGGGTGCGGCTGGTTTGGCCGGCATGACAGGTTCCACGGTGGTTTTAGGCTTGCTCAGTAACTGGGCAAACAGGTCGGCGCCGTCATCGACACCGGCATCGTCCGCGCCCGGTGCTGCGGCAGCCGGCGCCGGAGGTGCGGCAGGCGGTGGCGGTTCGGCAGGCGGTGGCGGTTCGGCAGGCGGTGGCGGTTCGGGCTGGGCGCCCAGCAGGTCCTTGACCGACTCCGCGGCGCGGACAAACGCTTCTGGCTTGTGCAAATCTTTGCGCAGGGCGCGTAACTGGCTGAATAAATTGACGTTACGGGCAATCTCGTCAGGGTGAAAATCCTCCAATTCGCGCGGCTGGTGCGTGACCACCGGCCCATCGGGAACGGTTTGCAGCGTGATGTCGACTGCCAGGAACTCCATTAATTCCTCAAAACTGTCGCAATCCACGATGCGCGGTCGGCGACCGGCCAAAGATTCGCGCCGGCCACGCTGGGCGCGACCGCTGAAGTCGCCTAAAATTAGCATGCGAAAAGGCGTGTCAGCCGATGGTTTCGGCTTGTTTTTACCGGTCTGAAAGCTGAAATCGAACTCCATTCTACCTGGCATTTTTTCATCTCCCGTCAAATAAGCCTTGAAAAGATTTCCGTTAAAATGTATGACCTGTTAACCGTGAACTAAAATTACCGGATATACTCAGAAAAGATAATGTCTTATGAAACTTACTTTGCAAGTAAAAAAGGGACCGCACAAGGGGGCTGAGTTTCAACTTGAGCCAGGGCAGTCATTATTGGTGGGTGCCAGTCAGCCTGCCCGCTTCATTTTACCCAAGAATGAAGCCATGAGTAAGGTGCATTTTTCCATTGAATATATCTCCAACATCTGCCGCATCCGCGACCTGAAAAGTGAAAATGGAACCTTTGTCAACAGCGAACGTGTAACCAACGGCACGCTTCAGGATGGAGATGAAATCGTGGCCGGCGACAGCACATTCGTGGTCGCGATCGGTCATGCGCCTGCCGCCGTGGGCGGGATCAGCAAGCCGGAAGACCCAGGCAAGCAGGAAGCCGTCGCGAGCAAACGCACGGAAGGCTTGAAAATCGTGCCAGTGGGTCCGCAGGACTGGAACACCATGAACAAGGCCAAGGGCCACCCGTTGTATACGCGCAAGGATTGCAATTCGGGATTGCACGTGTACAAGCTCAAGGGCGATTTCCCGGCACCGGAAGAGCTGATCGAGCTGCTGGCGCAGTTGTTCAAAACGTATATGGTGCTGGATCACAACGCGATCGAAATGGAACTGCCCGACGACGTTATCGAACCGAGCCATCTGTTTGACTGGATGCCAACCGAGGTGGCCTTGGAGATCTCCCCTGTGCTGCTGACCCAGGACGACACGCGTAAGTTTTACAACCTGATCGACCCCTGCTGGGGCAAAGGCGTCATGGTGATCATCTTCTCGCGCGAGGAACGCGAACCGATACTGAGCCATTTGCGTGACGTCATCCGCGACCGTTCACCGGACATCACCATGTCCAATCGCGACACTGTACTGGGTTGTTATTCGCCGGATGTGATGTCCTCGCTGCTGGCCAATTACAAAGCCGATTTCGTCAACCACGTGATCAAAAACATCGATGCGGTCATGATCGAGTCCACGGACGATCCGGAGAAATGGGAAATCTATGCCCGTTCCGAATTTGGCGTCAAAGCCCTGGACAAACTGGGCCTGGTCGAGGTTGAAGAGGAAGAGAAAAAGGAAAGCGCCCGACAGCCAGTGGACGCAGCGCAGGCAAAGAAATAAAAAGTCAGCTTAGGGATAATCGCTGTTTTCAGCGGCGATCTCCAAATGGGCGCCCAATTCGACAATCTCCAGGTCCTGGTCTTCCCGCAGTTCTTGCATGGATCGGTAGTCCGTGATCGGCGTTCCTTTGCGATCATCTTTTTTTATGGGTCTTCCGGCAAATAAATGGGAGCAGCTAAGAAAAAAAGGCGGGACATACCG
>CAZOLK010000194.1:0-10505 GCA_964580325.1 uncultured Verrucomicrobiota bacterium | reverse complement strand
CAGCATGACGCAGAATCCGGTCAATGGACTGTAGCGTCGGCCCAGCTTTTCGCGTAGTAGCTCGCGCGCTTCGTCATGGTCGCCTACGGAATGGACAATGCCCAGTTGGGTCAGAAACAGTTCCTTGGCCGCGAACGCGCCGATCATGGCCGTGCCGATGCGCCAGTCAAATCCGAGTGGCCGGATAACCGGTTCGAGCGTATGGCCGATGCGACCGGCCACCGTGTATTCGATGCGCCGGACCGGGTCGTCCGCGTCCGGATGGCCGGCGGGTATACGTGGGAAGGTGGTCAGGACCCAGAACAGGATGGCAAAGCCGAGGATGATGGTGCCCGCTTTCTTGATGTAGAGCCAGCTTCGCTCCCACATGTGGATCAGTACGCCTTTCCAGGTTGGCATGCGATAGATCGGCAATTCCATCACAAACGGCGCCTGTTTGCCGCGAAACACAAAACCGCGCAGCAGGCGGGCGCATAGAATGGCCAGGCCCACGCCGGTCATGTAGATCAGCCACATCATGGGCGCGTGCAAGGCAGGCGGGAAAAAAGCCGGGATCAGCAGGCTGTAGATGACCAGCCGCGCGCTGCAGCTCATCAGCGGTAGGATCAGGATGGTCGTCATCCGGTCGCGCTGGTTTTCCAGTGTGCGCGCCGCCATCACCGCCGGAACCGTACAGCCGAATCCGATCAGCATGGGGATGAAGCTTTTGCCGTGCAACCCGATCTTGTGCATGATCCGGTCCATCAGGAAGGCGGCCCGGGCCATGTAGCCCGAATCTTCCAGAAAGGCAATGGCCATGAACAGCAGCAGGATGTTGGGCATGAACTGCAACACCCCGCCGACGCCTTGGATCACGCCGTCTATCAACAGCGACTTGATCAGGCTGGGCGAGGACGCGGGCCAGAACGAGGCAATCCAGGCGCCCAGCGCATCGAACAGGCGGCCCAGCCCTTCGGTCAGCGGCGAGCCGATCGTAAACGTCAGATAAAACGTGAAATACATCATGGCCAGGAAAATGGGAATGCCCAGCACCTTGTTGGTCAGGATTTCATCGATTCTGTCCGAAAGGTTGTGGCGCGCTTCCACGGTTGAGCGGACCGCTTCCTGACAGGCGCCCGAGATGAAACCGTAGCGGCGGTCAGCGATCAGGATTTCCGGATGATCGCCAAAAACCGCTTCCAGCCTATGCTGGCAGCGGTTCACGGTTTGCGTCACCTCTTCGTCCTGATACTTTTTCAAAAGCTCTTTGTCGTTTTCGAGCAGCTTGACCGCGGTCCAGCGCTGTTCGTGTTCGGTGCCCTGCACCCGGTCATCGAGCAGTTTGCGCACGTGTTTGATGCATCGCTCGATTTCTTTGCCGTATCGCACCTGGGCCGGCATGACACACGACTCGCGCCGGGCCAGCGATACAATGGCTTCCTTGAGCTTGTCCATGCCCTCGGCCCTGATGCCGGTGGTCTCGATGATCGGCACGCTGAACATTGACGACAACTTGTCCAGGTCGAATTCGATGCCGCGCGCATGGGCAATGTCGCTCATATTGAAGACCAGGATCGCGGGCACGCCCAGCTCCATGATCTGCACGGCCAGGTACAGGTTGCGCTCCAGGTTGGAGGCATCGATGATGTCGACCACCACGTCGGGCTTTTCTTCAAGGATGTAATTGCGTGCCACCAGCTCTTCCATGGAATAGGCGGTCAGGCTGTAGATGCCGGGCAAATCGACGATTTTCGCATTTATCCCGTCGATGTGGCAAAGCCCTTCCTTGGTTTCCACGGTCACGCCGGGGTAATTGCCCACATGCTGCCGGGCGCCGGTCAGGTTGTTGAATATGGTCGTCTTGCCGGAATTCGGGTTGCCGGCCAGCGCCACGACTATTTCGTTTTTCTCATCTATCATATAAAAGAATTCCAAAGCGAAAAAATTGCGGAATGCCAAAATATGGCGCATAAAAAAAAGCGATCATTCAACGATCATGCGTTGGATGATGCCTTTGCCCAAGACCATACGCGAGCCGTTGACCGCCACGATGAAAGGACCACGGCAACCATTGCGCACCACTTCAAGTTCTTTACCAGGCAGCAGGCCCATGGCAGCCAGACGAGCTTGCAGGCAACGTCCCGCGTGTACGTAGCGCAGCTTGACTTTAGACCCCTCCGGCACATAGCAGAGGGGTTTTTCGTATGTCCTGGTACAAGCTGTCATGATGTTTGAAGTCATAGCCCAATTAAGCTGCCGGTTGCAACAAAAAAAGCTTTGTTTTTTGGAGGAAACTCCACATGCTCAACCTTCCGTAACCAGGATGCCCTGAGCTTCCTCTTTGCGCAGCGAAAGATGATAGCCCTTGATTTTGATGTCGATCGGGTTGCCCATGGGCGCCACGCGCACGACTTCGACCATGGTGCCGCTGTTGGCGCCCATATCGATCAGGCGCTTGCGGATATCGCCTGTTGTTCCGATTTTGACAATGCGCGCTTTATCGCCCGGTTCCAGCGTGTCCAGGCTTATCTGCTTGCGTTCCTGCAGATCTGCCTTTTGCTTGCGCGCATCTTCCAGGCACAACTGAATGCAGCGCTCGCAATTTTCCATGGTGCTGCCGTTCTGACAATGATAGCTGAATCCGCGAATCCATTTATTGCCGCCCCGCGGGCAGAATTCGAGAAACTGGACAAATTCGATGAACCGTTCCAGGATCTTCGGCGGCACGGAGTGCTCCATTTTGCAGGCCGCCTCCTGGGCTTCTTTTTCCTCGACGGCCAGCACCTTGACAAAGAAATCGTGCAGCGTGTCATGGCGATGAACAACGTCCTTGGCCATTTCTATCCCTTTTTTGGTCAACGTGATGTAACCATAAGGGGTGTAGTTGATCATGCCCTTGTCAGACAGGCTGTGCAATGCTCCGGTCACAGAGGAATTATTGACTTTCAAACCACTGGCAATGTCTTTGGCACGTGCCACTTTTTGGTTGTTTTGTATGTGGTAGATGATCTCCACATAATCTTCCATACTGGCGCTCAATGATTTGCTACTTTTTTTCATGCTTTTTCTTATGTGTTGTTAACTCTTTTTAAATTTATACGCCTTATCTAAAAATGTCAACCAGGTTTTAAACTGGAAATTCGCGCGCTTTGCGTTATGTTGTCATGTGTGCGTTGCCGTGTGCGCGTATAAAGCGTAAGCCGAAAGGCCTTATATGAGTAGAACAATGTAATAAGGATGGAGTTTGAACATAATGGGGAGAAGAAATATGAAATTTATAGCAATGCCCTGTATTGCGGCAGGTTTGCTGGTTGCAAACTGCTTCTCGATGAGTTATGCCGCGGCCGATGAAGAGCTTGAACTGCATGACCAGCTCACGCAACTGAGTGAATACACACAGCAAGCCTGGGAAAAAAGCCGGCACAAGCTGTTGAAAGTGCTGAACATCGAGGAAGAAAAAGTAGACCTCAAGAAAAATGACTGGCCCTGGAAGCGCGATCGTCGCGATGCTGACCGCCAGGCCAATAAACTGATTTTAAACGCGCTCGATGCGCTGGAAATCTCCGGCTTGACCGAAGCGCGCGAAGCCTATGCCGAGATCGAAGAGGACATCCTGGAGGCGCAAAAGGAAATCGCGGAATTGCAGGAAAAGCGCATTTCCGCGCCGGAAAAGAGTACGTCCTGGTTTTTTTCCAAGACGCGCCGCCAGTTGAACAGCAGAATCTCAACCCTCAAGAATGACCTGGGTAATTATGAGCAGCAGCAGCAGGAACTGCTTGAGCAATTGCGCCGGGAATACGCGAATATCGGCATTGAAATCAAACCCGAGCAGGTCCGCTTTTATCTTTCTTCCATTTCAGGCGATGACATCATGGGCCTGAGCGCGGTGTTCCACAATGTCAAGCAATTGAACCAGAAACTGGAAGAGATGATGCGCGAAACGCCGGACAACATGGCGTCGGTCAAACGTTATTACGGCCTTCACGTGGTCATGATCAAGGCCATTATCGTGGCCCATGACCGCATGGTCAGCCATATCGACGAACGCTACATACCGCGTTTGAACGAGTTGCGCGAAGACAACCGCGACGCCGCCAAACAGACGCGCAAACTGTTGGAAAATGCGGACCCGGGCCAGCGCGCTGTTTTACAGGCCAGCCAACGCACCCAGGAGATGACGGCCAGGGCCATCGATCTCTACCAGAAGCACCTGATCGATTTACGCGCACGCGTCGAACAGTCGCTGGTTCCGTTAGAAAAACGGTATGCCGTGGCTATGAACGCCTACCAGACCATCCGTGTGGCGTCTGACCTGGTCTCGGAAATGAAAGCCTGCCTCAAGGATCTGAGTTCCCTGCAGGATATGCATTTGCCCGATCTGCTGCCGGTGAATGACGTGGCGCTGGAGCAGAAATTCGCCGAGATCACCAATTCGTTGCGTTAGCGAGCAGCGCTACAGGAGCTGCTGGATGGGATCGTTGGCCCTCAAAATGGCATGTTATTTTTCTGTGGGTCCTTAGAATCAGGACTCCCTGTGGGGGGCAACGCACATGAATGTAAAGACTTCGTAATCGTTCACGGAGGGTGACGGCTTCTAACCAAGAATACTCAGTGAACTATTACGGGCGACGATTGCGGCCAACGAAGAGAATCGTTCGAAACGGCGAATTGCACAGTCTTTTTAGCATTCATGACGTTTTAAGCGGCGCACCCAAAAAAAGATGAATCGTTTGTTCGTCGCCCATTTTTCTCTGTTAAAGGTCTGTTTTTTTTATTATTTTTTACTGAAGACTGTCCTGACAACCGTCGTCTTAATCATTGAACCGAGTGGAGCATGCATGGAGTCATGTGAACAGAATGGAACCGGTGAAGCGCGCTGGTCGCAAGAAGTTGATTTGGAAATGATTATGGCCGAACATGAAACGGGGTTGTTGCGCTATGCGTCGCGTATTTTAAGCGACCCGGTCGCTGCCCAGGATGTGGTCCAGGATACCTTTATCAAACTCTTCGGCAAGCTGCGCAACGGCGCGGAATCGGTGCGGCGGATGAAAAGCTGGCTCTATCGCGTCACCCACAATAATGCCGTGGATTACATCAAGCGCGAGAGCCGGTTGCGCCAGTTGCACCAGACCCATATGGAGGAGCGTAGCTTGACGCCATCCCGTGAGCGCACCGCTGACCGCGACGAGGCCATGGAACTGGCGCTGAACTATGTCAAAACCCTCAAGCCCGAAGAACAGCAGGTGGTGCTGCTGCGATTGCAGGAAGGGCTTTCCTACCAGGAGATCGCCCAGGTCACGGGTCGCAGCGAAGGCAATGTGGGGTGTTTGTTGCACCATGCGGTAAAGAAACTCTCCGCGAAATTGAAAAAAGCGGGGGCCTTGACATGAAAAACGCTTGTACGAGTTCCAACATGGAAGAACGTTTGACCGCCTTCCTGATGGAGGAATTGCCGCCAGAGCAAGCCGATGAGGTGCGGCGCCACCTCGATGCATGCGCTGCTTGCCGCGAAACCCTTGAGGACCTGCGTCTTACCGTGAACCTGCTACGTAACGCCTTGACCGAGAATGAAGACGCTCCGTTATGCCTGGACGTCGACCATCGCCAACGCGCGTTGCGCACATGGACGGGTACGATTACACCTTTCGCCATGGCAACTTTCTGGCGTGTGGCCGCCTTGTTACTGGCTACTGCCGGTCTCGGTCTCCTGCTGCAGCGAACCAGCCTTTTGGACAAGAGGCCGGACGCCCCTGCCATCCAGATGGCCAAACTGGAGCAGGCGCCTATAGACGATGACATGGACGGGATGCGCGGCGCCGAAGAACATGAATATTACGAAACCCTGAAACCCCAGGCCGCGGCAACCAAGGCCCCGGCGGGATTCGGGAAAGCCTTGCATGAACCCTCGGGCCCACGAAGGGACCCCGCTGCACCAGCCCCGGTATTGGCTGCGCCATCCGATAGCCGGGACAATGAACCGCAATTGGAGGAGGTGGAGAAGCCATCGTCATCCGCGCACGTCAATCGCGTTTTTGTCAAAACCGACAGCGCTAAACAAGAGGTTTCTTTTTTCCATACCGTTGATCGGCAACAAAGTCATGCACCGGCGCCCGAGGAAAAGAGCAAATACATACCAGAAATTGCCACCGCTGAACCGGCGGAGGCGCTCGCTGAGACAGCGCCTGCAACCGTGCGCGATGCGGAGATGGATAGTTTGGTGATGGGTCTTTCAACAACCTCAGCCCCGGCAAAGCCAGGCGCGGGGGGCGTTCAGTCGTCGTCAGTCGGCAAAGCCTTGGCCTGGCTGCTGGCGGAACAACAGGCTGACGGGTCCTGGGGCAACGACGCACAAGCCACACGCTGGTCTTTGCGTGCCTTGAAGGTTTGCGAAAAACGAAACGACGCGCTTGATGTCACGGCTGCCATGATGCGTGCGGAACGCTACTTGCAGGTTGCGCAAGCGGACAAGGTTGCGGATAAAAAAGTGATGGTGCTGGCCGCAGCGCCGGAACACGCGCCCGCCTTGCCCTCACGCGAACGACGCGACCGTGCCAACAAGCATGCCGCGGCCCCATCGAAGCGCAAGTCAACGATAGCCAACTTCAAAGAGGTCGCGGTTGCCAAAGCCGACACCCTTTCTGAACGGGTGGATAAACATGCCCAAACCGCGGCAAGCGCTCTGTTGGCGCGGCAACTTGACGATGGGTCGTGGCCGGCCGAACCTGGGGCGCCGGAGAAAACGGCCCGCATTGTGGCCACGGCCAGGGCTTTGTTGATCCTGGCCGGGGAATGATCGCTTGAGGCGCCTCAATGTTCGTGCTTTTTACCGCAGGAACAGGTTGAGGGCGGTTTGCGGCGGTTGGCCCACAAACCTATGCCCAACCCCAGCAGACAAAGCGCCAGTATCACCATTGTGATCAGCAACAGGAGCAGAAACTTCATATAACGTCCTCCATTTTAACCTGGAATTCCGGGGTGAAGAAATTCTTGGGGAAATTGGGAATCGCGGAATGTATTTTCTCCATGAACTTGGGCACGCCGCCGGTCATTTTAAAGGCGCCCTCGATGTCGCGTCCCGTGGAACGCTTGATCTCGTAGGTGAAAATGTCGTGCATGCAGACCACGTCCTGTTCCATGCCGGTGATTTCCGATATGGACGTGATTTTGCGCGAGCCGTCTTTCATGCGCGAAACCTGGATGATCAGATCGATGGCGCCGGACATCTGTTTGCGGATCACTTTGAGCGGGATGTCGAAGCCGGAATAGAGGAATAGGGTTTCCAGCCTGGTCATGCAGTCTCGCGCGTTATTGGCGTGTATGGTGGTCATGGAGCCGTCATGGCCCGTGTTCATGGCCTGGAACATGTCCAGTACCTCGGCGCCGCGGCATTCACCAATGATGATGCGGTCTGGTCGCATGCGCAGGGCGTTGCGCAACAGTTCGCGCTGTGTCACTTCACCGTGCCCTTCGGCGCTCTGGGTCCGCGTTTCAAGGCGGACGATATTGGTTTTGCTCAGCCGCAGTTCGGCATTGTCCTCGATGGTGATGATCCGCTCGGAATCGGGGATGAACGTGGAGAGGTAGTTCAGGAACGACGTTTTGCCGGCGCCGGTGCCGCCGCTGATAATGATATTGAGCCGGGCAAACACAAGTGCTTCCAGCAGACAGGCCATCTTGGGCGTCAGCGTACCGAACTCAAGGTATTTCTTGGTGGTGAAGTTGACTTTCTGAAAGCGCCGGATGGTGATCGACGGTCCGTCCACGCTCAACGGCGGTATGATGGCGTTCACACGCGAGCCATCCTTGAGGCGCGCGTCGACATAGGGATGCTCTTCGTTGATGACTTTGCCCAGCGGTGTGACAATGGCATTGATCAGCTCGATGATGGTCTGGTTGTCGCGGAATTTATAATCCACCTGCTTGATTTTGCCTTTGCGCTCGATGAAAAGCTTGTCACAGCCGTTGATCATGACTTCCGAGATGTCGGGATCGGTAAAGAGCGGGGTCAGGTCACCCAGGTCCAGGCCCAGGTCCGCGGCCAAACGATCACGGCTGCGCACATGGGAGCGGCTGGAAGGCGTCCCGCTGGAAGCGGATGGGCCAACCTGGCGCGACTGAGCGTTTTGTCCGTGCGTGCTGGCTTGTTGATGCTGCGGTCCGGCCTGCTGTTGACGCGGTTGAGACGCCGCGTCTTGTCGTTGTCGGTTTTGATCCATGATGCTATTCCTCGTGCTATACAGAAAAACGGCTGCTCTTACATTCAAAGGTCACGATAACCCGCAAAAGCCAATTTGGCAAGTGGAAGAGTGGCGTGGGGCGTGTCGTCTGGCGGGCTCTTCCCTCCTTTGGACATTGGATATTCCATGTTGGATATTGGATGTTGGATATTGTTTTGTCGTGTGTCAGGTAGCGCGTTTCAAAATCCGCAATCCGCAATCCGCAATCCGCAATCCAAAAATGCGGCAGCAAGTCTGCTGGACAAAACCGGTGCTTCAAGGTATGGTGCTTTCATTTGACGTATCAGGGAAAACGGTGAATGTGCTTTGTTGCCGGAAGAGCTGTTCGGATGTCGAATAGATTGGGGAAAGAACCATGCTCGATATATTTATACGCGATTTGTACGATTCAGGGCAGGTGACCGTGGTTGCCACGGAGGTTCAATGCGCTTCCGGGGAACTGCATCGCACCTTGACTGAACTTGAAGCCCTGGTGCGCCTGGATCTGCCCATGGATCCCCCTGCGTTGGATCTAGATGTCGCGGCCTGGGCCGTGGAGATCGTTTACCGCGCCTGCCGGTTCCTGACCCATTGCCATCTCGACGTGCGCGCCGTGGATCAGGGCCTGCATATGCCCTGTCCCTCGGCCTGCAATGCGACAATCGCGTATGCGGCGGATATTGCGCTGCGATTTCTTCCCGATGTGTACACGATGGCGCGCAACGCGGCCGCGGACGACCCGCTGGTGGAGGTTTTGCACGACCTGGCCGCGGCTTGGCCGTTATCGTCCGTAGGCATTCCCGATTGCATGCCGGATTCGATCGACGACATCTGGACCCATCCCTGCCTGCGCCGCATGTATGTCGACCGCGTCATTGCCCAGGCTGACAAAGAGCGCCTGGCCGATGCGCGGGTGTCGGATGCCGTTCGCGCCGCGTTGGGATGCCATCCGGAATTGAGCCCTGATTTCAAGCCCCTTTTCGAGGAAAAAACGCATGCCGCCTGACAATAACCTGCTGAAAACTGGCCAACGGCTTCTGCGCAACGTGTTGGATCCCATGAAATCCGCTTTTATCGGCAAAGACGAGATCATCGACCTGCTCGGCATTTGCCTGGTGGGCGGTGAGAACCTGTTCATGCTGGGCCCGCCGGGCACTGCCAAGAGTGCGCTGGTCCACGAGTTGAGCCGACGCCTGGAAGGGCGTACCTTCGATTACCTGTTGACCCGCTTCACCGAGCCCAACGAAATTTTCGGCCCGTTCGATATCGCACGCCTGAAAGACGGCGTGCTGGTGACCAATACCGAGGGCATGCTGCCCGAAGCGTCGCTGGTTTTTCTCGATGAATTGCTCAACGCCAATAGCGCTATTCTCAACAGCCTGCTGACGGTTTTGAACGAGCGCATATTCCGGCGCGGCCGTGAAGTCAGGGCCCTGCCCACCTTGATGGTGGTCGGTGCTAGCAACCGGTTGCCGGAAGACGAGGCGTTGCGCGCCCTGTTCGACCGTTTTCTGATGCGTGTGCGCTGTGAAGCGGCGCCCGACGAACAATTGGCCGCGGTCGTGGAAGCCGGCTGGAAGCTGGATATGCAACCCGAAGAGCGCGATGCCGCGTTGACCATGGAGGAGATCCGCGCCCTGCATAAGGTCCTGCCCGAGGTAGACCTGGCCCCAATTCGAAAAGAATACGTCAACCTGGTATTGCGTCTGCGTCATGCGGGTATCCAGGTTTCCGACCGGCGCGCGGTCAAGTTGCAGCGTCTGATTGCGGCCAGCGCACTGCTGTGCGGCCGGCGCGAGGTGGAAGTCTCCGATTTGTGGATCTGCCGTTATATCTGGGACGAACTGGAGCAGGAAGAGGCGATCAAGACTATTGTCCAGGATGTGATCGGCGATCATGTTGCGCGCCAGTCCCATCCCGGTTCGCTGACCCCAAGCCGTAGCGATCCGGAACACCTGGCACGCGATCTGGAAAATCTGCGCGAAAAGGTGAGCGCCGTAGACCGCGATTCAGCCGAATACAGCCTGTTGCGCGAGCGCCTGTCCGTATTGGCGACTAGTTGTCACTGGGTTGAAAATCGGGAGCAGCGCGACCAGTTGCTGGCCGGCGTTGACCAGTTATGGAGCTTTTTTGGGGAAGGCGCATGAAAACGGAATGGGCCTGTTGTCTGGATCCACGTCATGCGTCAAGTCTCGGAAGCTTGCGCCTGGCGCCTGACGTGGAAGTGTTGGCCACCGATGATGCGCTCTGGCTACGCGGATCGCGGCCCAGTGACCAGGTCCGCCATATCTTGCGTGTGCTGCCGGCCCA
>CAZOLK010000193.1:0-10575 GCA_964580325.1 uncultured Verrucomicrobiota bacterium | reverse complement strand
CATTTGAGTTTTGGTATTTCTGCCTTCATGAAAAAACCAAGTTCCTATCAATATTAGTTTGCTTTGTCATTTGAGTTTTGGTATTTCTGCCTTCATGAAAAAACCAAGTTCCTATCAATTATTTATATAGTTAACACATTAACGAAAGAATTTCCTCAGCGAAGCATTCCATGACGATGAAGCTTACAGATTACCATACTAAATATTTTGCTCACGAGTTGAGCAAGAGATGCCCTTCAAACAGCATAGAAAAACTTGCGGCCACATTGGTGGATGCACAAGTGGATTTGAACCCTCACCAGGTAGACGCTGCTTTGTTCGCTTTTCAATCGCCGCTTTCAAAAGGCGCGATCCTCGCTGACGAAGTCGGCCTTGGCAAGACCATTGAAGCCGGGCTTGTCCTGTCCCAGAAATGGGCGGAGCGGAAACGGAAAATGATCGTCATCGTGCCTTCCAGCCTGCGCAAGCAATGGCATCAGGAATTAATGGAGAAATTCTTTCTGCCATCCCATATTCTGGAAACAAAAAGCTTCAATACAGCCCTGAAAGAAGGATGCAGGAATCCCTTTGAACGTCAGGATATCGTGATCTGCTCCTATCATTTCGCCAGAAACAAGGAAGAATACCTGGTCAGCATGCATTGGGATCTAGCGGTTATCGACGAAGCGCATCGCTTACGCAACGTCTACAAGACCACGAATAAAATCGCCCGAACCTTAAAAAGCGCGTTGCATGGAGTGTCTAAAATCCTACTCACCGCAACGCCACTGCAAAACACGCTGTTGGAATTGTACGGCCTGGTCAGCTTCATTGACGATTTTACTTTTGGCGATTTGAAGAGCTTCCGTGCGAAATATACACGAGCAACCAATGCGGATATTTTTAATGAATTGAAAGAGCGCATAGCCCCATTGTGCAAGCGGACGTTGAGGCGCCAGGTCCTTGAATACATCAAATTCACCAACCGTATTCCACTGACGCAGGACTTCATTCCTTCCGCCGATGAAGAAACGCTTTACGAAATGGTTTCTGAATACCTGCGCCGGGAAAACCTGCAGGCGCTTCCTCCCAGCCAGCGCTCGTTGATGACCCTGGTGTTGCGAAAATTGCTGGCATCATCCACTTTTGCCATTGCCGGCGCTCTCGATTCCCTGATTCGCAAGCTCAAAAGTCGCCTGCGCGAAAATGAACAGCGCTTGAAGGAAGCGGAAGAAAAGGGGATTGAACAGGATTTTGAGGCTTTGGAGAATCTCGAAGAAGAATGGAATGATGATGAACAAACCGAAGTGCTGGCGCCGGCTGACATCAAAGCCATAGAAGAGGAAATAGCCAATCTTGAAGCTTTTCGCGACCTGGCTGTATCCATCACCGAAAACGCTAAAGGCGCAGCTTTGCTGACCGCGTTGCAAACCGGTTTCGAGCGTGCCGCATCCCTTGGCGCTGCTCGCAAAGCTATCATTTTTACGGAGTCCAGGAGAACGCAAGCTTACTTGCTGCGTCTCTTGGCTGAGAACGGTTTTCAGGATAAAACCGTTTTGTTCAACGGTTCCAATAACGATGCCGATTCAAGCGCGATCTACGCCAAATGGATCAAGCGTCATGAGAACTCCGACCGCGTCACGGGTTCGCGAACCGCGGATATGCGTTCAGCCCTGGTCGACTTTTTCAAGGAAGAAGCCGAGATCATGATCGCCACCGAAGCAGCGGCTGAAGGCATCAACCTGCAATTCTGCTCGCTGGTCGTAAATTATGACTTGCCCTGGAATCCCCAGCGCATTGAGCAGCGCATCGGGCGCTGCCATCGTTATGGACAGAAGCACGACGTGGTTGTCGTCAACTTTCTCAATCGTCGCAATGCCGCCGACCAACGCGTTTTTCAGTTGCTGTCCGAGAAATTCCAACTGTTCAGCGGGGTATTCGGCGCCAGCGACGAAGTGCTGGGCAGCATCGAGTCGGGGGTGGATTTTGAAAAGCGGATTGTCGCCATCTACCAGAATTGTCGCACGCCGGAAGAGATTCAGCAATCCTTTGACCAGTTGCAGGATGAGTTGAGCGTCAGCATCGACGAACGAATGCAGACAACCCGGAGCAAATTGCTGGAAAATTTTGACCAGGAAGTTCACGAAAAATTGCGTGTCAATCTGCGTGAAAGCCAGGAATACCTGAACAAATACGGCCTGTTGCTGTGGGACCTGACCCGCCACATGCTTGCGCCTTATGCGCGGTTTGAACAAGAACGGTTCGCATTTGTACTTCATCGTGCGCCCAGTGATCATGATGACGCCATTCCAACAGGTCCCTATGCCATGGGTCGCGATGTCGAAGATGCGCACCACTACCGGATGGGGCATCCCCTGGCCCAATATATCCTGAAACAGGCTCGCGAAAATCGACTGCCGGTTAAAAAACTGGTTTTCAACTATACCGCGAACCCGACGAAAATATCTATCCTTGAACCTTTGGTCGGTAAGCACGGCTTGATGAACCTGACCCAACTTACCGTGGAGTCGCTGGATACAGAGGATTATCTCGTTTTTTCCGCGCAAACCCATGAAGGCCAGCTTCTGGACGAAGAACAGTGCCGACGCTTCTTTTCACTTTGCGCGGAAATCGAATCGAATGGGGCTCTGCACAAACCTCTCTTGCAACAACTGCAAACACACACCCAAAAGCAAAAAGATGACATACTGGAACGCATCGGAGCGCGCAATGCCGCATACTTTGACCAGGAAATGGACAAGCTGGATCATTGGGCTGCGGATCGACGCACTACGCTGAAAGGCAACCTTAAAGATCTTGACGATGAAATCAAGGAGTTGAAAAAGCAGGTGCGCGCTTCAAGTAAGCTCCCTGAAAAAATACAACTCCAGAAAAAGATCAAGGCACTGGACAAGCGCCGTGATGAAGCCTGGCGCGAATACGATCAAGCCGCGAAAGAAATTGAAAGCCAGAAAGATCAACTGCTCGATGATATTCAAGCACGCTTGGACCATAGAATCCATGAAATGACCTTGTTTGATATTAGCTGGGAGTTGATATAGCAAGGTGAACATGACAACGTCGCAACAGATCGACCTTTGGCGCAGCGCTCCTTCAGAACACCAGCGTCTGGAATTCAAAGAAGCCAAGCAACAGTTCGATAATCGCAAGCTCTATAAATATTGCGTGGCCATTGCCAATGAAGGCGGTGGTCAATTATTGCTGGGCATTTCCGACAAACCGCCGCGTTCCGTGGTGGGAACAGCGGCTTTCAACAACCCCATTGCCATGGCTGAAAAGCTGTTTGAAGCCATAGGTTTTCGGGTGGATATCGAGGAGGTGGCTCATCCGGATGGCCGCGTCCTGGTTTTTCATATTCCTTCACGCCCGCGCGGAACAGCCTACCATTATGAAGGTGCTTATGTCATGCGTTCAGGGCAGATGCTCAAGCCCATGAGCGAGGACCGGCTTAGAGCTATTTTTGCCGAAGGCGGCCCTGACTGGCTGGAAGAACCTGCCGCGCAAAACCTTGATCCACGCGATGTCATCGAGCAGCTCGATACCCAGTCTTTTTTCACGTTACTCGAAATGCCATACCCGTCCAGCCGCAAAGCCGTACTGGACCGTTTGATTCAGGAGCGTTTGATCGACGAGACGCGTCAAGGGTATGCCATTCGGCGCATAGGCGCTGTGCTGCTGGCCCGAAACATGGCCCATTTCCAATCCGTGACCCACAAGATGCCGCGCATTATTGTTTACAACGATACATCCAAGCTGAACACCCGGCTGGATGAGCCTTTTGAACAAGGTTACGCTGTCGGATTCCAGTCACTCATCCAATTCGTGATGGCGCAGATACCACAAAACGAGGTGGTCGAGAATGCATTGCGCAAAGCAGTCAAACTCGTACCCGAAATCGTGATCCGTGAACTGGTCGCCAATGCCTTGATCCATCAGGACTTCCAGCTCAGCGGCATGGCGGTCATGATCGAAATCTATGCCAACCGCATTGAAATCGGCAATCCGGGCCTGCCCGTTGTACCCGTGGAACGCTTTATCGACGGCTACCAGTCGCGCAATGAACGCATGGCCGACCTCATGCGACGCTGCCACATCTGCGAGGAAAAAAGCAGCGGCATAGACAAAGTCGTCAGCGCTGTGGAAGCCTATCAATTGCCTGCGCCCCTTTTCCATGCCGCATTTCGACGCACGGTCGTCACGCTTTTTGGCCACAAGACATTCGACGAGATGAATCGTGAAGACCGCATGCGCGCATGTTATCAGCATTGCTGTTTGCGCTATGTATGCGCTGAAAAGATGACCAACCAGTCCTTGCGCGAGCGATTCAAGCTTGGCGAAAAGAAGACCTCCGCCGTTTCACAAACCATAACGGCAACCATGGATGCCGGCATGATCAAGCCGGAAGACGCTGGAAAGACCTCGAACAGATACAGGAGCTATCTGCCGATATGGGCCTGAATGCGTATTTAAAAGCAAAGCCGCCGCAAACGGCGCGAATACTGCATCTTGTTTGTACTAAGAAGGTTGCTTATTTAAAAGCAAATCGCCGCTCCAATATCTGTGCGGAGCCGGGATGCGAGCGTGTCGAGTTCAACAACGGCAGGACGATACGGTTGGGCCAGGAACAGGGCGGCATGACCGATGAAATCATGAAGGCCCAGATCCGTGAGACCATTGAGCGACATCTGCACAAGGAACTTAAAATGAAGGACAAGGGCATTAAGGTACTCTCCCTGTTTTTCATCGATAAAGTCGTCCACTACCGATTCTACGCGGATGACGACACGCCGCAGAAAGGAAAAATCGCGCTTTGGTTTGAAGAGGCGTTCACCGATGTGGTGAAGAAAAATCCGGCATACCACGGCTTGATCGAGGATCCGGTGGATCAGATTCATAACGGTTATTTTTCACAGGACAAGGGAAAGGTCAAAGACACCAGAGGGAACACCAAAGCGGATGAAGACACCTATAACCTGATTATGCGCGACAAGGAGCGCTTGCTTTCCCGGGACGAGCCTCTGCGTTTCATTTTCAGCCATTCCGCGCTTAAAGAGGGATGGGATAATCCCAATGTTTTTCAGTTGTGCAGCCTGCGCGATATGGGCTCCGAACGCGAACGGCGACAGACCATTGGCCGTGGTTTGCGTTTGCCCGTTAATCAGCATGGCGAACGTGTTCGTGACGAAACCATCAACCGCCTGACCGTCATTGCCGGCGAATCTTTTGAAGATTATGCGCGCGGTCTGCAGAGCGATATTGAACGCGATTGCCAAATCAAGTTCGGGCGCATCGAGCAGCATGCTTTTGCTCAATTGCTCCAATCCGTGCCGGGAACCGACGAGGAACAGCCCATAGGTCAAGACGCTTCCACGGCTATCTGGCGGGATTTGCTGGCCAACGGCTATATCGACGCCATGGGCGATATTCAGGACAAGTTCGATCCCCGGCGTGAAGGTTTTGTGCTGGAAACGGATCCGGCCCACGAACCTTTGCGTGCGGCCATCATCGATGAAATGCGCAAGTACATTTTCAGGGATCGCGTCGTCAATGCCAGGGAACGCCGCAAACTCGGGTTTGACAAAGGCGTGGCGCTTTCGCCGGAATTCGCGAACCTGTGGAAACGCATCAATAAGAAGACCCGTTATTCCGTGGAATTCGATACGGCAGAACTCATCGTCAAGGCTGTTGCCAACATCCGGGAAATGGATGAAATCAAGCCCATAAGCGTGTTGACCATGCGGAAGGATCTGGAAGTGACCAAGGCGGGAGTTCAGTTGGGCGACCGCGTATTGGAAACACGATCCGCGGAAGCGACGACTCCGCGGATCCTGCCGGATATCCTGGCTTATCTGCAACGGGAAACCGAACTGACGCGGCATACCCTCGTACGCATCTTGAAAGCCTCTGGGCGCTTGAGTGAGTTTGCGTTGAATCCGCAAGCTTTCATGACGGAAACCGCGAAATGCGTCAACGATACCTTGAAAGCCATGATCGTAGACGGCATCAAGTACGAACAAATCGCTGGTCAGGTCTATGAAATGCGGCTGTTCGAGGAACATGAAATAGAGGCCTACCTGAACAATCTTTACGAAGTGCAGCATAAAGACAAGACGCTCTATGACTATATACCCTATGATTCGGAAATCGAGCGACAGTTCGCGCGGGACCTGGATGGCATGGTGAATGTGAAATTCTTTGTCAAGCTGCCCCGTTGGTTTGTGATCGATACGCCCATAGGCGAATACAACCCGGACTGGGCGATCGTTGCTGAGAACGACGGCAAGGTATACTTGGTGCGGGAAACAAAAGACCGCGACGCAACCAAACGCCGCGGTTCGGAAAACCAGAAGATCCATTGCGGAAAGCGTCATTTTGAAACGCTTGGCGTGGATTTTAAAGTGGTCAAGGAGGCTGTGGAAGCCGTGACCTGAGTGATCGTGACATAGCGTGTACATAAAGGAGGTCGTTATGGTGAAATTCGCGGGTTCAAGATGGCATAAGTGCGATTTACATCTTCATTCGTCGGCAAGTGCGTGTTTTGCGGACATCAATAATGCACCGGAAGATCTGGTTTTGAAAGCATGTGAAGCAGGGCTTGACTGCATCGCGATTACGGATCATAACACGGGCGCCAATATCGATGCTGTCAAAGCAGCCGCCAAAGATTCAATGGCTTGGGCGCCATAGCGCAGCAATCCAAAGTACAATTTTTCAACGCCGATTTCATCCATGCCGTTCAGATCGTTCATCCCGTTTTGATGGAGCCAACGAAAACAATGGATGAGATCAAGGCTGTATTGTCTGCATACTATAAGCGTGAAATTGACGAAACAACAGTTAGCCAATGGAAAAGCTGCACACCCTTAATCCAGCAGTACGCCATCCTGACCTTTTCGGATAATCCTCTGGAACCGGGCAGTTCAAAACACGGACTGTGGGGTATTGGGCGCCGCTATTCATGGCTGAAAATGAAACAGGAACCAGACTTGGAAAGCTTGAGACAAGCGTTGCTCATGCCGCACGTAAGGGTTCGCAACGATTTTGATAACGAAAAAGTTCCTTATGAGCTGCCCGCGACCTGGATCAGCGGTCTCACGGTGAAGAAAACGACCGTTACTACCGAGGATTTTCATGTTTCATTCAACCCGCAATTAACCACCATAATTGGGGGACGGGGGAGCGGGAAATCAAGTATCATCCAATTCATCCGCGCTGTTTTCAATATGGTGAACGATCTCAAGGAGCTGAAGTCCATTCGCGAAGAATTCGAAAGTTTCATAAAACGAACGGACAAAACAGGAGGTGTCCTGACCAACGAGAGCCAAATAAGCATAGAGTTATGGCACAATGGTCAGCTATACCGGATTACAGCGAGTAAGATAAAAGATGCCGCGTCTAAAACGGTAGAAATCAACCGGTATGATGATCTATCTTCCACATGGAAGGTCGTTGACGAAACGAATCTTAAGCTTTTTGATTTCGATATTTACAACCAAAAACAAATCTATGAAATAGCACGCCTTCCAAACACGTTAAGGAACAGAATCGATAACGCGAACCAGCATGTACTATCATTGCGCGAAAAGTTGCAAACGAAGGAGAAAGCGTATTTAGCATTATGTGCCAAGATCCGTGAATTTCAAAATAAGATTCAGAGTTTGGATGCCTTGAACGCCAGGATAGAAGAGCTTGAAACACTGATTGCTCGTTATAATTCAAGCGGCGTGCAGTCTTTACTCCAACAACTCAAGCAATACACTAACGAAACAAACTACATCAACGATTTCATTGAACGGAGTCATTCTCATAAGAAGCGAATGGACGACTATATGGCATCCTTTCATATCGAGCCATTTCCATTTGATAACATCAACGATGACGATCGGGAGGAAATCCAAGCCATCATCACAACGCATAACGATAGTGTAGCCCAAATATCGCAGAAGTTTTGGGAGGCGCAAAAGCAGTTTGTTGAAAGCGTCTCCGGTTTGGAATCGAATGTTGAACAGTCACAATGGATGAAGAATAAAACAAGTGTCCAAGAGCGAGTGGCCGCAAAGCAGGTTGAGCTGTCCACCGACGGCATCCAAGATGTTGAAAATTTCCAAACCTTGCTCAATCAACTAAATGAAAAGCAAGTCCAGGTGCGATCACTGGAAGTAACTCAAGAGCAGTTGGTCCAATTAAAGGATGACAAGCGTAAGCTTGTTGAAGAAATGCACGGAATACGAAAAGAGATTACAACGGCCAGGAAGGCGTTTTTAAAGGATATTCTTTCAGGTCAAGACATCAAAATAGAAGTACAACCTTACCGAGACAAAGCGAGTTTCGAAAAAAGCTTTAGAGAAATTGTCAGTAGAGAGAGTGGATTCGAGAGCAATGTCGATAAGATGCTTGAGAAACTGTTCAACGGAAACGTATCCAAAACAATACTGGAAATTCGAGAGGATTTCTTTGCTTTAAGAAGTGATCGCATGGTTGAAGGCTATGATGGTTATTTTAAAAACCTTATTCGTAATCTGGCTGATGAGCAATACGATCGTCTAGGCATACTTATACCAGAGGATGAGATCAGTGTCAGCTATAAACAAATAGATACGGGCACGTATTGCAGTATACAAAATGCCTCGGCAGGACAGAAAACATCATCTATCTTAACCTTCCTATTGTCGTATGGAAAGAATCCATTACTTCTGGACCAACCTGAAGATGATCTGGACAACCATCTTGTATATGGACTTATTGTGACTGGATTGCGGTCAACGAAAGAGCGTAGGCAGGCCATCGTCATTACACATAACGCGAATATTCCGGTCAATGGCGATGCTGAATATGTGGTTGCCATGAATTCATCGAGTAAGGCGGTTTCCGTCCTGCATAAAGGCACCCTTGAGGAGGACATGATTAAGCGCGAGATATGCGATGTCATGGAAGGCGGTGTGTCAGCTTTCAAATTGCGTTCGCAACGGTATAACATTGAAAACAATAAGCAATCCTAGCGAAAATCCCATAATAACCTTGCGCGTATCATCTTATATGATAATTTTGAAATGATGATCAAGAGGTAATGTAATAACTGAAAGGGAAAATCATGGGTTCTGTCGCTGTTACGAAACGGTCCAAATCCGCCCAGTTTGTCAGTGCCGCTGCTGTTGAGCATGCGCCGGAGATTGGCGGGCTTTTGAAGGAGCAACTTTCTGATTTGGTTCGCGAAGGGGAACAATTGCCGGATTTTGTGTTTATGTTCACCTTGTTCGGGCGGTATCTGGATACGAATGCAAGGACCATGGAGGATGCCGATGCAAAGCATCTTGGCGAGATACGCGAGGGCGTTCAGGAGCGCGATGCGCGCGATAAGGCCGTGGATGAGTCGCGTGGTTTGCTGATTGATTGGCGCTCACTGATCGATGGCCTTTATGGTCAGGGTCAATGCCGTTTTGTTCTCGGTTTGGAGGGGCCTACGGAGGAAGATCCCACCGGACTGCTGCGCCAGATACAGAACGTGGTTGCGCATATCAAGAACAAGAACCCGGTTTTGCCCGAATCCAGGATCAAGGGTGTTTCCGTGGACCTGAACCAGTGCGCCACCGAACTGGATGATGTTACCGTGCGCCTGGCAAAGACGCTGGAGGCTGTATCCCGTGAGCGCGAGGAAGCCGAAGAGTCGCTGCTGGCCAAGAACCGGGCCATCGCCGCATATGACCGCGGTTTCAGTGGCGTAGCCAATACGATGCGCGCCTTCTACGAGTGGATGGGCCAGGATGCATGGGCCGCGAAAATCCGCCCTTCCTCAAGGCGTCGCGGTATGCTGGAACAAGTCGAACAAGCCGATGTTGATGAAGGTGATGCCGCTGGCCTGGATAGCGCAACGCCCCTGGACCAGGCATAACGATCCGAAGTGGCCTTGTTCTGGCCGATAACCGTTGCCGAAGCATTCGGAAAGACTGCTTTGAATCACCACAAGGTTTGTAGAACCGTTCGGTAAAGGATGCCGAGATGCCCGAAAGGCTTGGTGAACCATTCAGTACAGGTTGCCGATATTCGCATAGGGCTTGCTGAACAGTTCGTAAAGCTTGTCGCGATGCATGGAAGGCTTGGTGAAGCATTCGGAAAAGGTTGCGCTGATTCCCAAAAGGCATTTTGAACGGTTCGTACATTGTTTGGGGTGTTTTTGTACCGTTTGCTGAAATGCACATTAAACCCGCTATGTTTCCAACTTAACTAAAGCTACGGCTCAACACCGTTTCGCCCTCCAGGAATTAACGGAAGGCTTCAGGGGCGGGACGCCCCAGCCACCATGATCAGCGCCGCAGAACATGGCGGTCGACATAGCCCTGCAGTTGCTCGCGCAGCTTGGGATCCCGCTCCGCGGAGACCAGCGACTCGAGCGCCGCACGCTGGTCCTGGTCTTTATACGCCGTGCCAATGCGATGAGACGCGGACTTGTATAAATGACCGCGAACAACCGGATCCCTTGCGGTCAGCACGGCGCGCAGCAAGTCCTGGACAGGCACGTGAAAACCAGACCTCTTTTTAAGAGGGTATAAGCACCAATTACAATCACAATTTCAAGCG
>CAZOLK010000192.1:8334-10599 GCA_964580325.1 uncultured Verrucomicrobiota bacterium | reverse complement strand
GGACACGGGTGAAGTGGTCTGCCTGGCTGCCGGCTCGCACGTGATCGAGCGCGGCCGCACCATCATGAGCGGCGCCGCCTTGAAGCGCCGCATCGCGCTGCCTCCTGCGGAATCTCTGCCTCATGCTGCCACAGCCTGGCCCTATGACGTGGAGTGGAACCTGCATATAAACGATTCGTTGATCCGCAAGGACGGCCAACGCTTCCGCGACGCAGCCGAACTTCCTGGGCACGTGTGGATGGCCTTCAATGTCCCCGCGGTCGGCGATCAAGCGCCCGCGCACCTGACCATTAAAACCAAAGCCGGTCAAACGCAGGACAAGGAAACCATCGCGATGCAGATTGTCAATCCGCAAGCCGGGCCACTCGCGCCGATCAAACATCAGGAACTGTGCGTATGGGATCCGACAGGCGCGGTGCGGTTACAACTGGCCCGCCGTAAAGTTGCTTGTGTCGAAATCGATGCGCTGGATCGACTGTCGGATGATGTGCGTGTGCTGATCATCGGCCGCAATGCGCTCAAGGCGGGACAGGTTTTTCCCGATACCTTGCTGGAACGGGTGCGCCAGGGCATGCGCGTGTTGGTCCTGGAGCAGGAGCGGGACTACCCGCTGAAGGGATTTTCGATCCAGGCGCGGAACGGTGAATGCTGTGAATTGCCGCGGCTGCATGATCGGCTCTTTGAAGGGCTGGATCCAGATGATTTCTGCGTCTGGAGCGATGACGGCGTCGTATATCGCCAGGTCATGCGGCTGCCTTCCCGTTGCCCGGCGCAAATCCTGGCGCAACCGGCGGGAACGCGCAAGGATGAGGCGGTGCTGGCGCGTTTGCCCATGGACCGCGGCTGCATGTTGTTCGCTTCGTTGGCGATTGGCGAGAAAATGAACCATGAACCCATTGCCGGGCGCCTGTTTTTCAGGCTGGTGCACGAATGCATCACCTATCGTCCCTATCGGACAACCGTGATTTGCGATACGGACCGGCCTTTATACAAGGCTATACAGGATATGGGATTGCACCATTGGCGCGAAGACAATATTTGCAATGCCATTGTCAAGGGACCCTGCAACCTGATGGTGGCGGATGCGACGCCGCTCAACCTGCATGCGTTGATCCGGCAACGCAGTCTGATCAAGGCGTTCACTGATCGCGGCGGCTGGTTGATGTTCTGTAACCTGACGCCGGAGGGCCTGGAGGATTTCAACAAGATTGTCGGCGTGGAGCACCTCTTGCGGCCGTTCAATGAAGAGCGTGTTCGCCTGGCCGGGCCGCCGGATCTGTTGACCGCAAGCCTGACCGATAGCGATGTGGCCCTGTCCACGCGCGAGCGCTATGGCCAGCGACCGGGGCAGGAATGGCCGGATGCGACAGCCTACAGCCAGGTGCTGTTGGGCCACGACATCGCGCCGTTCAGCGCCTTGCCCGCGGCCGATTACTGGCACTGCTCAGGACAGTCACGCAGTGACCGTTGGCCCGCCAATATGGTCAACGGCATGTGGGATGACTGGAAGGTCGGCTTTGTGTTCAACCTGGATCGCGGCGCGTCTACGCGCTGGCGGATCCGTTTTCCCTCCCAGCAGGTCGTGACCGGTTTTTCTGTTGTGCCGGATACCTCGTACAACAGCATCCGCAAAATCAAGCTCCGCTTTGACAGCATTACCGCGACGCCGGTCGAAATGGAATTGAACCACAGCCTGACGCGGCAGGAAATCTCGTTCGAACCGCGCCGTTCCCACTGGATCGGCGTGGAAATCACGGATTGGGATCCGTCCATAACCCAGCCGATCCTGGGCATTCGCAACCTGTGGGTCAATATTCAGCAGCCTGATGACATGATGCGTAAAGCGCAGCCGCTGACCGAACCCTGGGTGCTGGTCAAATACCCCATGGGCGTCGGAGGTCTGATCCTCAACCAAGTGCGTTGGCTTGGACCGGACGAGATCGAGCAGCGCCTCCAAGCAGCTGGGGATCGAGCCGCCGCTGAAGTGAAAGAGGGTCAGGATCCCGAAGCGACCCGCAAAAAAGCCGTGCGTCAGCAAGAAGCGACCCTGTGCAGGCAGAAACAACGCAAGCAGCATCTGGTCAAAGCCATGCTGGACAAACTGGACGCAGTGTTTGATATCCATTGAAATTTCAACCGAGACGCTGTATGATATGCCATCGATAGGAAAACCATGATGAGCGAAAAGGACACCACTCTGGAAGAGATCCGGGCGCTGATCCGGGACAACGCCCGGCAGCAGAAGGCGACGAATTTGCAAATGCA
>CAZOLK010000192.1:0-8234 GCA_964580325.1 uncultured Verrucomicrobiota bacterium | reverse complement strand
GGAAACAGACCGGCGTATGCAGGAAACAGACCGGCGTATGCAGGAAACAGACCGGCAAATGCAGGAAACAGACCGGCGTATGCAGGAAACAGACCGGCGTATGCAGGAAACAGACCGGTTGCTGCACACGACCGACATGCAGATCAAGGAACTGGGCAAACAGATCGCGGGCTTGGGCCGCAAGTTCGGTTGTTTTGCCGAAGGTATGGCCATGCCTTCGATGATCCGCATGCTGCGCGAAGAATTCAAGATGGACCACATTTTTACGCGCGCTCGCGTCTACAAGAACGGTTCTGAACGCGAGATCGATGTGCTGGCCTATTCCAATGGCGCAACCAAGGCTGTGTATGTTGTTGAAATCAAGAGCCTCTTGCGTGAAGACGGCATTCGGCAAACGCTCGATCTTCTCGACCAGTTTTTCGACTACTACCCTGAGCACAGGGACAAAAAGCTCTATGGCATTATCGCTGTTGTCGATGCTCCGCAACAACTTCGCCAACGGGTTATGAAGCTTGGCTTGTACCTGGCCGAGATCAATGACGAGACCTTTGAATTGAAAGTGACGCCCGATTTCAAGCCGCGCTGTTTTCAGGCTTTTTGAGTGTTTAGGGTAGTTGGCCCTCGAAATGGCATGTTATTTATCTGTGGACCCTTAGTCAAGCTTTGCTTGCCATACGGCCGGCCAGGCTCCGGAATCGTCCATACAGGATCTGGCGCGAGACATAGCCGAGAACAGCATGAAACACGACATGCAGAGCCACCAGAAAGGCATGGGGCCAGTCCGCCATCACAAAGAATTGGTCCAGTACGGCCCAGATCGCCAGCAGGAACAGGGCAGTCGTCATGGCCCGGTCTTTTAAGCAGCGCAAGGATTGTTCCAGGGTGAGGAAGAAGTAAGCGTACAGGGCAGCGCCATATTGCAGACCCAGTGCAACGGGGTTCCAGCGCGTCGACCATTGGTCGTATTTGAACATATAGCCGATCAGAACCAGCAGGTAGGCTGTTCCCAGGCCGATGATGGCCGGGCGGATGCTGCGCAGGATAGCGTTGATTTTGCCGTTGATCAGTTCGCGTTCGCTCATGCGGGTGACGATCAACGATTCCAGTGTGCGGCGGCGACGCTCGAAATAGAAGCACTGGCTGGCTTTGTGCAGCAGGTCCCAGAACACCACAAACGCCAGGATCGGCGTCAAGGGCGCCGGGCAGAGCCAGTAAACATGTTGCGCCACGGTCCAGATGGATTTACCCGCGGAAGCGGTAAAACCCGTGAAAACACCCATGGTCGTGGCGCAGAAGGCATAGATCACGAAATAGTCGTATTTGTTGATAACCAGTTCGGACGGGTGGAAGCCATAATCCCAGAGCAGGTCTTTCCATGTCACCGGGTTGCCATTGCCCAACGGCTGGCGTTTGCGCACGATCCTCATGGCATGGGCCGATAACGTGCGCTCCCGTGGTTCGGCCTTGCGCTGCTCCATGTTTAGCAGCACTAAGGGATCGAGCAGGCACGCTTTATTCCAATAATAACGTCCCGCATAGATCATCAACCCGCAGCAACCCAGTACGCTGATGACGCCTGTCATGGGATTCAGCAGGATCGCGCTCAGCGCGAAAAAGGGTGAGGTCATGCTCCAGATCAACAGGCAGATAGCCACGATCCAGACGTTTTGTGTCATGATGAAAAAGGGCAGGATGAAGAACGCTGGCCAGATGTAGCGAATGACCGAAGCCAGCGGTATGCTGATGAAAAGTTGGAGCAGGGGATTGACCCATTGGCCGCCTTTACGCTTATTCGGGGCCAGGCCCACGGCGATCCCGACGCATACGGTCAGGTGGATCAAGCAGCCCATCAATGCAACGGCTAGCGTGATCTGCGTATAGCCGATGCCGCCGCAATTGACGGCATAAAAGGACAGCGGCAGCAAGGCGGCAAGCGTGAGGCCGTTTTGCAGCAAGCCGCTGAAATAACAACCACGCAGCCAGATGGTGAAATCGATATCGCTCAGCAACACGGTTTCAAGCGTACCCTCCCGAATTTCGCGCCACATGGCGGATGCGGTCAGATAAGTCGGATAGACGCAGAGCAGCAGCAAGATCGGGTAGGTCATGGCAATGAACAGGAGGAGCCCCAGCGGTTTGGTGGGATCATGGCCAAAATAGTGCATCACTCCGACTGGCAGCGCGGCCAGCAGCATCACGCCCAGACGCTGGCTGTAAAAAAAGCGCTGCCTGGGTCGCACTACGAGATCGCGGTAAAGAATAGCCCCAGCCCACTCCACGCTCCTGCTCCTTTCCTGTAAATGATTCTGTCAGTCAGAACCATAACCCGTTTGCCGGAGCGTGGCAAGCTGCGAGCGAAAAGAAACGGACCAACACGTAAAACCACGTGTCGGTCCGTGTCAGTCCGCGCGGCAGAGTCTCCCGCAAGGTCTCAATACACGCTGGGATGGGTTTGTGTGTTGACCCATCGCCTTTCGCAGTCGGACCAGACCTGGACAAATGCCGGGTGGCCGTGGACCCGCGGTTGGTAGACGCGCTGATGGCTGTCCCGGTAAATGATGACCGGGCCGGTTTCAATGCAGGGTTGATGAACGTGGTGATGATGGATGGTCGTGGTGGGGCACGGATTGTGGTAGGTGGTGTGGTGTACGGTCGTGTGATGAACCACCGGTGGTGGACTGACATGGTAGACTTGCGTCCGCGTATGTTGATGGCAGGACCGGCGATACCCATGATGCCGGTAGTTATGCTGCCGATGGTGGCGGCCGTGGTTCATGATGACTCTGGCCGCGACCACGCCGGTCAGAATCTTGCCGGCTGTGGCCCATTCGCTCTGTCCGCCATGGACATCGGTCGGCATCATAACATGCGCGCCAAGGGTCGTGGCGGTTACTGCTGCTATCCAATGCTTGTACATGATCTGATTCCTTTCTTTTTATGGGCCTGCAAACAAGCCCGGTTCTCGCATTCATGAGTGTTGACGAAACAGCCGCTTCATTTATTCACGCAGGCGCACTTTTTTTATAAAAAGTTGCACCGCGGCCAAGAAGATCGGCGAGGTGTGCCAGGAGATCAAGCTTCCAGCCGCGAACAGGCCGAAGGCATTGCCCAGGTGACCAAGGCCATACATCAACTGGACCAGGTCATTCTGCAAAACGCCGCCGCTGCGGAGGTACTGTCTTCGACCTGTTCGGAACTGACCTCGCAAACGGTAAAATTGAAGGATTTGGCCGGTTTTTTCAAACTCAACGGTCATCTGACGGCAACGCGGACAGCGCCTTGCTCGCGGAAGAGCAGTTGTCTCAATCAGGACGACATCTTTTTGTTGGACGACCATATAGATAGATGACCATGAATTCGAGCCGCAGCCCATAGGGGTGAATTAGCCAAAAAAAAATCGTTCCGAAAAAAGCTGCACGCACTTTCGTATAAAGCTAAAGTGATCCCGATTTCAGCAAGAAGGGTGCAAAGCGAGCTATGACGAATGAAAAAATGGTATGTACAAGTTGCGGCTATATTTACGATCCCGAAAAAGGCGATCCAGAGCAAGGCCAGGCGCCAGGCACGTCTTTTGAAGACCTGCCCGAAGATTGGCGCTGTCCTCTGTGCTATGCCGCCAAAGACGTGTTCGATCCGCTCTAGCTAACAGACACAGTGTTTTACTTCTTCGCTCAGACGGATCACGCCCCAGGTGCTCGTGTCGTCGTTGTTCCCGGCGTCTTCCAGCTTGATCAATCCAGCGATTGATCGTAAAATCGATCATTTCGCGGTTTAATGTGAAAAGCATGAGTGACAGGATGAAGAATGACAATGTAGCAATTTCCATTGTGGTGCCCTGCTACAACCACGCGCGCTTTTTGGAGCGTACGCTACAATCGATTCTACGGCAAAACGATCCGCATACGCAGATCGTCGTTATCGATGGCGGATCGACTGACGGTTCGTTGGAGATCATCGGCCAATACGCGCCGCATCTGCACTACTGGATTTCGGAAAAAGACCGTGGCCAGTCCGATGCGTTGAACAAAGGGTTTGCCCATGCCAATGGTGCGATCTTTGGCTGGCAGAATTCAGACGATTATTATGAACAGGGCGCTTTTGCACAGGTACGCGAGGCGTTTGCCCGGCATCCGGAAAAAACCGTGGTTTACGGCAACTGGTATGCTGTGGACGAGAACGACGATGTCATCGAGCCTCGCTATGCGTTGCCCGTCCCCACGCCCCATGCCGTTTATGAGAACATGGACGTTTACAACCAAGCATTGTTCTGGAAACGCGAGGCCCATGAACGTTTCGGTGGCTTTGACGTGCGGCTGCATCGCATGATGGACAATGACCTGATCCTTTCGCTGATCCGCAACGAGGGCGGCGAACGATTTCTGGCAATAGACGCTTTTCTTGGCGCATTGCGCTTGCACAAAGGGCAGAAAACACCTTCCGGCGCTCTTGGCGCCGATCACTTCATCGAGGAAAAGTACCTGGAAACCAAATATGGATTCCCGCCGCGAACCTCTTTTTCTGGTTTCTATTATCGCTGCCGTTATCGCTGGTGTCAGTTCTATTACAACGTCAAATACGGCGGTTTGCGCTACGCTTTACGCAAACTGCGGCGCGGCTTTGCCGAACGCCATGGGCTGTTGTGAGATCTACAAACCCATGATTTCACTGTGATAGGCCTGCAGCGATTTGACTTCAGCGTCGCCCTGTTGCCGCGCGGCAATGCCTTCGGCCGCGACCAGGGCCGCGGCAATGGTGGTGATGTAGGGCACCTCGTGTTTGATAGCGTTCTTGCGTATGTACGAGTCGTCGGAAAAGCTGCTCTTGCCGGTCGGTGTGTTGACGATCAACTGGATCTCTGCGTTTTTGATGGCGTCGTCGATGTTGGGACGGCCTTCATGCATTTTGAGGATTCTCCGTGATTCAACCTCGTGCTCGATTAAAAATGCCTGGGTACCTTCGGTGGCCAGTAATGCAAAGCCCAGTTCGCGCAGCCGTCGCGCCAGGTTTGCGAAGGATTCGTTGCGGTCGCGTTGACACACGGTCAGCAGCACCTGGCCATTCAACGGCAATGTGCTTTTCGCTGCGTATTGCGCCTTGAAAAAAGCCATGCCCGGCGTGTCCGCCATACCGAGCACCTCGCCGGTGGAGCGCATTTCCGGTCCCAGGACCGGGTCGACTTCCGGGAACATGGAGAATGGAAATACGGCTTCCTTGACGCCGTAGTGTGGAATGTGCTGTTCGCCCAGGTCAAAGTCGCTCAGCTTTTTGCCCATGATCAGCTCCGTGGCGATGCGCGCCATGGAGACGCCGCAGACCTTGGACACCAGCGGCACGGTGCGCGAGGCGCGTGGGTTGGCTTCGAGTACGTAGACTTTGTCGTCGCGGATGGCGTACTGCATATTCATCAAACCGACCACGTTCAACTCCTGGGCAATCGTGCGTGTATATGCGCGAATGGTCTCGAGGTGTTTTTCCGGAATGGTGGTGGGCGGTATGATGCAGGCGGAATCGCCAGAGTGGATGCCGGCCTGTTCGATATGCTCCATCACGGCCGGCACAAACGCGGCTGTACCGTCAGCCATGGCGTCGGCTTCGGCTTCCAGCGCGTTTTCCAGAAAGCGGTCGATCAGGATGGGCCGGTCAGGCGTGACATCCACGGCGGCATTGACGTAATCGCGCAGCATCTCTTCATCGTAGACTTTTTCCATGCCGCGCCCGCCGAGGACGTAAGAGGGCCGCACCATCAACGGGTAACCGATGCGTTCGGCAATGGCCAGTGCCTCGTCAATGGAAGCGGCCATGCCGCTTTCGGCCATGGGAATGTTCAGCCGTTCCATGATGGCGCGGAACCGGTCGCGATCTTCGGCCAGGTCAATGGTTTCCGGGCTGGTGCCCAGGATATTGACTCCGGCTTCCTCCAGCTCGCGGGCGATGTTCAGTGGCGTCTGCCCGCCGAACTGGCAGATGACGCCCATGGGTTTTTCCTTGGCGTAAATCTGCAGTACGTCCTCCACGGTCAGCGGTTCGAAATAAAGCTTGTTGGAGGTGTCATAGTCCGTGGATACGGTTTCCGGGTTGCAGTTGACCATCACGGTTTCATAGCCCAGGTCACGCAGCGTAAAAGCGGCATGCACGCAGCAGTAGTCGAACTCGATGCCCTGGCCGATCCGGTTGGGGCCGCCGCCCAGGATCATCACTTTTTTGGGGTTGTCAGTTGCCTCGGTGGTGTCGAGTTTGACATAGCTGGAGTAGTAATAGGCCATGTTTTCCACGCCGCTGACCGGTACAGCGTGCCAGCCTTCGACCACGCCTGCGCTGATGCGCTGGTCGCGGATCTCTTTTTCCGTGCAGCCCAGAAGGCCGGCCAGGTAACGATCGGCAAATCCGTCGCGCTTGGCACGGGCCAGCAGTTCGTCAGGCAGCGTACTGCCCTTTGTCGCCAGGATCTCCTCTTCCAGGTCGACCAGTTCCTTCATCTGCTGGATGAACCATGGCTTGATGTGGGTCAGCGCATACAGATGATCGACCGTAGCCCCTTTACGCAATGCTTCATAGAGCAGAAATTGGCGCTCGCTGGTGGCGTATTGCAGCTTTTCGAGCAGTTCGTCCAGGCTGAGTTGATTGAAGTTCTTAGCAAAACCGAGCCCATAGCGGTCGATCTCCAGGGAGCGAATCGATTTCTGGAACGCTTCCTTATACGTTTTGCCGATGCTCATCACCTCGCCCACGGCGCGCATCTGAGTACCCAGTTTATCCTGGATGCCGCGGAATTTTTCAAAGGCCCAGCGCGCGAATTTGATCACCACGTAATCGCCGCACGGCGTGTACTTATCCAGCGTGCCATCGCGCCAGTAGGGAATCTCCTTCATCGTCATGCCGCCAGCCAGCTTGGCGGAGACCAGGGCGATCGGGAAGCCGGTGGCCTTGGAAGCCAGGGCCGAGGAGCGCGAGGTGCGCGGATTGATTTCGATCACCACGACCCGCCCGGTTTTGGGATCGTGGGCGAACTGGATGTTGGTGCCGCCGATCACCTCGATGGCCTCGACGATGCGGTAGGAATAATCCTGCAGCTTTTTCTGCAGCTCCTCGTCAATGGTCAGCATGGGCGCGGAGCAGAACGAGTCACCCGTGTGTACACCCATGGCGTCGATGTTCTCGATGAAGCAGACGGTGATCAGTTTGTTGTCAGCGTCACGTACGACTTCCAGTTCCAATTCTTCCCAGCCCAGCACGGATTCCTCGATCAGGATTTGGCCGACCATGCTTGCGGCAATGCCGCGTGCAGCCACCACGCGCAGTTCCTCCACGTTATAGACCAGGCCGCCGCCTGTACCGCCCAGGGTGTAGGCCGGCCGGACCACCACAGGATAGCCTAGCCGCGCCGCCACTTTTTCAGCATCCTCGACGTTCAACACCGCTTCGCTCTGGGGCATGTCAATGCCCAGCGAGGCCATGGTTTTCTTGAACGCGGTCCGGTCCTCACCGCGCTCGATGGCGTCGATTTTGACGCCGATGATTTCCACGCCGTACTTTTCCAGTATGCCGCGCTTGGCAAGTTCCGAACTGAGGTTCAGTCCGGATTGGCCGCCAAGGTTGGGCAACAACCCGTCGGGCCGTTCTTTTGCAATGATTTTTTCAAGTATCTCCGGGGTCAGCGGCTCGATATAGGTTACGTCGGCAATGCCGGGATCGGTCATGATGGTTGCCGGGTTGGAATTGACCAGCACGATCTCGTAACCGAGTCCCCGCAAGGCTTTGCAGGCCTGGGTGCCGGAATAGTCGAATTCGCAGGCCTGGCCGATTACGATGGGGCCGGAACCGATAATCATGATATTATTAATATGAGCAAGCTTGGGCATACGTGATTCTCCTCAGTAAAAATGGTTGCCAGTTTGGCGGAGTATACTTGAAGCGGTTTGAAGGTGCTATGGTTTTTTTGTTTTTTTGAATCAAAGGGCGCATCTACGATTTACATTGTTTTACCGCTATCGTCGCCCATTACAGTCAACCTTTGGAGCGCATGCACGAGGATGCGCTGCGCGAAAAAAACTGGACCCGATGGGACCCTTGCCTGGCTGAGCGCCAGTGGGGCCTGGTTCAACCTTTTGCGGAACTCGGCAATGCGCCCGGGTGAATGAAAAAACATGCATTAGCCTTGTTATCCGGTCAAGTTTCTGCCATAGTCGACCGTTTACAAACAACCTATAAGTCTTGTTTTTCAAAAAGGATTTTTT
>CAZOLK010000191.1:0-10620 GCA_964580325.1 uncultured Verrucomicrobiota bacterium | reverse complement strand
ACACGATGCACGGGCCGGGTGCGAATGCTGTCGCGTGCGACCGTGTCGTCGGACCTCCCCGTCACCTGCAATGGATGGCCGGGCCGCGCTGGTCACGCAGTCACGGCTACACTCCCGCTGTCCAGGCATTCGTAACGGCGAGCGGGCGGACCTTTGCGATTGTGGACAAAACCCTGACTGGAGCGGATGACTCCGTGCCGGAACAATGGACATTGGTTGCCCGCGATGCCTTCAACGGCAAAATACTTTGGGAGAAGCCGTTGCCAGGTTGGAAGGCGCAGGAGTTCGAGGCAAGAAATCGCGGGCGCGTGTCGCGACCATTTAACAAAGCGAAGCGACTGGTGGCGGTGGGCAATACGGTCTATGTGACGCTGGGGGCACAATCTCCGGTCTCGGCGCTGGACGCAGCCACCGGGCAAGAGCGGCGCGCGTTCACCGGTACGGAGCGAACCGACGAGATCGTCGTGTTGGATGAGACGTTGTTGGTGACGGTCAACTCGGGAAATGTCATTCCCGCAGGGAAAACCCTTCCTGTGCCGGCAGAGGGCAAATTGCTTCGAAGTTTGGATTTGGCTACCGGTCAATTACTCTGGGAACAAGGTTCATTCAAGGTGTTGCGGGGGGCCGTTGAAACGATAGACCCTTATGGCCGCGCCGAGTTGGTGGCCGGCGACGGAAAGACATTCATCCTGACCGAAAAAACCGTGCGCGCCTTTGATGTCAAAACCGGCAAACCGGCGTGGGAGATCGAACGCCCCCAACCATCATCCTCATCCTCCCGCAATAGAGGCTGGGCTGGATTCGAGATTCAAATGACGTCTTTGCTATACGCCAGCGGCATATTGTTATTGGCCCAACCGGAGCCAGACGTTCCGCACTCGTGGCATCTTTTTCCCGCACGACTCTATGCGTTTGACGGCGCGACGGGAAAACTTTTGTGGCAAAATAACTTCGGCTACTGGGGACATACCCTGAAGCCGGATATGTTCGTAGTCGACGATCTTGTTTGGACACATCAACATACTCCCGCAGAAATGGCTGGTGGTAAAATCCCCAAGAAACTTCTCGGCGAATTTATGGTTCAGGCGTTGGATTTGCGCACCGGGCAGATACGCAAAGAATGGTCAACCAAAGAGATGTCAACCACGGGCCATCACCACCGTTGCTACCCCAACCGGATCACCGAACGCTATCTGACTTTAGCACGACGCGGAATCGAATTCTTGGACCTTGAGACAGGCGAGAATTTTCAAAATAATTGGGTGCGCAGCGGTTGTCTTCTCGGGCAGTTCCCCTGCAATGGACTTTTCTATGTCATGCCGCACAGTTGCGGATGCTATTTGGATGCGCAGCTCACTGGTTTCAACGCCCTCGCTGCGGCGCGGAAACAACCCGTGGCGCCTCAAACAGCAGAGCGCCTAGAGAAGGGCGCGGCTTATGGCGGAAGTCAGAAGTCAGAGGTCGGCAGTCAGAAATCCGAAGATTGGCCGACCTACCGGCATGATCTGCGCCGAAGCGGGGCGACCGAAACAGCGGTGCCGGTCACGGTGCAACTGGCTTGGAGCACGGCAGTCGGAGGGAAACTGACCGCGCCAGTGATTGCCGATGGCCGGGTGTTTGTGGCCGACACCGACGCACACACGGTGTCGGCGCTTGATGCGAACGATGGTCGCGTTTTGTGGCGATTTACAGCGGGCGGACCGGTCGATTCCCCGCCGACGATTTTTGAAGACCTCGCCATTTTCGGATGTGCGGACGGGCGGGTCTATGCGGTGCGCGTCACTGACGGCGTATTGGCATGGCGGTTCGCCGCCGCTCCCGGCGAGGAACGGCTGATGGCGTTTGAGCGGCTCGAATCGGTCTGGCCGGTGCCGGGCAGCGTGCTTGTGAAAGAGGGGGCGTGCTGGTTTGCAGCGGGGCGGTCTTCGTATCTCGACGGCGGCATTCGCGTCTATACGCTTGATGCAAGGACGGGAGATATATTGAGCGAAAAGACGGTCGATAGCATAGATCCGAAAACTGGCAAGCAGCCGTTCACCAGAAACTGGAATGTGATGCCGGGATTGCTCAACGACATCCCAACCTCTGACGGCTCAACCGTCTTCATTCGTCGCGAAATAGTTTCGGACGAAACGAAACCGGGTTTGCCGCATTTGTATCGTGCGGGGGGATTCTTGGACGACTCCATGCACAACCGGACGGCGATGGTGTATAGTTCGTTCCAGACATCCGGACTGATGGTGCTGGGAAAGGATGCGGTCTTCGGGATGGAACATTATCCGTCTGCTAATAAAGATAAAACATTCAAAGTCGGACAAGGCGCATATCGACTTCAGCGGTTTGACCTTGGTCAATCGGCGAAGGAGAGTATGAAACTGGGCATAGTTAATCGTTCACGACCGCAGACATCCGTATGGGAGCAAAGCGTGCCGCTGCGGGTCAAGGCGTTGGTGCGGGCGGCTGATACCGTTTGGTTGGTCGGCCCGCCAGACACGGTCGATCCACAAGGCGGCATCCTGATGGCATTTGCCACGGCAAGCGGCGAAAAACTCTTTGAGATTGCATTGCCCTCCCCTCCGATTTGGGACGGCCTGGCTGCCGCTAACGGGCGTTTGTATCTGAGCATGACAGACGGCAATGTGCAATGCTACGGGGAGAAGACACGATGAATGAAATAACAGAGATCCACGAAACGAATACACTACAGGAGAAAGAACCCATGACAACGAAAACGATCTCACGACATTTCATCAAATGGTTCGGAGCGGTCGTAATAGGTATGGCAGCAATACCGGGGCCTTCTATTGCGAATGAAGGCGACGTTAGCACCCATCAGGCGCCCGAACTTCGTCGTTATCTTCACCGACGATCAAGGGTATCAAGACCTCGGTTGCTATGGGCATCCCTAGATCAAGACGCCCCGGCGCAACCAGATGGCGCAGGAGGGGCTGCGGCTGACCAGCTTTTACGCGCAGTCCGTTTGCGGTCCTTCGCGTGCGGCGCTTTTCACGGGTTGCTATCCCATGAGAGCGGGATTCCCAAAATTAGGGTTCCCCGAACCCGGCAAAGAGAAGACGTATTTCCGTCTGAAATTTTGGCAGTTGAACCCAGAAGAGATTACGATTGCAGAAATTCTCAAGTCGTCAGGATATCGGACCGCCTGCATCGGCAAATGGGACGTCTCGGGGCGTTTGCCGCGCAATGATGGCGGCAAGGTTAAATTGTGGAATAACCGCGACGTTGAGCGTGTAACGGAGGATATGGGCGAACTGACGGGGCTGTATACCGAAAAGGCCAGGAAGATCAGGAGGAATCCTGTCTTTTGCCATGTGTGTTTCACGGTTGCGCCTGCGCTTTTCGGCGCACTGCGCTGGACAGGTGCAGTGTTGCCGCCAGGCGTAGATCAAAAATTTTGCGATACGCGCAGGTCGGGGCAGCCGCCCATTTCCACACCTGTTCCATCATGCGACCGTCCTGTACGGCATCGACCATGCGCCAGGCGGGGTTCCTGCGAAATTTCTGAATGATGCCGGCCATGAGCGGCGACACATGGTCCGTCATAACGACCAACACGCCCCCCACCCCCGTCACCAACCTCTTCGACGACACCTTCCTGGACATCGAAGGCTACTACCGGATACGCGCCATACGAGAGGATTAAGCACACGCTTTTCGTAACTTCTCAAAAAGTCATCCTGTAAATCATTTTTTTTGACAGGATTAACAGGATTTACAGGATTTTACATAATAGCAGCAAATAGGTGTTGAATTGCAAAAATATTTAATTCCTTAACAAATAGCCCATTTCCTACTCGTAATCAGCCTATGGGACTATCCGTGATGAACAGGATCGTAAATCTTCTTTATCCTGTTCATCCTGTCTAAAAAAACTTTTTTTGAAAAGTTACGTTTTTTAGTCAAAAAACGTCATTTTTGGCGAAAAATCGGCGTTTTTTGCTAAAACTCGGGACTTTTTGCTCCCCTGATTCGCTGGGCGTCCCTGCGGGTGGTTTACGTGTAACCAGGTAAGTGTGGGCTTACGTGTGCGATAAAGTGTGGGAGCCATGTGATGTGAGCATGGCCGCGATACGGCGCAGCGAATTCCAGCGGTACGAGTCGCCGCCCTGATGTCCAGCCTCGAAAAATCCTGATTTCTGATTTGATTATTGCCCAATTTGCGGGTATCAAGTTCGTTATAAATTGCAGAAGAAAGGATAATCGCCAAAATGACAACCGTGCAAGAAATTGAACGAGCCATTGATCATCTCCCTCGAGATCATTTCTTTGAACTCATTGGTTGGATGAAAGCTCGTTTTGAAGACGTCTGGGACGCTCAAATAGAGGCTGATGTTAATGCCGGAAAACTCGATTCTCTTGCTGATGAAGCTCTTGAGGAGTTTCGTTCAGGAAAGACATCGGCATTCCCGCAATGAAGAGCCATGTAACCAATCGTTTCTGGAAATGCTTCTATGCATTATCGCCCAATATACAGGACATTGCAGAGAAACAGTACAGGCTTTGGCATGATAATCCGCGACATCCATCACTTCAATTCAAGCGGATTTCATCATCTCGATACTGGTCAGCGCGAATAACAGAGGATTACCGATGCCTCGGCGTTATGGATGGGGATACCGTTGTTTGGTTCTGGATAGGTCATCATGCCGAGTATGAAAGAATCATTCGGTAAGCGATTGGTTAAGCCGCCCATTTCCAAACCTGTTTCATCAACAAGGCAGCGCTGCCTTGCTAAACATAGGGCTTCCGCGTCTGTTTGGGGCCGATTATATTGAATGGACGAGGATCGTTTTCCAATGGTTGAAAACTTTTCGGGCGGGTTTTCCAATCATTGGAAAACCGCGATGGCGGCCTCGTCGGTGATTTTTTCTATTTCATCCAACGTTGAAGCGATACGGCGTTTGGGAAATAAAACGGACACAACGATTCACCGAACAGCCTCCGGAGGAGGCCATGATCGTAGCTCGGGGCCGGTGGCCCCGAGATCGCTACACCCAACGCATGGCGCCCCGGAGGGCTGCACGAATACGCACGTCTTCAGCGCATACCTTGACCACGTTCGTGCGACCCTCCGGGGCGCCATATGTTTTTACATTCCCCCTATCCCGTAGGGATAACCGATACCATGCAGGCCTTTCAAGGCCTGTGTCTCATGGCCACCCCAATATGTTAAATCACGTAGTGATGGCCGACCAGGCATGTCATGCGGTCATTACGTGACGCCATATTCTGATGCGATTAATATCAACCGTGGGCTAAAGCGCCATGGCTATTATCGTTCTGTCGCTACGCGACGTGGATGTAATCAACTGTGCTGGAAAATATAACGTACACCCAAGCGGGAGGGAGGGTCGCTGTCCTCAGCGACTGGATGATCCAACAAGTTTCAGATTCAACAGAACGTTTCCCGGATCATCCGGTCATTGAGGACAATGACCCTCCCGCTCGGTTAGCCAGCTCATTGAATACCCGCCTGACAGGTGGGTCTACCTCCCTCGCACGAGAGATAGACCCCGCCTAAAAAGTGTATTTTTCGGAAAAAAAGCATGAAAATCGGCCCCAAAAAGGTCAAAAAACGCAAAAAATGGCCATTTTGGTCAAAAAATTCTTTATTTTAACGAAAAATCAGCGATTGACAAAGTCCATGCGTTGTAAATAATAACGCACTATGAATAAATATCGAACATTGCAGGGGCGGCTTAACGAGGCGTTGGATGTGTTTCGCGTGGTGAGTGTCACGGGGCCGCGGCAGGCAGGCAAGACCACCCTGGTCAGGGAAATCGCCGCGGAGCGGGGTTTGGCCTATGCCTCGCTGGAAGATGCATCGCTTCGTGCGGCGGCCGGCACGGATGCAGATGCCTGGTTGGATGCCTTGGGGCCGCGCACGACCATTGACGAGGTCCAGCATGTTCCGGATTTATTCCGGGCGATCAAGCGCAAGGTGGATGCTTCCAACGAACCGGGTCAGTATCTCATCACCAGTTCGGCTCTCTGGCTATCCATGCCGGCTATTGGAGAAACATTGGCCGGCAGGGTCGCGCTGCTCAACTTGTGGCCCTTTTCGTATGCGGAGCGGGAATCCCGCGCACCGTTCGATCTGAACCTGCTATGCGAAACCCAATGGGATCACCAAGCCGTCCAGCGCCATGCGGAAACCCCGGAACCTTCCGGCGGGAAAACGGCGTGGCTGGAGGATGCCATGTTGCGCGGGGGGTATCCGGAACCCGGTGCCCTGAAACGTCCGCCCATGCGAAAACTATGGTTCGACAGCTATGTCAGCACCTATCTGCAGCGCGACGTGCTGGATATTACCCGCATCGAACACCCGGACGCCTATCAACGTTTGATCCGCCTGCTTTGCGCTCGCACGGGGCAGTTGTTGAATGGGGCGGCCCTGGCGCGCGATCTGGGGGTTCCTCAACCGACGATTAAGCGGTATGTGGACTGGCTCACATTGACCTACCAACGGTTCGATGTCCTGCCTTTCAGCGCCAATACAGGCAAGCGCCTGGTCCGAACCCCGAAGAGCTACTGGTCGGACACGGGCATGGTGGCCGCGCTGATGGGCTGGATGTCCTGGCCGGAGGTGGCGCGCACCGGAACCGATGGCGCGTTGCTGGAAACCTGGGTGGCGGGCGAGCTTCGCAAGGCGCTGGATGCCGCCGGACTGGGTCCGTTATACTTCTGGAGAACGCATGGTGGCGCCGAGGTGGATTTTCTGATCGAGTATCAAGGCCGGGTGACAGCCATTGAGGTTAAGCTCGGGCATCGTGTGGATGCCCGCGATCTGAAGGGGCTGAAAGAATGTGCCGATGCGTTGGGCGACCGCTTCCTTCGGGGCATGGTCTTGTACGGGGGAGATGAAGTCCTGCCGCTCGGCCACCATCTGTATGCCGTGCCGCTCGCTTTCCTGCGTGGAACCAAAGAGTAGCCATAACCATGCGGCCACGATCTTAGCTCGGTGGCCCCGAGATGGCTACACCAACCGTTTGTTTTTACATGCCCCCTATCCCGTAGGGATAACCGATAATAGGCAGGCCTTTCAAGGCCTGTATCTCATGGTCCCTCCAATCGTTTAAATCACGTAGTGATGACCGATCAGGGGGCAGGTCATGCAGTCGCTACGCGACGCCATTTTCTGATGGGTTATATATCATCCGTGGGCTAAAGCGCCACGGCTATTATCGTTCTGTCGCTACGCGACGTGGATTTAATCTCAGCGCCTGGATGATCCCACCCGTTTCAGGTTCAACAGAAGGTTACTCGGTTAACCCGGCCATTGAGGACCAAAAGAGTACGATTACGATCAGCGCCCCGGGACAAACCAGCCCTGGACAACACCTTGGTGTCACTTTAACTTCCAAGAGGTAAGGAGTTCTGAATTTGGGATAGATTGATTTGCTGGAGACCACGGAGTGCACGGAGATGTTTGAAACAATAGCAAACACGAATCTTTCAAAAAAAGTCCAGGTGCATGGGCTTCAGATGGTTTCTGTTAATAGACGCCTGGTTTGTCCGACCAAGTAGAGGGGCAGCGACAAGAGACGGTAGTGGACAGATTCGCCGCGATCAACCTTGCTGTACATGAACTTTCCGCCCACCAGATAGGGAAGGCGCTGAAATACCCGCTGCAGCCGACGCAAATGGGTCGTTCTTCCGTATTTATTGAAATCGTCGCCGTAGGTCGAGAGAATGGATTGTTTGATTTTGTCGCATTCGATCAGCGAGTGTGTGTCCGCGAATGCCTGGACGGCCTCCGGCATGCCGCCGACCACGCAGAACTCCTTGAACGCCCCCATCAAATCATGATGAACGGGCACAGGGATTTCGTCCCCGACCTGAAAAGTCCGCAGGAAATCATGACTTTTTCTTTTTCACCTTGTAGGCAGTGGATGATTCGGCGACGCGGAGCCGGGCGCCATGAAGATCGGCTCGCCCGTTTTCATTTGTAAATGGATTCGTGGCGTTAAGGTCATGCGGGGCTGGCAGTTCCCAGTCCTCGCTCGAAACAGCGGTTTCGGGACTCGTGGCGATCAGGTACTCCAAGCCACGCCGCACCAGTTCCGCAAGCGAAATTTCCTTGCGACTGGCCAGCGCCCGTGCTGCGTCAAACAAATGATCCGGCAGTTGTATTTGTGTTCGTTGCATGATGTAAAATTTGCGTGATTAAGAATTGATGTCTAGCGCAGTGCAGTTTTTTCTTTTATCTATTCGTTGCTTTCCCATTCGTTGGAAAACAAAACCTGCAACCCATCTGTGTGACCGTCATACCATCTGTGGGGGGTTATCTTTTTTCCGGGTCATTGATATTTCCCGTTTGACCAACGAATAATAAAGCAGCGAATGAGAAAAAGAACCCACGGATGAAGAGGTCCCACGGATGTAGGGAAAGAATGAAAGGAACCCACGAATGGAGTAGAGAAGCGAATGATTTGTGGGATACTAAACCAGGTGGAGGCGAATGCCGACCTTTGCGCTTTGCGAAAACCTTCGTCCGAAGGTTCTTGGCCATCATGAGAATGGCTGCTCCTGCCGGATGGTGACGCAGCCTTGCTACGCTTCGCCAATCCGGAAGACGCGGCAGCCGATGTTGCCGAAACAATAGATCACATAGCGCGAAATTTCCGCTTCCGGATATTCCGCTTTCAGACCTTCCGCGTAACCAAGCAGTTGTTTCGTGTCTTCCGGATTCAGCGGAAAATCTTCCGGCGTTGTGTGATGTTTTTTGAAGTCGGCGTTCGACAGGTATTTGAATTCGATCACGATGCGAGTTTTTGCAAAAGTTTCGTGATACTTGCCGGCGAATTCCAGATCGCTGCGTCCTTGCGGATAGCTGCGCTCGACGTTCCAGGTGAACCAGCGCGACAAATAGCGGCTGCACAGTTCCATGAAGGTCGAGCGGTAAAAGTTTTCGTTGACCTTTTCAAAATGGCTTCCGGGAACTGCGCTATGTACAGCCGCCAGTAGTCATGGAACAGCGCTTCCACATCCAGATCGCGGATAAATCGGCTCATCATTTCGCCACACGTGCTCGATACATCGATGTGATGCAGTTCGTTGAAGTATTCCACGAATATTTGCTGCATGTTCAGATTCGGGATGTGCAGATGGAATTCGTCCAATCTTGTAAGCATGCCCAGATAGAAAAAGGAAATGGGAAAGAAACCTTTTTCAAAGAACTGCGACATGCTGAATTTTGTAACCAGTGCCGATTCATCGTAAAGAATGCGGTTTTCGAGCGTTAGTTGATCCACAAATTCTTCGGTGCTGCCTTCGTATGCCGAGGTGATGCGCCGCACCCATGAAATGTCTGTGCGCAGATTCAAATCCGTCAGACGCTTCGGGATTTCGCCATATTCGGTCAGGTAGCGCAGGAAATACGTGACCAGCGTCGAATTGTACAGCGCCTCTCCTTTTGACTTCACAAAATGATAGCCGTTGTATTGCCTGCGCATGAGTTCGCCGACTTCGTCGCGTGTTTCCGGCGGCAGTTCATAATCCCGATAAATGTCATTCAGCAGGGCATCGAGTTCCCTCTGGGTAAAGCCCAGCATGGCTTCAAAGTGCGGCTCAAGCGTGATAAAGGTGGCAATATTGAACCCGGAAGCCAGGTCGTCGATGGTTATGGGCAGCACGCCGGTGATGAAAATGTTGGCGATCGTACCGTATCCGCGTCCAGCTTTCATGGTTTTGAAAAATGTCTTAAGAAAACTGTTGTCTGCCGTTAATTCCCGATACAGATGGTCTTTATGCGACGTGATAAGCTGATTTGAAAAATTATCGTATTCGTCAATGATGATGTAGAGGGGGGGGAACGCTTTCGCCTCAATACAGTTCGTCAGCGATTCCAGATTACCTGCCGCGCTGGTACCAAAATCGAAGGGAATCCCGTCGCCCAGAATCTTTTTGTAGCGAATGAGCAGCCCATTGAGGGCCGTATTGCAACTGTGATCGAAACTCTTTTCAATATCGGCGAGCGAACCCGTGGGGACAACCACTGAGAAATCCAAATGCAGCACCATGTAGGCATTACGGTTTGGTGTGGGATGCTGACCGATCCAGGTGTGCCCAAAAAGTTCATCAAACCGTTCGCGCTTGTTGATGTCGTAATAGCAGGAGAGAATGCGGCACCACAGGGATTCCGAAGCGGCGCGGTCGAAGAAACACGGCGTTTTTCACCTTCTCCAACGGTTCGATAAAATGGGTCTTGTCCACAAAATAGCCGTTGTCCGCGACCACTTCTTCATAGTTGGCATTGCCGTACAGTATGCGTTTTTTCATAGTCTTCCAGTTTATTGTGTCTGTTGGTGTTTTCCAGTAGTCGAAGGTTCTAGCTCATTTTTACAATGATTGGAAGTTCATTTTGGAACAAAACAGCCCGTCTTATCGGTAAAAAAGACCGGAAGTCGCTTGATCGGAATCACATGCCGGTACGACATCAGACGGAAGGTGCAGGGGGCGAATTCCCGAACCCGGTGGGCACGCAGTGTTGCCGCCAGGTGGGGTTCCTGCGGAATTTCTGAATGATGACGTGGTGTCGCAGGCATGGAAGAGAATGTTTGTGGCTTGAAGGTCATGCGGGGCTGGCAGTTCCCAGTCCTC